>JAAELW010000222.1 GCA_024226235.1 bacterium
AAGTGAATTCTGAACTCCGGCCCCGTTCGTGAACTCCGGCCCTGTCCATTCAGTTTCTCAGCTCGGCTCCGGTGGCGAGTTCGACGATGCGGGTGATTTCATGACAGCCCTTCACCCAGGCGTGGAAGGCTTCGCGTTGGACGTCGTCGAGGGCGTACCAGAGGTTCGTGACGTAGACCGTATGGGTTGCGGGGACCAGAGCGAAGACCAGCTCGGGCAGGGCGTCGGCGGCAGAAACCGGGCAGGAGGAGATCAGTGCGTCCGGGGCGGTTCCGTCGGGGCCAAGGGTCAGGGCCAGCTCGTCCAGTCGGGCTCCGACCCTGGCTGGGGCCTGGAGATCCGGTGTGGCGGTGTCCGAGCGGATCCACCCGACCAGCCCGCCTGCACGCCGCACCAGCTTCCAGCCCCGTTCGATGGACAGCACGTCCACCCGTTCCTGGGCGGTCAGCCGCTCCAAGACCGGAGCCTCCTCGTCCGGCTCCCGGTGTAGCTCGGTAGCGGGGCGGAGCACGACCTCCAGCCGCAACACGTCCGGGCCGGGGATGTGATTCTCGGCTGGCCAGGTCCCGGGAGCCTGCTCTCCTTGGGGGGCCGGCTCCCAGGTCTCCTCCTCCCACCATTCGGGTCCGTGTTGTCCGCGCCGCTCGCGCAACGCGACGGCTGAGCCAATCACACAACGGCATTCCCGATGCCTCCGCGAAGCCGGGAACACCACCTGGGCAATCCGTTCGGTACCTGCCGGAAGCTTGCCGAGCCCATCCACGGCATTCAGGAACAGGGCGCTCTTCGTGCCGGGCACGAATGCACCACACTGGAGATCCGTCAGTTCGATCGGCCGGGCGCCGACGCGGATCCGCACGCGGGCGACGCGTAGATCTCGCTGCCCAGCGTAGGGGTCACAGGAGAGCAGATGGATCTGTACACCTGATTGGTCCGAGTGATCGGGGGGATTCCCGGGCCCCTGCTGGGCCCGACCGATCGCAGCGACCGCGAGTAGGCCGATCGCAACTGCAATGGATCGATGTCGCAGCTTCATCAGATGCAATGTGGGACGTGGCGGACGTCCTGTCGATTCGACGTCCTACGCGGGACGAGCTGTCGAGACGCAACTCTCCAGCAGCTTGCTGACGGCTTGGCGGTGGACCCCGGAGGGTGCAGTGCCCTCTGTCGTCTGCAGGTGGAGGACGTCGTAGAGGCCTTTGGGGCCCGTCTCGATCACCATCTCCACGGGCGCCAGACCCAGAAAGCCCAGCCGTTGGAGCAGGCCGCCCAGGAAGCCGTGCTGGTCGGGTCCGAACAGATCCACGCGCAGGACCGCGCGCTCCGGGTCTTCGCCCAGTGTGAAGCCCTCGATGCGCACCGGGATCCAATCGGCGGGAGTCGGCGGGTGGAGCGCCAGGGACAGCAGATCGATGGAGAGCGGGTTTCGAGTTGCCTTGCGCGACGAGATCTGGAAGCTGGCGGACCAGAGCTCCGGGCCCTCCCGGATGGCCACGCCACTTTCGATCGTCACGCGTGCCCGGGCCAGCCCGCTGCAGACGCCCTCGGCCCAGCGTCGGGGCATCGGGCCCCACAAACGCAGCAGGTGGTGGTCGCGCCCTTCGGGGCGGATCTCGAAACCGCGCCCGCCGCCTTCGAGGGACTGCTCCGCATCATCGAAGACCCGAACCCACATCGTCATCTCCTCCATCGCGCCGGGATTGCAAGGTGCATACCGCCCGGCGGGCCGTTTGTGGCTCATTCGCTCCACAGCTTGCCTCCTCTGAAGGCATCTGTGCCCAACTGGTAGGCTGCACGCGGAGGGATGCGGTAGAGGTGCAGATGGCGGGAGCCCAGAATCAACGACCGGAGGTGCGTGAGGCGTGCAAGCACATCCTCACCCGTGGCGACCTCGACTCCAAGCTAACACGGGTGTGTCCGGATGGGCGCACTGAATTCCCCTCCGACGTGCCGAGCGGCACATTTCCCAGCCGTCCCGTGCGAGATCCGGGGCTGGAGATGGCCAGTGGCGCTGCGGCGCTGCCCAAGCCCGGTGCGCTTCACTCCCCGCATGCACGGGCCGTGTGCCTGGCGCGTTTCGCTCACCACGAACTGCAAGCGGTGGAGCTATTTGCATGGGCGCTGCTGCGTTGGCCCGATCTTCCCCCCGAGCTCAGCGCTGGATGGTTGCGGATCCTGGGTGACGAGCAGCGCCACACCCGAGCCTATCTCGAGAGGCTGGAGGCCCAGGGCTTCCGCTTTGCCGCATTCGCCCCGCATTCCGACTATCTCTGGAAGAACGTCGACGTGATCGACACCCCAGAGGCTTTTCTCGCAGCCGTGGGCCTCACTTTCGAGCAGGCCAACCTCGACTTCAGCCTGCTCTATCGCGATGCGTTCCGGGACGCGGGAGACGAGGAGAGCGCGCGAGCCTGCCAGCAGATCCACGATGACGAGGTGGGGCATGTCGCCTTTGCGGCGAGCTGGCTCGAAGCGCTGTGCCCCGGGGGTGATGCGATCGGCCGCTACGAGGCGAACGTTCCGTTCCCGTTCTCCGCGGCTCGCGCCAAGGGCCGACGCTTCGACCAGGCGGCGCGCCGCCGGGCAGGGCTTAGCGACGCGTTCATCGAGCACGTGCGCACGGCCCGCTCGTCCCAGGAGCGGGGGTGAGCAGCGCGCCCTTGCTGCTTCCGAACATCTCGGCCGAGGAGGGTCCGGGCTGGCGCGAGCGCATCAAGCAGCCGGCGGCAGCTTCGCTGGTTTCCTTGTGGCGCGGCCTGTTCGACCCGCCGGTGCCGCTGGCGTGGCTCGAAGACGTCTCGGCGGCGGCATGGTTGAATACCGAGGAAGCGGCCGCGTGGGCAGCCGCCGAAGGCCGGGTGCTCTTCGGTGCGGAGCCAGACATCGTGGCCCGCGTGCACGACAAGGCCTTCGCGCTGGCCGCCGCCCGGGAGGCCGGGCTCTTGCCTCCGCTCTGGGATCGGGTCGGTGTGCTGGAGCCGGCCGAGCTGCGCGATCCGGCGGCGGCCTGGGCCATCCTCGACCAGCTGCTGGCCGCAGAGCCCAGTGCCTTCGGCGCCTTCACGCTCAAGCCGCGCCATGGAAGCAGCGGCCGGGGGAGGGTCGCGGGACGGGTCGAGTCGTTGGACCGGGCTGCGCTCGAAGGGGCGTTCTCTCGCCTGGCCGACCGCGGTGGCGCTTTGATCGAGCCGTGGGTTGCGCGAACCGCCGATCTCTCGGCCCAGTTGTTGATCGAGCAGGGTGGCGGCGTGCTGCTGCTCGGCACCTTCGAGCAGTGCACCAGCCCAGCGGGACTCGTCCGTGGGCATCGAGGGCGGGTGGATTCCCGGGGGCGCTCCAGCTCGGGCTCCCCTCACGATGAAGCTCTGCGCGAGGCTGCCGTCACGATGGCCCTGGCGGCTTCGGAAGCCGGCTACCGTGGTCCCTGCGGCGTGGATGCCTTCGTCTACCGCGATTCGGAGGGCCATGAGGCCTTCCGGCCCGTGGTCGAGCTGAACGCCCGCTTCACGGTGGGTCAGATCGCACTCGCGGAGATGCGTCGGGCAATGCCAGTGCTCCGCGAACGGCTGGGCCTGGCCCCTGGCGTGCTGTGCGGGTTCCACTTCGGGTTGGCCCCACCCGCACCGGGCTGGCCGTCTGAGCACGAAGGCCTGGTGTGCACCGCCGCTGGCGACGGACCCGGATTGATCGCGGTTCGCGAGCCGGAGAGCCTTCCTTCGGCCTGGTGATCCGTTCGCGCCATCACCGATCGCCTCGTCCGAACTCGAGGATGAAGGCTCCATCACCGTCGGTAGCCGTCCCTTCGTGCTAGTGTTGCGGGCGCTGAGCAATGCAGGAAGGGGAAGCCGATGTCGGAGACGTCGAATATTGTGGAGTGGCTGGCGGTGGTCCTGCAACCCGAGGTTGCAGTGCCGATCTTTCTCGGTGGTCTACTGCTCGCCTTCTGGTTCGGTCGCCGCACCGGCGACAACGCGGCCCAGGTCAGGGAGCTCGAGGGCGCCCTCGAAGATGCCCGCGGGGAGCGGAAGACCGTCGAGCAGGAGCTCGGTGACTACCGCGGTCAGGTCGCGAACCACTTCGAAGAAACCTCACGCAAGCTTCACGATCTGACCCTTCAATACCGGTCGGTCTACGACCATCTGGCTACCGGGGCCGGTCAGCTGTGCCCCGACAGCCTCGAGAAGCTCGAAGGCGGTCTCGGTCTCGATGCTCTTCCCGAGGAGCTGGCCCCGCTCCCGGACGCCGATGAAACGTTGGCCCCGCTCCCGGATGTCGATGAAACGCAGGCCAGCGCTCCGGAAGGCGAGCCGCTCGAGACCGATGAGGATCCGGCGGCAGCTTCGGAGCCTTTCGCTCCGGCCGACGGCAACGGAGCCTCGGGCGAGCAAGACGAGAATGCGGAGGCCCGCTCCGTCTGACCCGATCCGGCCCCGGCATCACGCGGTGTCCGGCATCTCCCTCTTCGGCACGATGTTCACCGATTCGGTTTCCGGGTCGAACACGACGAAAGCCTCACCGCGGCGCAGCTGACGCAGGACATCCATTACCTTGTCGTCGAGGTTCCGCTCGGTGGCTCCGTAGTCGGTGCCTTCGCGGTTGACGAAGGCCTCCACGAGGCCTTCGAGAGTCTTCTCTTCGAGCTCATCCAATGCAATGACGACAGGGGAGGGGCGCTCATCCATGGGGAGATGCTGTATCCTCCGGCCCGTGCGTGCAATCCCTTTCGTGGCCGTCCTGATTCTTGTCTCCCTGCTGGGTTCACTGCCTGCCAGTGCCCAAGCGCCCTATGCAGTGGGCGACCGGCTGGTGCCGTTCCAGCTGGAGGATCAGCACGAAAAAGTCCGTGCCCTCGACAAGAGTGCCAAATTGCTGCTGTTCAGCCGCGACATGAATGGGGGGGACCTGTTGCGCGAAGCGATCGCCGAATTGGGCGCCAAGGGTCTGACGGACTTGAGCGCGGTGTATGTCGCTGACATCCACAACATGCCCAGCCTGATCGCGAGCCTCTTCGCCATCCCCCGAATGCGCGACCGGCCTTACCCGGTGCTCCTCGATCGCGATGGAAGTGCGACGGCCCGCCTACCGGATGTCGAAGACCAGGCCACGATCCTGGAACTGGAGGGTCTGACCCTGCGCGCCATTCATCACCTGGATTCGGTCGAGGCCGTAAAAGCACAGCTCGGCATGGCTCCCGAGGCCAGCAAAGAGTCCGACGAGTAGTCCTTTCAAGCGAGCTGTTAAGAGAGGGGCCAGGCACGATTGTTAAGT
>JAAELW010000223.1 GCA_024226235.1 bacterium
AAGGTCTGGAACCTGGTGCTGATCGGGCTGACCTACACGCTCTGCCTGTTCGGCACGATGCTGACCCGCAGTGGCCTCGTCCGCTCGGTCCACGCATTCGCCCAGACGGAAATCTTCGGAACCCTCTTTCTGGGCTATGTCGCGGCGACAGTCGTGCTCTTCTTCGGCGTCCTCATCTGGCGGTCGCCAGAGCTTCGCGCGAAGCACCAGCTCGAATCCATGCTCTCCCGTGAAGCGGGCTTCGTGGTGAACAACTGGCTGTTCATGGCATTCCTCGGTGTGGTCTTCTGGGGAACGCTCTTCCCGAAGGTCTCCGAATGGATCACCGGCACGGAGCTGTTGATCGGCCCCGTCTGGTTCAATGGCCTGGCCAGCTTCGTGGCGATTCCGCTGCTGGCGCTGACCGGGATCGGACCGCTGATTGCCTGGCGCCGCGCCTCCGGTGCGAACTTGCGACGCCAGTTCGTATGGCCCTCCGTCTTCGGACTGGGAGTCGGCCTCGCGACGGGGATCGGCACGGGACTCTCGGGTGGTAGCCTTCCGATACTCATCTGGGCGGTTTCGGGGTTCGTGGCCGGTACGATCATCCAGGAGTATTTCCGTGCCGTGCGTGCGCGAATGCGCCGCGGCGAAAACCCAGCCCGTGCCATCGCAACGCTGATGCGAAAGAACCAACGGCGATACGGCGGGTACGTCGTACATCTCGGTGTCGTGTTCATCTTCATCGGGATCGCGGGAGCCGCTTTCAACGAGGAACGGCTCGAGAACATCCGCGTGGGCGATTCGATCGAAATGAACGGCTACCGGCTCGAGTACCGCACCGCACGACCCATTCCAGCCCAGCACTACGGTGGAGCGGTCGCGCGGCTGGCGCTCTTCGAGGATGGCGAGCCTCGGGTCACGATGACGCCGGAACGCCGCGTCTACTGGCTCGAGCAGCAGCCCGCCTCGATCCCGTCGGTCTACTCCACACTCCTCGAAGATCTCTACGTAATCCTCACCGCCGTCGAGCCCGATGGCTCCGCCACCGTGAAGATCTACCGCAACCCGCTGGTCAACTGGATCTGGATCGGTGGCTACACCTTCGTACTCGGCACCATCCTGATCCTCTGGCCCCACCCGTCACCACGAACCCGCTCGGACGAGAGCGAAGCATGAGCGTTCCCAAGCATCTGGACCGCGGCCTGGTGCGCAGGTTCTTCGTACTCGGCTTGGCGCTGCTGCTTGCAGTCGCAGCGGCCGCTCAGCCCGAGAGACGGACACCGGATGTCCCGGGCGGTGACGGCACGATCCGCGGGCGCGTGCTCGAAAGCCTGGACGGCACGCCGCTCCCGGACGTCGAGGTGGCCCTCTACGCCCTCACCGCCGAGGGGGTGCCGGGCATGCGCCGGACGCGTAGCGACGCAGAGGGTCGGTTCGCGTTCGAGGGCATCGCACGCGGTGGCAACCTCGCCTACCTGTTAGGCGCCCAATACCAGGGAGTGCCGTTTCCGGGAGGACGCATCTCCTTTACTGCCGGCGAAACCGAGCGGCAGGCCGACATCCGGATCGCGCAGCTCTCGGACGATGCCAGCAATCTCCTCGCAGGCCAGGCGGAGCTGCGGCTACAGCGCACGGGCGCCGGATTGCGGGTGACCGAGACCCTGAGAGTCGAGAATCCGGGGCCGAATACATTCCACGTGGCCGCAGAAGCCCGCAAGAATGCGACGCCGGCCCTCCGAGCTCGGCTGCCCGAGGGCGCCAGCAGCTTCCAGATGCCGCTGGGTGTGATCCCTGACGGAGTCGAACAGACGGAACGCGATCTGCGCTGGTGGGGCCCGGTGCATCCGGGCAGCCGGGACCTCTCGTTCTCCTTCGAGCTCGAAGCCGCAGAAGCCACCGACAGCCAGCGAATCGAACTCTCCTGGGAGTTGCCCGATGGCGCCTCGGCGCTCCGGCTCTGGATCCCTGCAGGTGCTGAGCTCGAGACCCCGGAGTTCTCGGCTGCGACGCTGGGGCCGGGTGAGGGCTCGGGCTTCCTGGCCTTCGACAGTGGCCCGGTGCCGCCCGGAACGCGCGTGGCGATCTCCTTGCGCGTTCCACCCGCGCGCCTCGCCGAGGGCGCCGTCACTCCGACGGAGGTTCGGGTGCTGCTCGCGGTCGACGACGCTGCGATGGCCGTGAACGAGACCCATCTGCTCGAAGTCACCGGCGAGGAACGCGTGCTCGGCACCATCGCAGCGCCCCTGCACTTCATCCCACTACCCGCTGGCACCGCCCGTTTGCGGTTCGGTTCGGACGGAAACGGCGTCACGCTGGTGCCAGACGAGCGGGGGGGATTGAGCGTGATCGGCGAGACTCCACCCGGAGAGCTCAAGGTCGAAGTCGCGTACCAGGTGCAGGTCGATGCGTTTCCGGTGGAGTTCGAACGCAGTTGGCCCGTGAGCGTGCCCCTGCTGTCGATCTTCCTGACCGACCCGGGCAACCTGTCACCCCATTCGGAGCGGCTCCACCGACGCCGACCCGTGCGCACCTCGGACCTGACCTACATGCACCTGGAGGCCTACGAGATCGAGGCCGACGAGAAGGTGGGCCTGCGCATCGATCGCCGGCCGCCAAGAAGCCGACTGCCCACCTTCGCGTTCCGGGGAGGTATCGCGCTCTGCGGCGCGCTGGCCTTGACGCTTCTGGTCACACCGCTGTGGCGCAATCGCTCCGACGGCGACCTGGCCGGCGACACGGAAACGGCAGCCGGAAGGGAGCGCGACGCCGTCGTCGCGGCACTGCGCGATCTCGACCACGACTTCGAAACCGGCAAGGTCGAGGAAGAGGACTACGGAACGCTGCGCAACGATCTGCGCGCTCGTGCGATCGAGTTGATGCGCGAAGAGCGGAGCCCACGGGCGCCCGTTGCCGCAGCCGGTAGGCCACCGACCTGCGGCGAGTGCGGTGCGGTGCCCGATACCCGGCACCGTTTCTGCGCCCAATGTGGCTCGCCGTTGCCCGGGGACAACGGGTGAGCCAGGCCGCCCACGCGATCGAGGCCCGCGGACTCACCCGCCACTTCGGTCCACTGGTGGCATTGCATCCGCTGGACCTCGATGTTCCCTGCGGCTCCACGCTGGCCGTGCTCGGACCCAACGGAGCTGGAAAGTCGACCCTGCTGCGGCTGATCGCCGGCCTGGCACGTCCCTCGGCCGGAACGATTCACTTTGGCGCCACAGGACACGAGGGCCCGGCGGATGACCGGATGGCCCGCCGCCGCAGGATCGGCTTGATCGGGCACGCCACGTTCCTGTATCCGGCACTCACTGCCCGAGAGAACCTGATCCTGGCGGGACGCCTGTGGAGCGTGGACGATCCGGAAGCCCGCGCGACCGAACTACTCGAGGAACAGGATCTCCGCGCTGCGGCCGACCGAACCGTCGGCGGTTTCTCCCGAGGCATGGCACAACGGGTCGCCATCGCGCGGGCGCTCGTCCATGACCCGGCCATCCTGTTGCTCGACGAGCCGTTCACCGGCCTCGACCCGACGGCCGCGGATCGCCTGACCGAACAGCTCGCCGCCGCCCGCGACGGTGGCCGCACGGCCATGCTCGTCACCCACGATCTCTCCCGAGCCGCCGCCCTGGCGAGCCGAACGCTGATTCTTCACCACGGGGTCGCCCGATCCCTCGCGCCCGATGCGTTGTCCTGCCGCGAAAGCCTCGATGCCGCCTACCGAGAGGCCATCGCGAGCCCGGCGCCATCGTGAAGATTCTCTGGACTCTCCTCTGGAAGGATCTGCTCACCGAATGGCGCAGCCGCGATCGGTTGGTCGCCATGCTGGTCTTCGCTCTGCTCGTCGTCGTGGTGCTCTACTTCGCCGCACCTCCGGGCCAGGGTGACACCGCACGGGAGCACATACCCGGCCTGCTCTGGGTAGCCTACGTCTTCACCATCGTGCTGGGGCTGAGCCGCTCCTTCGGCATGGAGCTGGAGAACGAGGCCTTGTCGGGCCTCGCCCTCGCCCCCGTCGATCGTGGATGGATCTTCCTGGGCAAGGCAGGCGCCAACCTGGCGTTGGTGCTGATCATGCAGGCCGTCACGGCCTTCGCCTTCGCTCTCGCCTTCGACCTGAACCTCTGGCCCATAGCCCTACCCCTGGCCGCAGTCGCCTTCCTCGGGGCCGTGGGCCTGTGCAGCCTGGGAACCCTGTTCTCGGCGATGGCCGTCCGAACCACGAACCGGGAGATGATCCTGCCGCTCCTGATGCTGCCACTGATGGTCCCGGTCGTGCTTGGGGCGGTGCAGGCGACCCGAGGGCTGATTGCAGAAGGTACGGTTCCATTCTCGGCCCTTCAGCTCCTGCTCGTGACCGATGGTGTGTTTCTGATAGTTTCGTTCCTCGGCTTCGAGTACGTGCTCGACGAATGACCTACGCATGACCGCAGACGCCCCTTCTTCCCGCGCCCGCATGACCACGGCCTTGCTGTTGGTCGGCTGCGTCGCCATCTGGGCCTTCCTCGCCTGGGACGCGCCCATCGACCGCTATCAGGGGGTGATCCAGAAGATCCTCTACGTCCACGTGCCGATGGCGATCGGCACCTACCTGGGCTTCGTCTGCACGGCCCTGGGGGGTGCCCTCTACCTGTGGAAAGGGGACGAGCGATGGGACCGCTTCGCCCTTTCGAGCGCCGAGATCGGCGTGTTGTTCGCAGTACTGATGCTGATCAGTGGCCCGATCTGGGCCAAGGGCACCTGGGGCAAATGGTGGTCCTGGGATCTGCGCCTCACGGTGACCCTGCTGCTCTTCTTCGTCTACGTAGCCTACCTGCTGCTTCGCTCATTCACGGAGGGCAGCGAAAGGGCGGCCCGGTTCGCGGCGGTCTATGGCATCGCCGGAATCGCACTCATTCCACTCAACTACTTCGCAATCAAGATCGCCGCCGGCCGCTCGATCCACCCGGAGAACCTGGGGGGAGACAGCCTCGGCGCTGGCATGCGCTGGCCATTCTTGATGGGCATGGTGGCGATGGTCGCGGTCTTCGCGTTCCTGCTCGTGCGGCGCATGGAGATCGGCCGCCTGCGTGCAGAGCAGAGCCGCCGGCGGGCCCTGGCGGGCCGGGAGGAGGCACCATGGGCTTCGTCGTAGCGGCCTATGGCCTCACCATTGTAGGCATTGCTGGCTATGCCCTGGTTCTGGCTCGGGAGCGCGCAGCGCTTCGCAGAGAACTCGCCCGGGGGGACGAATCAAATCCTGGTTGACAAACGGGGGGCTCGCGGATTATAAGCAGAGTTACCCGTAAGTCATTGCGACAGTTCGCCTTTCCCCCAGCCAAGGCGCCCGGAGCCATGCTCCTGGACGTAGTGCGCGGGAACTTGCAGACCCGCCGCGTTTGGCCCGGGTGGAGGGGAATCAGCTTCCCCGTTTGAGTCACACGGGATACTTGTACCGGCAACGCGTACGCATCCCAACACCGGCAAAGGATCTGCAGCTAGACTATCAAGGAGCGGAAGAACGCTCGAACATCGCGCCGCGGTGCTCCCCCCAGAGCTGCATGGCACGGGGCTTGCCTATAGAAGTCGCAAGACTTGAGAGGCTCGAACGGAGCTCGCGCAACACAAGGCGAGAGCCGGAGGCGAAATCCCATGGCAAGCATGAAACGTGGAGTCGGTTACTGCGAGAACACCGACTGCGAGGACTACGCGAAGGGCGTCTTCCTGCTCAACCACGGCGATACGTTCTACTGCCCCCGCTGCCGTCAGCTCGGCAAGGTGGAAAAGGAGCGCGGCTTCTACACCGGGAATTCGGACATCTTCAAAGAGGTCCGTGTCGAATACAACTTCGATCCGATCAACAGCGTCTACCGCGAAATCGCGATCGTCCGCGACGAGAGCCTCTGGGGCCGCAACAACGTCTACACCCTGCAGTCGCCGCTGATCAAGACCGAGAAGCGCGCACTCAAGGTGGCCGAAGCGATCCTGGCCAACCTGAACCGCTACCGCGGTCTGCTCAATGGCGATGAGATCCCGCGCACCACCGAGATCATCCTCTCCTTCGACGACCCCTTCGACGAGTTCAAGCGCAAGGTCCAGCAGCTCGGCAAAGAACTCGAGCAGAGCGGCCTGCGGGAAACCGGCACGTAGGCGGGAGAACGTCCCCGCTACCTGAATCGCATGCGCAGATCGATGGCCAAGCCGGCAGCGATGGCCCGCAAACCCTGGTGCTCCGTACGCTCGACCGGCGGGCCCGCCGCCGCCAGCCCCTGAACCAGGGGCTCCCGGTACCACGGGAACAGCGTCTCGGGAAGCGCTTCGGGATCCCACCACACGACCTCAGGCGTCTCCGCACTCGGGGTGAGAGTGCCACCGAGGGGATGGCAACGAAAGATCCAGGCGGTGTGCGGCAAGAAGCCCGTGCGCGTCCAGGTACCGACCTCCCAGTCGATCTCGACCTCGAGCCCGGTCTCCTCCCGCACCTCCCGTACCACCGCGGCCTCTGGCGATTCGCCCGGATCGATCGTCCCGCCGGGAAGCTCCCAGCCATGCAGCTCGGGCCGCAAGCTCAGCAGCACGCCCTCGTCTCCGACGACTACCGCCTGAGCCACCCGACGCGGCGCTCCTCCCGGCAACCGGTGACTGAAGACTCCGTGGAATGCGGTCTGGGCGTAATCCGGCAGCAGGAGTGCGAGCCGGAGCCAGCGGCTCAATGAATGATCTTGTGGATCGGATACTCGACGATGCCTTCGGCGCCAAGCCGGACGAGTTCGGGCAGCAGATCGCGCACCACGGTCTCCTCGACGATGATCTCCAACGCGACCCATTCGTCATTCGCGAGGGCAGAAATGGTCGGCGTGCCCAGCGCCGGCAGCACCGCGAGGACCGCATCGAGATTCTTGCGCCGTACATTCAGCTTCAGGCCCACCCGGCCGGCTGCGGTGATCGCACCGTTCAGCATCAGCAGCAGTCGATCCAGCTTGCGCTGTTTCCAGGCATCCTTGAGGGAATCCTTGTTGGCGATGAAGCGCGGCGTGCTCTCGAGCACGGTGTCCAACACGCGCAGATTGTTCGCGCGAATGCTCGAACCGGTCTCGGAGACATCGACGATCGCATCCGCCAACACGGGCGGCTTCACCTCGGTGGCGCCGTAGGAGAACTCGATCTCCGCCTTCACTCCGTGCTTCTTCAAGTAGCGACGCGTCAGACCCACGGCCTCGGTGGCGATCCGTTTGCCCTGGAGATCCTCGACGGAGCGGATCTTCGAGCCTTCCTTCACGGCCAGGAGCCAGCGCACCTTGCGGTAGTTCGGCCAGGGAGCCTTCAGATCCGCCAGCTCCTTGACCTTGGCGGCGGTCTCCTGCACCCAGTCGACCCCAGTGATCCCGGCATCGAGCACGCCCTGCTCGACATAGCGCGCCATCTCCTGCGCCCGGATCAGGATGCACTCGATTTCGGGATCATCGATCTCCGGATAGTAGGAGCGCGAGGGAAAGCGGATGTTGTAGCCGGCCAACTCGAAGAGCCGGGCCGTGGTCTCCTGGAGGCTGCCCTTCGGCAGACCCAGGCGCAGGATGCGTCGACGCGAGGGGCTCACTTGCCGTAGACCTCGGCTGGATCGAAGACCTGCACTCCGTCGTCGTTCCAATCCCCGTCGGCCCAGACCCGGTAGAAGCAGCTGCGTTTCCCCGTATGGCAGGCAGCGTCACCCTTCTGCTCCACGCGAACGAGCACTGCGTCGGCATCACAATCGATCCGCAGTTCCTTCAGGATCTGTACGTTGCCGCTGCTCTGGCCCTTGTGCCAGAGTTCTTTCCGCGAGGTGCTCCAATACACCACCTCGCCGAGTTCGAGCGTCTTCTCGAAGGCAGCCTGGTTCATGTAGGCCACCATCAGGATCTCGCCGGTCGCGTGATCCTGGGCGATGGCCGTGACCAGGCCGCCCCGTTTCTCGAAGTCCGGGGGGTTCGGGCAGATCATGGGGCGGCGAGACTACCGGGAGCCCAGGGCCCCCGCCAGCCGACCGAGCAACCCAGAGAGGTCTCCGTGGGCCTCGCCGGGGACGTAGAGAGCTTCGGCGCGACCTTCTGCCGGTTGCTTCTCGACGATGCCGCGCCGAGCCAGCAGCTCGAGCGCATTGCGGAACGTCACCGGGTTCCAGCCTTCGCTGCGGTGCACCTCGCCGATCAAGCTCGCGCGTCGGAACTGCTCCTCGGCGGCCTTCTCGAGCTGCTTGGCCGTCTGCAACTGATCACACCCGGCGATCGCCGAGAAGGCTGCATGGTAGGCCTCGAGCAGGCTTCGGGTCTGCTCGGCGAGGAAGCCGAAGTAGGCCTGCCCCTTCTCCGTGGCGCGCAACTGGTCTTCGAAACGCTCGAGCACACCAATTCGCTCGAAGTAGTCGAGAAACGCACTGCGCTGCGCACTCTGGACCAATGCCTTCGGCGCGAAGAACTCGTGATAGAGAAGGTCGAGCCAGAATTCGAGATCGTGGGTCAGCTCGTCTTCGGTCCCACCGAGCAGAACCTGGCGGGCGATCAGACTCGGAGCCATCAGGAAGTGGAAGAGCGTGTTGCGGTAGACGATCAACGCCCGACGGTTGGAATCCTCGAAGTACAGGATCTCACCACGAGGATCGTTCTCGGACTTGATCAGCCCCGAGCGCAACAGGAATGAAATGGATTCCTCGAACTCGGGCTCATCTGCGGCGAACGCCGGCGTCAGGCGCACATCCTGGAGGTTCAGGAGCTCGACCACCTCGGCCATCCGTCGCACCAACTCGTGGCGGAAGAGCCCGCGGCGAGGCTCACCGAGCAGCGCGCAGGCAGCGACGGAAGTGGCGTTGGCCACGATCGACCAGTTGATGCGCTCGACGAGATCGTTGGCCAGCCGCTCGGTGAAATCATGCCTCTGAGCCACGATGGCCGGGTCGTCCTCCGCGACGTCCGAACCCTTTTCGGTGAGAAAGAGCTGCTCATGGCCCTCGAGGACTTTGGCCAGGGAAACCGCTTCTCCGAAGCAGAGGAATACGCTTCCGAAGCGACGCTGCAGGACTTTCCGGGCCCGCATCAGGGCCACCATGCTCTCTTGCTGCTTGCCCCCACCTTCGAGCTCGTCGACCATCGCGCTCTCTTCGACGAGACGCTCGTAGGTGATGCCGACCGGCACGAAGATCAGATCCTTGCGGCCACTGTCGAGAAAAGCCTGGATGTTCCAATTGAGCATCCCCATGCGCGGCGACAGGCTCTTGCCCGTGCGCGAGCGTCCACCCTCGATGAAGAACTCCTGGGTGAATCCCTCCTTCACCAGGTAGGCGAGGTAGGCGCGAAAGACCGCCTTGTACACCGGATCGTCGAAGCTCCTGCGCATGAAGAAGGCACCGGCGGTACGCCAGAGGAAACCGAAGGGACCGAAGGCCATGTTGTCCCGGGAGGCAATATGGGGCGGCATCATGTGATGACCGTAGAAGAGCCAGCTCAGGATCAGGAAGTCGAAATAGGATCGGTGGCTCGGTACCAGCACGACCGGCTGGTCCTTTGCGTAGTGCGAGACCCGTTCCAACCCGGAGGTCTCGATCGAGACGAAGAGTTTCCGGAAGATCCAGGTGGCAGCGACGTTCAGGATCGCCAGGAAAGTGGAGTTCATGTTCGCCGCGATCTCGCGGAAGACCTTCTCGGCCTGCGCACGCGCCGCCTCCGGCGTGGTCCTGGGATCCCTCGCGCGCTCGGCCACGGCTTGCCGGACTCCGTCGCTGGCCAGCACGACCTCCTGGACGCGATGACGGGGCCGAAGAGTGGGCCCTTCGACGATGCGCTCCTCCCGGAACAGGAACATCTGGATCGCACGCCGCAGTTTCCGGACGAGCCGCACATCGCTGTCCTCGGAACGTGACGACATGAAAGCCCGGAGATCGATCGGCATGCCCGGGCGAATCGCCAGATCCTGATAGGTCATCAGGAAAGACGTGACCTTTGCGATGTCCGTCGGACGGGTCGGCGCGCCATAGGTGAGATTCAGGAAGCCGCGAGTCACTCGTGGGCCCTTGCGCCAGAAGAGCGCCAGGGGCACGAGGGCGACCTGCTTGTCTTCGTCCCGAGCGGTCTTCAGGATTTCGGCGAGCAAGCCCTGGTCGCGCCGGCCTTCAGCCACGGCTGCCTCGCGCCCGCGCAGCAAGCTCCCGATCCGCTGGGTTCGCAGGAAGAGGAACATCGATTCGCCCTGGCACACGACCGCGCGGGCCTTCTCCTGCGCCCGACGGCGATCATCTTCGCGACGTTCGCTACGGCTCGACCGACGACGCTGCCACCAGCACTTGAATGCGGGCCAGAACGGCTGGTAGTAGTAGAACGAGAGTCCATTGGCGAACGCCGAGAGCCGCAGGCCGCGCCGGGCGAAGAGCGTGTTGAACAAGAAGTAGTCGAGCCGGCTCGCGTAGCGCATCACGTAGACGACGGCGCCCCGCTCTTCGAGCTCCTTCAGCGCCGCGGTCGTCGACGCATCGAAATCCAGGTGATCGATGTAGCGCCGAGCAAACCAGCGGAAGAAGATGCTGAAGCGGGCGGTCATCGCCGAGTAGGGATCGGCGACCTCGGCGTCCGGAAGTCGGATCTCCGGTTCGGCCTCGGGGGTGGCTACCTGCTCGCTCAAGATCCCTCCTTGGGCCTGGGTCAGCCCTCCTACTGGAGGGTACCGACCGCTGCCCCGAATGAGAAACACCGCGGCGGGTTCGGGTTCCCTCCATCACGAGAACAGCAGGGGCCGCAGCCAGGCGTTTACGAGAACAGCAAGGTCCGCAGCCGGGCGTGCGGTTCGAAGCCCAGGCGGGCGTAGAGCTTCTCGGCGGCCAGATTCCCCTCGACCACGGCCAGCTGCACGTGCTGTGCCCTGCTCTCGAAGGCACGGCGGCAGAGTTCGCTGACACCGGCGGACGCAACGCCCTGGCACCGAGATCCGGTCCAGGTGTAGACACCCTGTAGGAGCCATCCCCTGGGGCATTGGACGTCGGCGTACCCCACGAAACCGAGGCTTCCGGCGTGCTCTCCGACCACCGCGCGCGGCAATCGGCCGTGGACCCAGCGACGGAAGCCGGCCGGATCGCCCTGTGAGGGATCGGGGCGATCCTCTTCGCGCAAGCTCTCCCGAGCGGCCTCGACGAGCCCGTCGAGATCTTCGTCGCGAGCGCTGCGCAGCGTCCAGCCGGCCGGAGGCGGAACCGGACACAGCTCAGCAGGCTCCACCACGTAGCTGATCTCGATGCGGTCGAGGAGCGCACGATGTCCGCGGCTCTCGAGCCAATCCCAGAGCGGTCCGACACGCGCCTCGGTGCTCTTCACCAGCCCGGAGCCGACGCGGGAGAGATGCGGGAACAGGGCTTCCAGCACCTCCGGCTCGGCCAGAGCATCCAGCATCACGCTGGGGCGCAGCGCAGCCAGACCGACCAGCCGGGATTGCTCCCAGACAGCCATCAGCTCGGACGGCGGATCGCGCCGGGAGGCCGGCCGGCCCAGCCGCCACACCAGGTCGATCAAGGCCAGGTTGAGCCTGGGCGCGGCCTCGAGATGGACCAACGCAGCGTCCCGATCCCGGGCGCGCAGCGGGCGGACTTTCAACGCCCGGGCCACGACACTAGTCGGCGATCACGGCGAGGACGAAGCCCTCCTCGACGTTGTCGCCCTCGTTCACGCGGATCTCCGAAAGGGTGCCCTCGCAGGGCGCCTCGACCGGAATCTCCATCTTCATCGACTCGAGGATCAGGATCACGTCCTCCTCCTCAACGGCATCGCCCACCGCCCTCTCGATCTTCCACACATTACCGGTGATCTGGGCCTCGACATCGGTCGGCATCCGGGTCTCCTCGGGTTCTCTACCGGACGGGGAGATACCACAACGCGTTGTTATCCTCCTCCCCCGTCCGCCAGGGAGGACCGATGCTCGAGACTCTCACAGAAGGCTTCAAGCGCGCTCGCGAGCGCCTGGGCGGCGTTCGCACCCTCGACGAAGAGAACGTCAGGGAAGCGCTCGGAGAGGTGCGCTCCTCGCTGCTCGAAGCCGACGTCGACTACGCGGTCGTCAAGGACTTCCTGGCGCGAGTCCAGGAGAAGGCGCTCGGCGAGAAGGTCGAGACCCGGGCCAAGGACGCCCAGGGACAGCAGCTGAAGACGACCCCGGGCCAGCACTTCGTCGCGGTCTGCGAGGAGGAGCTGGTCTCTCTGATGGGGCCGGTCGATCCGGAACTCGCGCGGGATGACGGGGGCGTCACCTCCATCATGTTGCTCGGGCTCCAGGGCGTCGGCAAGACGACCATCGCGGCGAAACTCGCGCGCCACCTGACCAAGGAAGGCCGCAAGCCGCTGCTCGTGGCCGCAGACGTCTATCGGCCGGCCGCGGTCCTGCAGCTGCAGCAACTGGGCGCGAGCATCGACGTGCCGGTGCACGCGGGGCAAGAAGGCGAGGCCCCCGCCTCGATCTGCGGCGCCGCCCGCGAGCGCGCCCGCACTGAGGGCTTCGACGCGATCGTGTACGACACCGCGGGTCGGCTGGCAATCGACAACGAGCTGATGGCCGAGCTCGAAGGCATCGTCCAGACCACGAAGCCCGCAAACGCGCTGCTCGTCTGCGATGCGCTGATGGGCCGGGATGCGGTCAACGTGGCCCAGGCGTTCCGCGAGCGCCTGCACCTGGATGGCCTGGTGCTCACCAAGCTGGACGGCGATTCACGGGGTGGCGCGGCACTCGCCGTGAAGACGGTCACCGGTGTACCGATCAAGTTCATCGGTACCGGTGAGACGATCGACCGGCTCGAACCTTTTCGCCCGGAGGGCCTTGCCTCGCGCATCCTGGGGATGGGCGACATCGTCGGCCTGGTGAAGGACTTCGAGGAGGTCGTCGACACCCAGAAGGCAGAGGAAGACGCCGAACGCATCCTGAAGGGCCAGTTCGGAATGGACGATCTGCTGACCCAGCTGAAGACGATCCAGAAGATGGGCCCTCTGAAGGACGTGATGGGCAAGCTGCCGATGTTCGGTGAGATGGCCGACCAGGTGGACGAGCGCGAGCTCACGAAGGTCGAGTCGATGATCCAGTCGATGACGATCGACGAGCGGCTGAAGCCCGCAGTGATCGACAAGAGCCGAGCCCAGCGAATCGCACGGGGAAGTGGCCGTGCCGCGAAGGACGTGACCGACCTGATCGCGCGATTCTCCCAGATGCGCAAGATGATGGCGTCGCTCGGCTCAGGCGGTGGGCTGCTCTCGAAGATTCCCGGGCTCGGCAAGCTCTCGGGGGCCGGAATGCCAGGCGACATCGACCCGGCGGCCCTGATGGGTGGCATGCCCGGCATGCCGGGCGGCAACCGGAAGACGCGGCGCGCCCAGAACAAGGGCCAGAACAAGCGCAAGCGGAAGTCCGCACGTGCGGCCCGGCGCAAGGGCCGCAAGAAATGAAGGCATTCTGAACGCCCCCGGCTGGCGGGATTCCCCCACTCGCGGCACTCCGGCGATCCACACCCTACCTTTGGGAAACACTGTTCTGCCGAGCCTCTTGCGTCAGTTTCACCACTGTCCTGCCGATGTGTGAGAGATCGATGGGTCGTTTCCTGCCGCTTCTGATCGTGATTGCCTGGGCTCTGGCCGGTGGGCCGGTGGCTGCGGATCCGACTTTTCCGAAGCCCGCCGAGCTCGTACCGCGGGTCGACTTCTGGAAACGGATCTACAGTGAAGTCGATACCGACCATGGGCTGATGCACGACTCGCGAGACCTGCGGATCGTCTACGAGACCGCATCCGTTCCGGACAATCTCTCCCGGCGCGGCCGGGATCGGAAGATCAAGACGCGTCGCAGCGCGATCAAGTCCAACCTGCGGACCCTTGCAACGGGCAAACGCAGCGGACTCTCCGCCGAACAGAAGCGCATCCTCGCGCTCTTCCCCAGCGGGGTCAGCAACGCGACGCTGCGCAGCGCCAGCGGACAGGTCCGCTTCCAGCGGGGCCAATCCAACAAGTTCAGGGATGGGCTCGTCCGACAGGGTCGCTGGGAGTCCTACATGCGGCGGGTCTTCCAGGACCGGGGACTTCCGGTCGATTTGACCGCCCTCCCCCACGTCGAGTCCTCTTTCAACCCGAAGGCCCGCTCCCATGTGGGCGCCTCCGGGCTCTGGCAGTTCACGCGCAGCACGGGCCGACGGATGATGCGTGTCGATCACGTAGTGGACGAGCGCAACGACCCCTTCCTCGCGACCATCGCTGCGGCGCGCCTGCTACGCGAGAACCACAAACGTCTCGGTACCTGGCCCCTTGCCATCACGGCCTACAACCACGGGGCTGGGGGCATGGAGCGGGCGGTGCGCAAGCTCGGAACCCGCGACATCGATCAGATCCTCGACCGCTACAAGGGCCGGACCTTCGGATTCGCCTCGCGGAACTTCTACTGTGAATTCCTCGCTGCCCGGGAAGTCCAGCTCGAATCCGAGCGCTATTTCGGAAAACTCAAACGAGAACCGCCGGATCAACCCGAGAGCGTGACCCTCACGCACTACGTGAAGGCGGCGGATCTGGCATCCGTTTTCGGTGTCAGCACCGAGGCTTTGCGACGCGCGAACCCTGCACTTCAGAGCCCCGTCTGGACCGGACAGAAGTACGCACCGAAGGGGTACTCCCTGCGCGTTCCCCGGGATCCGATGCGCGGCTCTGCCAAGGCCGTGTTGGCCAACCTCGGCGGGCACCAACGCTACGCGAAGCAGGTTCCGGATCGCACCTACCGGGTACGACGCGGGGACACTCTGTCTCGCATCGCCGATCGGTTCAGCGTACGCGAATCCCAGTTGGTGGCGCTGAACGGCCTGCGCAGCCGGCATCGGATCCGCGTCGGACAGGTCCTGAAGCTCCCGGTTCGTCCGGGATCCCCGGCCGCGACCCCAGCTCCGGCCGCGTTGCCTGCGGACGGGCTCTACACGGTGCGGCGTGGCGACACGCTCTCCTCCATCGCCCGCCGCTTCGGGGTCAGTGAGCGAGACCTTCTGGCCACGAACCATCTGCGAAACCGCAATCGCATCGGTGTCGGACAGGTGCTCGAATTGCCCGGCGGCGCGCTCAGTGCGAGCCCGAAGCTCGCCCATGCCGGCGTCTACACCGTGCGGCGTGGCGACACCCTGGACGGCATTGCGCGGCGTTTTGGAGTCACGCGCTCGACCCTCGCTTCGATCAACGGCATCCGCAACGCCAACCAGCTGCGCATCGGCCAGAGTCTGACGATCCCCGCGAAGTAGCCGCGCGGGGCCACCTGCTAGCGCACCTGATAGAGGGTTTCGTCAGGCAGGCGGACTGCTGTCAGGGTTCCCCCGTAAACGGCGCCGGTGTCGATCCCCAGGCTGAACGGATCGTTGCGACGTACCTGGAAATCGCTGGTGGGCGTATGCCCGTAGACGATCGTGACGCCCAGATTGTGGGGCAAATCGGCAGTGGAGCGACTCCAGAGCAGGTCCTCGGGCCGGGAGCGGCGCAGGGCAAATGCCAGATCACCGGATTGGAGCGCGCGTTCCGCGAGGCCTGCGTGGACAAACGCGTAGTCGCCTTCCGTGTGGTAGGGCAACAGGTCGCGATAGAAGCGCTCGTGGGCCGGGGGGAGGTCGAAACTCTCGGGCTTCGGGTCAGGCGAGCTGAAGTAGCCATAGCTCGCGAGGGTCCGGTCCCCACCATTCAACAGGAACGCGTCTCCCCCGAACCACCCCGGCCCCCTGAAGCCCAGGAAGTCGAGCAGCATCGACTCGTGATTGCCCAGCAGGAAGACACAATCGGCGTGCCGGGACAGGTCCAGAAGCCGGCTCACGACACCCGCTGAATCGGGCCCCCGATCGATGTAGTCACCGAGGAACACCAGGCGATCCTCCGCTCGAAGCGGAAGCTGGGCCAATAGGGCATCGAGCTTGCGAAGCTCGCCGTGAATATCACCGATCGCGTAGAGCATCCTGGAGGCTCTGTTTCGGCCATTCGTGGGATCGGCATTACTGGGAGGCTTCGCGCCCGGCGAGCTGGCCACAGGCGGCATCGATATCCGCCCCCCGGCTTCGACGCAGGGTGACCGTGACGCCACCCCGGACGAGTTCGCCCATGAACGCGTCGATCCGCTCGGGCGGAGGCGGTCGATAGCCTGTATCGGAGTGGGCGTTCATTGGGATCAGATTGAGCTTCGAAGGCAACCCGCGCAGCAGACGCCCGACCTGCCGAGCGTCCTCCACGGAGTCGTTCACACCATCGATCATGGTGTACTCGAAGAAGACCGGATGCCTGCGGGAAATCTGCGGCAGCTCCCGAAGGGCCTGCATCAACTGAGCCAGCGGAAAGCGTCGGTTGAGGGGAACCAACACGTCGCGCACCGCATCCGTGGCGGCGTGAAGGGAGACGGCCAGGTTCACTGGCACTGCCTCCAACAGCTCGGCAATCTTCGGAACGACGCCGGCCGTGGACACCGTGACCCGCCGGGGAGCCATCGCAAAGCCCTTGGGATGGAGCAGGGTCTCCACCGCAGCGATCAGGTTCGGAAGATTGAGAAGCGGCTCCCCCATCCCCATGAAAACCACGTTCGTGATGCTGCGGTCGTCTGGCAGCAACTCGCGCATGCGTAGCACCTGATCGACGATCTCGGCTGCATCGAGGTTGCGTGTGAAACCCAGCGCACCCGTCGCGCAGAAAGAGCAGGCCAGGGGGCATCCGACCTGGGTCGATACGCAGAGAGTCGTTCGCTCTTCTTCGGGAATCAGTACCGCCTCGACGAACGCTCCGTCGGCGGCGCCCAATACGACCCTTCGCGTACCATCGCTCGACTGGGCTTCCCGGATCGGCTCGAGCACGCGGAATGACCAGTCCGCACCGAGCTGGCCGCGCAGATCCTGGGGAAGGTTCGTCATCGCCTGCGGCTCGAGCACACCGCGTCGATAGACCCATTCGGCGACCTGATCGGCCCGATATGCGGGAACCCCAACCTCCTCGAAGCGCCGGCGCAGGCGATCCGGCGAGAGCCCAATCAATGCCGACGCACTCACGACCCGCTCCGTCGCCGGTAACTCCAGAAGTGAAGCGGGCGGCCCTCGGCCCGCCACTGGAGTTCATAGGCCGTGTGCAGTCGGCCTGGCACCTCGTTGCGGAACGCCACATCCAACGCGTTCTCGATCAGGGGCTCGCCGGCCAGCACCAGATCGATCGCCTCGGCGTAGTCCGTATGATCGGTCGCAATCTCCAACCGGCCGCCCGATACCAGGCGCCGCGCGAGCTGGGAGACGAACGGGGGTTGAAGCAACCTGTTCTTGTGGTGGCGCTTCTTCGGCCACGGGTCCGGAAAATTGATCCAGAACGCACTCACGCTCTCGGGCTGGAGCGCCTCGCGGATCGCCCGCTCCGCGCTGCCACAGATCAACCGGACATTGCCTTCCTCCCCCCGAGCAATCCGACGCGCCATCTTGAGCACGCGTTTGAAGGAGATCTCGACCCCGACATGGGCGCGATCAGAAGCTTCGCCGGCCAGATGGCGCAGGAACTCCCCCCGACCGAATCCCAGCTCCACCACCAACGGCAGCGGCCTCGCGACATCCGGCGCAAAGACCGCCTCCCAGCCCTTCTCGCACACTTCCTCGACGGAAACACGGCGATCGGGACCCGGAATATCGAGCTTGAGTTTGCGGGCCACAGCAGGACAGTAGCGATTACAGGCTCCAATTCCGCCCGAGCCCGGAGCAGGGAGACAGGACGGACTACGGGAGTGCGCGACTCCTTCTCACTTGTGAAGAGAGGGGCCAGGCACTTTTGTTAAGT
>JAAELW010000224.1 GCA_024226235.1 bacterium
CAGGCCCTCGAGGACCTCGGAAACCGCTTCGTCGTCGAGTACTCGTCCCGTTTCCCGCATCACCGGGGCGTGATCCTCGATCTACTGCGCCCGTTCACCGAGCGCCTGCGGGGGGAGCGTACCCTGCTCACCGATCACTTCGACGCATCGGATGACGAGAAGCAACGCGCCGTCGAAGTCAGCCGCTGGCGCCACGGCGTCCTGCGACGAATCCGGTCGGACCTCATCTTCTTCCTGCAACCTCTGCAAGCCCTGCTCACCAGCTCGCGGCCACGCCACGAACAGATCGTCACCGGCCTCGTCGTGATGCTCCGCTGGACGCCCCGCCGCCTGGCAGAGAAACACTGCCACGAGAGCCTGAAGCACCTCGCCGAACAATTCGAGGCCGGCTGCCGCGCCAGGCGCCCGCACCTCCGGGGCCTCGTACAGCGGATCTTCCGCCCTCTCCACCAAGATCCGTCCCTGACCGATCGAACCCTCTGCGATCATGTCCCCGAAGGACAGGGCCTCACGGACGTCTTCGCCCTCTGGTCCGAGCCTTCGGAAGGAAGCAA
>JAAELW010000225.1 GCA_024226235.1 bacterium
ACTTAACAAAAGTGCCTGGCCCCTATCTTAACGCAGCACTGCGCGCAGTGCGGTTTCGAGCCGGGTCACGCTCTCGGGCCTGGCGTTTTCGCCCATCAGGCCGACCCGCCACACGTGGCCGGCCAGTTTGCCCAGTCCGCCGCCGACCTCGATGCCATGCTCTTCGAGCAGCCGGCGGCGGATCCCGGCTTCATCGGCGCTGCGTACCGGCTCCGGCAGGCGGAGCGTGGTGAGCGGGGGCAGCCGCACGGCCTCATCGACCAGCGGTTCGAAGCCGAGGCCGGCGAGCTGCTGCACGAGCAGGCGCTGGGCTTCGCGGTGTCGGGCGCTGCGAGCCGGGAGGCCCTCTTCGTCGACGATCCGCAGGCCCTCGACCAGGCCGAAGATGGCCGAGATGGGTGCGGTGTGATGGTAGGCGCGCTTTCCACCGTAGTACCCGGCCAGGAGGGATACGTCCAGGTACCAGCTCTGGACCGGCGCGGCGCGGCGTTGGATGTATTTCACCGCGCGCTCACTGAACGAGACCGGCGAGAGCCCGGGCGCGCAGGAGAGGCACTTCTGTGTGCCGCTGTAGGCCGCATCGATGCCCCAGGTGTCGAGTTCGACCGGAAGCCCGGCGAGCGAAGTCACGCAGTCGAGCACGACGAAGGCCCCGGCGCGCCGCGCCATCTCGGCGATCTCGGGAACGGGTTGCAGGACCCCGGTCGAGGTCTCCGCATGGACGAAGGCCACGACCCGCGGCTCCACGCGCGCGATCGCTTCTTGCATTGCCGCGGGGTCGAGAGCGTTGCCCCAATCTGCATCCACTTGCGTGACGCGAGCTCCGATCCGGCTCGCCACTTCGGCCATCCGGGTACCGAAGACGCCCGCGACGCCGACGACGATGTCGTCGCCGGGCTCGAGCAGGTTGCACAGACAGGCCTCCATCCCGGCGCTGCCGGTGGCCGAGAGCGGAAGAGTGAGTGGGTTCTGGGTTCCGAATAGCCGCCGCAAACGCTCCTGCGCCTCGTCCATCAACGCCAGGAAGAGCGGGTCGAGGTGGCCGAGGAGCGGTTGCGACATCGCTTCGAGTACGCGCGGATGCACGTTCGAGGGGCCGGGGCCGAGGAGCAGGCGAGCGGGTAGGGCGTCCATCGGGTAGACGGTAGCCGTCGTTTGACATTGCCTCGCCCCCTCGTACCTTTGGCTTGGAAGCGACCCCCACGCCCCTCATCCCGACCCGAACCTTCCGAGGAGGTGTCCAGTTGATCGCCGGGCGCAAGGCCATCCCGCTCGTCGCGGTGGTTCTGACTGCGTTCGCTGCGTGGGCGCTAGCGACCTTCGAAGCGGACACCGGGGCTTTCGAGAAGGACACAGGAGTGGAGGGCGCCGGCGAGCCGTCGCATGACGAAATCGACGAGGTTTCCAGGGCGGGGCTGGAGCGGGTGCTTCGCGATTCCGGGGATGCGCCGTGAGCGAACCGCCGACCGCAACCCGCCTGATCGTCACCCGGCAGGATCGCGAGACCGAGGAGCGCGAGCGCCTGGCACCGTTCGCCCAGAAGAGCGACGAATCCCGTGGGCGGCTGCATCCAGAGCCGGAGCATCGTTACCGCACCGCGTATGCGCGTGATCGCGATCGCATCGTGCACTGTCGCGCGTTCCGCCGGCTCGAATACAAGACCCAGGTGTTCGTGTTCCACGAGGGAGACCACGAACGCAATCGACTCACCCATACGCTGGAAGGCAGTCAGATCGCGCGCACGTTGGCCCGGGGTCTGCGTCTGCACGAAGATCTGGCCGAGGCCGTGGTGCTGGCGCATGACCTTGGCCACACGCCCTTCGGTCATGCCGGGGAGAAAGTCCTGGACGGGTGGATGGAGCAGGACGGCGGGTTCGACCACAACCGCCAGACGATGCGCGTGGTCGACTGGCTGGAGGATCGCTACCCGCACTTTCGGGGCTTGAACCTGACCTTTGAGACGAGGGAGGGCATCGCAAAGCATGGCTGCACGTGGGATCACCCGGTGCCGGTTCCCGAGCTGAAGCAGAGCCCATCGCTCGAGGCCCAGATTGCCGATCAATCGGACGAGATCGCCTATCTGAACCACGATCTGGACGACGGATTGCGTTCGGGCCTGCTCACGCCAGGCCAACTCGAGGATGTGGCGCTCTGGGCCGAGAGCCGGAGCAGGGTCGAGGCAGAGCACGGGAAACTCGCTCCAGCCGTGCTGCGCGCACAGGGGATCGTCGCGTTGATCAACCGGCTCGTGACCGATCTGCTCGAAGCCTCGGCAGGGCGGCTGATCCAGCACGCCCCGGCCTCCGTCGAGGAGGTACGAAGCGCTCCTCCTCTAATTGGATTTTCTGAGCAAATTTCTACACTTAAACGTGAATTGAAGGAATTCCTTTCGATCCACATGTACAACCACCCGGAAGTCGTGGCTCGCAGCCGGATGGCAGACGAGGTGATCGGGGGTCTCGTCCAGGCTTATCGGGCGGATCCGGAGCTGCTTCCAGCCCACGTGGTGGCGCGATTCCCCGAGGAAGGCGAAGCTCGCGCGATCGCTGACTACATCGCGGGCATGACCGATCGGTTTGCGCTTGCGGAACACAACAAACTGCTGGAATCCCGATGACCCTGGAGGGGGAACGAGACGACGTACGACTGGTGCTGGTGACCGCCCCGGATGGGGAGGTCGCAGCCGGACTGGGCCGTGTTCTCGTGGAAGAACGCTTGGCGGCCTGCGTGAATGTCGTGCCCGGCCTGCGCTCGATCTACCGGTGGGAGGGGGAGATCCAGGATGATGCGGAGGTACTGCTCATGGTGAAGACCCGGGCGGACCATCTCGATCGCCTGACCCTCAGGGTGCAGGAACTCCATCCCCATGACGTGCCCGAGGTGCTGGCCCTGCCCGCCGTGGGCGGCAGCGAGGCGTACCTGGGCTGGGTGCGCTCCGAGGTCTCGGCATGAGCCTGCCTGAAGCCCTGGAGGCCGCAGCCGGCGCGCTGCCGGACGACGCCGACGCGATCCGTCCCGCGAACGGCGACCCGATGCGGGTGCTCGAGCTGCTGGCGCCCGAAGCGGCTCGACGTGTGTTGATGTGGCTGCTCGACCACCATCCGGATGACGGGATCGAGTTGGCCGAGGAGTGGGAGACGGAGCCGGTCGGTGCCGAGTTGGTCGCGGAGCTACCCGAAAAAGAGTTGGGCAAGGCCGGGCGCAAGGTTCTTCGCCGCCTCAAGCATCGGTTGCGTTCGCGTGGCGTGAAGGTCGTGGAGCAAGCCCCGACGGCGAAGACCGCGGGCCTGGCCGAGGTGGAGGAAGCGCTCGAGGGCACCTGGCTCACGCCTCTGGATCCCTCCGGTGCGCGCATGGCGATCCTGGTCGAGACCCATCCCGGGGCGGGCGGACGCCTGTTCGAGGTGATCCTCGACGACGAACGCGGCCTGGTCTCGTTCGAGGTCTACAACGCGAGCCGTGGAAAGATCCGCCGCTTCCTGAAGAGTTTGACCGAGCGAAGCGGGCACCCCGCGATCGCGGTGGACGAGAATTCCTGGAAGGCGGTGGTTGCACGCGCGCTGCTCGCGCATCCGAAGGATCGCACGCTGCCCCGCGGCTTTGGCGAGTGGCGCTCGCGTCTGACCCAGACCGGAGGTGACGCAAAGCTGCCCGGTGAGCTCGTGCGCGAGGCCTTGCCGATCGAGCCCGAGGACGAGACCGCGCTATTGGAGCGTGCGGTCGGGCTGGTCGAAGCCGGCCGGGCGGGCCCGTGGCCGCCGCAGAGAGAGGCGCTGACGAAACTCTTCGAGAAGATCCGCACCGCGATGGACAGCCCGTTGATCGTTTCCGGCGCCACGAAGCGCGAGCGGCTCGACAGCGTGTTGGCGGAAGGTGCGGACGAGATTTTCAGCGGAGAGGGTGGGGTGATGGCAAGCCATCGTTTCCGCGAGAGTGCCTATGCGTTCTGGAAACGAGGCGACGAGGATGCTGCCCGCTGCTGCCTCGCTGCGGCGACAGCCTTCGATGACCGTGCGCCGCGGGACAATCCGCTCACTCGCTCGATGCTGTGGCTGCCGCTTGCGCCAGCGATCGCCGGACTCGAGATCGATGAGCCGCCGGGGGATGCGGATCCCGCGGATGGGTCGGCCGACGACGGGGACGACGCCGAGCCGTTGATCGTGACGCCGTGATCCTGGCGCAAGGAAGATTCTGGCGCGCGCAGGTACGCAAGGGTTCGCAGAGCGTGACGCTCACGATCCTGCGCGAAGACCTGCCGCTGGAGGTAGAGGGGGTCCGCGATCTGCGGATCGATGTGCCGCTGAAGGAATGGAACCGGGTGGTGAAGTACGCCCGGGCCGACCGGAAGCTACTCGGCGGCATTCTTCTTGATTTTGCGAAACACAAGGACCGCCTTGCAGCGGCGATTGGCCACGACGGGCTCTATCTGGAGCTGGAACAGTTGTTGGTCGACGTCACCGTGAACCTCGTCCATGGTGGGATACTCGGCCTTTCGCCGGTCACCGAGGATGGATGAGCTCGCGCGGTAGCCGGGCAGGGCGGACCACAACGATGTTGGAGATCGAACCATGGCAATGCGAAGAAGGTTCCCGAGGCGCAGGAAGCGCAGTGATGATGGTCGCGGGGCTGCAATCGAGGCACGCTGGCTGGAGCGTCTGACCGAGTCACCCGAGCTGGCAGGGGCCGAGATCGAGGCCGCACAGCCCGCCGACGTTCCGGACCACTTGGCGCTGGTGGGACGCGCCAGCAGCGAGGACGAGCGCTTCGTGGTTGCGGTCAGCCCGCGTTCGGGCGGCGATGCGCTGTTGGCGGGGCTCGTGGCGGCGACCCGCGAGGAGGGCGACGGGACGATCGTGCTGGCCTTTGCTCCGAGCTGGGACCCGGCCAGTCGTCGTCGGCTGGGTGCCCTCGCCGGATTCGAGCCTGTGCCGCGGGCGCTGCTCGTGCCGGCTGACGGCACGGCGCCAGGGCCCGTGCTGCCGGAGCGCTCCGGCGATCCGCTCTGGTCGGCCTCGGACACGGTGGCTGCCCAGGCCACGTCGCCCGAAGGGCGAACGCTCTTCGCGCGCGCACTCGAGGCGTTCCGCGGGCTCGCCGCGAAGCATGGTGGCGCGATCCG
This sequence comes from bacterium, assembly GCA_024226235.1. Classification (GTDB taxonomy): domain Bacteria; phylum Myxococcota_A; class UBA9160; order UBA9160; family UBA6930. The sequence continues at coordinate 5,120 of JAAELW010000225.1, forward strand.
TGTGGCCGGCGGAGCCGTGGAGCTGGTGATCCTCGCCCGCACCGTGGCCGCGCTGCGCGCGGACGGTACGCGGATCGTGCTCGAGCTGATCGAGCCGAGCCGGAGCGCCCATCCTCTCACCGAAGACGCCATCTCGGACGCGATGGATCGGCTCGAAGGCTCGATCCGCAAGCGCATCAACGATCGTCGCGTGAAGACCGGGGAGGACGGTGCGCGCGGGCGTTGGGTCGCTGCGCTGGAACTGCAGGCTGGGCTTCGCTTCTCGCGTCGCTGGCCGTTTGCTCCCGCGGCCGCTGCACTCGATCTGATCGGTGTCACAGGAGAGGGTGCTCCGGTGGTGGGTGCGGCGCGGGAACGTTTCGACCTGGCCGCGCTGGGCGAGGTGTTGGATGCCACGCTGGTGGCCGAGGCCTGGCTGCCCGTGGCTCTGGCTGCGGCGGGCGCACCCATGCGTCTCGAGCGCCCGCGCCTGCTGCTGGCTGCGACTGAGTACGATGGCGCGACCCAGGCGGTGTTGGGCCATCTGGGGCTGCCCGTCACTTGTTACGAGAGCGTCGGTGCGGATGGCGGCTTGCGTCTTCTGAGCGAGCTCGATGCCGCGGTCTCCAAGGTCGAGCGCCCGGCTCCGGCTCCGCGGCCTCGCCAGCGCTCGAATGCTGGAGGGAGCCGCGAGGAGAGTTCGACCGGCTCCGACAGTGTGGCCGAGGCGGATGGCGGCGAGGCTGACGGTGAAGAGAGCTCGCGCGAAACGCGTGAGGGAGGCTCCAGCCGGAGGCGCCGCTCGCGTGGCGGGCGTCGGCGGCGCAGCGGCGGGGGCGGCAACGCGGCCGCCGCTGGAGATGCGGAAAACGGCGACACGGCGCAGGCCGCGGACACGGAGAGTGGCAGTGGAGCGCCGGCCGCTGAGGAAGCGGACACTGGCTTCGACGAAATCTCGCTCTTCGATCTGGACGATGCTGCTGGAGACGATGGTGGAGGCGGCGGGCGTCCGAGGCGCCGGGGTCGTGGCCGGCGTGGTCGCGGCGGAAACCGGGGCGGAAACGACGACAACAAGGGCGGCGGTCGCGCGAGTGAAGACAGTTCGGAGGATCGGGACGCATCGCCATCGGAAAAACCCGTTGACGAGGAGGACCTGGTCGACGACGACGAGCTGGGGCTCTCTCCGGACGCTCCGGATCTCGAGCTGGCTGCCACAGCGGTTGCGTACGAGGATGACGACGACGAGCCGATGACCGAACTCGAGCGGGTTCGGCTGGAGCGCGAAGAGCGTCGCCGAGCGCGTCACGCGGTGATGGCGCCGATCGCGGAAACCCAGGAGGCCCAGCAGGCCGAGGAAGAGACGACGGGCTTGCCCCGTGGCCGCGTCGCCATCCTGGCCCACGCGGATCGGCAATCGATCGCGGCGGCTGTGCTGCTCGCACGAGAGCTGCGCCAGATCGAAGGCATCTGGGTCTATCCGCAGGAAGAGCTGATGACGTTCTTCCGCGGCGTGGCCACGGATTTTCGCGAGAAGACGCCGATCTATCTGGTGGGCTTCATGGCCAAGCCGGCACGTGACGCGATCCAGGCGGCTTCCCTCTATGCCGGACGGCTCGTCTGGTTCGACCATCACGAGTGGCCGCCGGAAGATCTGGGTGCGCTGCGCGAAGCGATTGGCCCTTCGCTCACCCGGGTCGAGCCCGGGGCCGGAAGCTCGTTGCCTCTGGTGATTGCCGAGTGCTCGAGGCGCAGCCGCTTTTCCGAGAAGCTCGTCGATCTGGTTTCGGGTCGCTTCACACAACACGATTTCCAACGTTGGGGAAGACTCTGGTGGTGGCGGCTCGGCGAGATCGCGGGGAACCCGGGAGATCGGCGCTCGAACCTGGAGATGCTGCTCACCGGGCGCCCCTCGGACCTCGCCAAGGAGGCAGCCCATGCGGACGAGCCGCCGCCTCCCGAGGAGCTGGCGTACGTGGGGAGCCGGGATTTCCGGCTCGTGCATTTCGCAGGCCTCGGCATGGTCGTGGCGACGGTGCCGGCCGAGCTGGATCTGCATCTGACCATGCGCGTGGCCCGCGAACGCTATGGCGCCGCACTCTCACTGGCACGGACCGAGGGGGAGGAATTGCTGGTGCTCGGTGGCGATGACAGCACGGGCAAGCGGTCGATCGACCTGGGTTCGATGCTCGATCACCTGGCGGAGAAGTTCGCCTGGGTCAAAGCCCAGCCCGACGGCGACCATGTGGCGCGCTTCCAGGTGAAGGATCTCTCCACTAAACCCGAGCGCCTGGACGAGCTCGTTGCGGAGATCGGAATGGGGCGATCGGTGCTCGAGGGCTGACGCGTTGAGTGCGGCGAACCTGGTCGAGGTGTTCTCCTCGATCCAGGGCGAGGGGCCGGAGGTCGGCACCCGGACGCTCTTCGTGCGTTTCGGCGGTTGCGATCTGCGCTGCCTCTGGTGCGATTCGCCCGGGACGTGGCAGCCCGCGGATCGCGTGCGCTTCGAGAGCGCTCCGGGAAGCGGGCAATGGCAGGAGGAGACGAACCCGGTCGTTCCTGCGCGGCTGCTCGCCATGGCAGAGGGGCTGGGCCTGGAAGCTCATCGTTGGGTGAGCTTCACCGGAGGAGAGCCGCTGCTCCAGCCCGAGGCCGTGGCGGCGGCAGCCGAAGCGCTCGCAGGCCACGGCCCCGGCATCTTCCTCGAGACCCACGGCCTGCACGCACAGGCGCTGGCCAAGATCATCGATCGGATCGATTTCGTTTCGATGGACTGGAAGCTGGCGAGTGACGTGCGCCGCGAGAGCGACCCCAAAACCGGACGCGGCGACGCGTTCCATGAAACGCACCAGCGCTTCCTCGATGTTGCGAGAGCCGCACACGGCGTTTCGGTGAAGCTCGTGATCACGCCGGCAAGCGAGGATGCGGAGATCGACGAGGCCATTCGCCGCGTTGCCGAGACCCACCCCACGGCTTGTCTGGTGCTGCAGCCCGTGACTCCCCACGGGCCCGTGAAGGCCCGGCCAACCCCGGAGCGCATGCAGGCCCTCGCACTGCGTGCCGCAAGCGCGTTGCAAGACGTGCGCGTCATCCCGCAGACTCATCCGTGGCTCGGTGTGGTGTAGAGCAGGCGCGAGCGGTTCCGGCGAGCCGCTCCCGCGACTGACCGCTGCGATCACCGGACAAGCGCTGCCGTATGGGTGTTCTCGGCCACCGAAACCCCGCTTGTTCCGCCTATCCGCCTATTCGTCGCTGTAGACGGGTTCGGGCAACACGATGTCGATCCACATCTTTCCATCGCGGCGTGCGACGGTGATCTCCTCGCCGTCGACGATTCGAGTCTTCACGGTCGAAAGTTGGAGTTGTTCGTCACCGTAGGCGCTCAAGATCATGTCTCCCTTGCGGAGTCCGATCTGAGCAGCGGGGCCGTGCCGCTCGACCTTGCCCACCTGGAACTGTCCGGGATGGATCTCGGTGAGCGACGCGCCGATATCGGGTCCGCTGGGCACCGTGGATACGTCGGAGCTTGGAGCATGTTTGGTCGGCAGGGGTGTGCTGTCGGATAGCCCCAGAGAGGCCAGTACCTGCTGGTACTCCTCGCTGCTCAGTGGGAGAAGCGACATCCGTTGGTGCTTGTAGTCGATGCGGATGTGATAGTGGCTCAGGAAGTCCGAGCCCATCACGGCTTCGTCGCTACCCGCTTGATTGGTGTGTCTCCAGTCCGAGCCTTCTGAGAGCGCGATGCGAACCGTGCTGGGTCCAAGGTCCCGATCGCCGACACGTACGGAGTCGATCGGAGTCTCTAACGAGCGATCGCGCCCGATCCAGTTCCGGCCTGTTGAAGCTTTGCCTCTCTCAATCGATATCCCGAGGCGGCTCGCCGTTCGCTCGGATACCTCGAGATCGAAGTTCGCTCCAGTGTCGACCATGAAGGAGGCAGTGTCGTTCCCGACCCCGAGTATCGCGTAGGGGCGACGTCCACGAATCTCGAGTGGCACGATGATCTCGCCTTCTCGGCTTGGGATCTTGGGAACGGGGCTCTTGCGAGGATCGTGAAATCGAACACGCCTGGCGACGTAGTCGATCTCGGTCGTGTAGCTTTCAAGAAAGTTGCCGCCGATCAGGCCAGTCTCCCAGCCGCTTCGGGATCCGGTGTCCGACCGCTTCGTGTCCACGAGGAATTGCAAGTCACGCCCGAGCACGGTTTTTCGGCGGTAGTCCGAACTCTTGATTCGGCGGACCGAAATTCCGTGGCTCTTCGCGAAGCCGGCTGTCATGACTGAATGCGCAGCACCCGTGTCGAGCAGCATCGGAATCGGGTGTTGAGGGTCGCCCATCACATCCACCACGACATGACTCGACTGGCTCCCGTCGTTCCGCGGCAATCCGATGAAGGGAACCTCCGCAAGGACTCCGTTGTCCGGCTGGGTCTTGGCGATCGTTCCGGTGCAGCCGACGACCAGAGCAAGGCTTGCTGCCAACGCCACGATCCATGCACGTCGATCTTTCACAGGTACCTCGAGAGTGATTTGTGAATTCGCGTCGGAGGTTTTCACGATAGCCAACTGGCGGGCTCGTTGGGGTGAGCGTGAGAGGGAGAGTGGGGAGGAACCGGAGAACCGATCTACAGCTTCAGATTGACTTTGTTCAGGAAGCCGTTGGAGCTGCCCCTGTCTGTCCCCAAGATTGATCCGCAGTGCCCGATCGGTTCATGAGTCCGAGTGGCGTGAGTTTTCTACGCGGCTTCCCTTCATGTATATCGATGGTGAAGCCCGTCGACTCGTGGTAGCCCACTGCTTTCGAGGCCGGAAACGGGCGAGGCTCGATTGCTCGGCCCTCTGGCGAATCTTGGAGGTTCGTGTGGACTCGGTCGCCGTTGTAGTAGCGGACGTAGTCTCTGAGAATCCGACGCAGATGCTTCTTCCGCCTATCCGCTGCCCTCTGCCATCACGTCGTGGCACCTGCTCGAGCATCCCGTGCTGCGGTTGAAGAGGCGCACGGTGATCTCTCGCATGGCCGGAACCCGCGGACGGCTGATGGCGATGATCTTGGCGTGGAAGAACCGCTAGCGCGGCGAAGGCGCCGTCTCCGGCAAGTCCGACGAGGCCGGCAGAGAGGGAATCCCTGGCAGCCCAACCGGAGGTTGTCTCCTCGGATGTTCGTGGGGTTCGTCCCGGCCAACTCATGGCTCCAGTCGTCGCGGGCTGCCTTCGGCGGTCAGGAGTTCGTTCAGGAACGGAATCAGATCGGGCCGATCGTCCGCGGCGAACTCCAAAGTGAAGCGCCGATCACCCAGGTAGGCCTCGACGACACGCGGCTGCTTCAGCGCCTCCTCGACCAGGGCCGCGAGGCGAAGCACCTCTTCCGGGTCTGGCTCATCGATATCGAGGGGCACGGGAACGATGAAGACGTCGCCATTCACGAAGACCTGGCGCGGCCTGTGACCCTGCGGGATCGCCATCGCATCCAGGGCTGGCAGGCGCTCGACGATGATCGCGTGATCGAGATCGGGACGCACGCGCAGGGTCAGGCTGCGCAGCGCCGTGGCGTGCTCGTCCAGCCAGCCGATCGCCCTGACACCCTGAAGGGGTCCCTCGGATCGCTGGTAGGAAGGCCCTGCCCGGGGCGAAAAAAGGCCGCCCCCCGACCGCGAGCACGGATCGCCCCAGCGCGTAGGCGAACCTCGAATTGGCCCATCTCGAGCCAGCCAGGCTTCGATCTTCTTCTCCAGGGATCGGCGGCACTCCCGCCCTCCGATCTTCGCAGCCTCGGGGTCACTCAGGCCCATCAAGGTGCGGGAGATCTCCCAGCGAACGTTTTCGCGAGTCTCGCCATCGAGGAGTTCGACGAGCGTGTTCGCGGTTCGCTTCCGATCGCTGGAGGCGTAGGCAGCGAGCGGCTCGTGAAACTCATCGGGGTTCCCTTTCTCGACACGACGACGGAGCACGCCTTCGAGACGCATGGAGGGAGGACCCGACGGCCCGATCGCCCTCGCATAACGGATCAGCGCCTCTTCCGGAGGTTCCTCCCGCTCGAAACGCGCATGGTCCTGTCTGGCGCCGCAGGTCGCGAGGCGCATCCACAAGAGGTCGCGTCCCGGATGTGCGTTCTCCCCAGGAATCGCCTCCCGCACCCAATCGCACAGGGCCAACGGGTCGCGGCAAGCATTCAGCAGATCCGCGTGGGCATTGCGCAGCCAGTGCTCAGGCCTCCACGGCCGCGGCGGGTACAGCGATGACGAAGGCAGCCGACGGAGCGAAGCCAGGGTCGCCGCACGGACATCCTCGTCACCTCGACATAGACGGTGGGCCAGGTATCCGCGAAGGGGGAATCCGAACCCGGCGCGATTCAGATCCGTCACGCTGAGCCGAGGATCGGCCGGCCCCACAGCGAGGGGGGCATCATAGAGGGAGGCCGGGATCGGTGGGAGCCCGGATGAGGAATCCGCACCTCGGGCCTCAGGGGACACGAACAGGAAGAGGATCAGAATCCAGGGTTTGGCGCGACAGGAATGGCAAGGCATCGCTACAGCTCTCCAACGACCCACCGCCCACTGGTCTTGACACCTGGAAGGCGGGATCGATTCAGGCTGCAGCCACGCCGACTCCGCGGGGAGGCGTGGCTGCGCAACCCACGCATCACCTCATCTTCCCGAGGTCGGCGGCGATGGTCCTGCCGGGTCTACGACCGCGGGCGGGCACGTCGAAATCCGGCGCGGCAAGCGGAGCAACTCGTTTCGGGCTTTCAACAAGCTTCGCCGGCTGAGCCAGGGCAGGTGCCGGGGCGATGACCACTCTTGTGGGTTGTATAACCCAATATGTGGGTTAATCTTTCAACATGCTCGAAGGCATTTTCGGCAACGCGAGCGCGGAGAGAGTGCTCTTCTATTTGGAGCAGTACGGCGAGGGCTACGCGACGGGGATTGCGAAGGTATTCGACGGGACCTCGCTCCATATGGTGCAACGTCAACTTGAACGTTTCGAACGAGCGGGGTTGCTGGTCAGCACGCTCAAGGGTAGAACGCGACTCTATACGTGGAACCCGCGGTATCCCTTTCTTACTGAGCTCCGTGCTCTGCTTGCAAAGGGGCTCGCAGCGCTCCCCGCTGCGGAACGCAAGCGTCACTTCTCCGATCGCCGGCGTCCGAGGCGCGCCGGGAAGCCCGGTTGAGTCCGGCGAAGAAGTCGACTCGGGCGATCGATGAATCGTCGACATTGGAGCAGATCGCGACACTCGTGTGTAGCGCGCTCGACGAGGCCGGGATCTCAGTCGTGCTGTCTGGCGGGGCTACGGTGTCGATCTATTCGGACAACGAATACGAGTCTTACGATCTCGATTTCGTTCCGGTCGGACTTGCACGCCGACCGGATCGCGTGATGGAGTCGCTCGGTTTCGAGAAACGACAACGTCATTGGGTCCATCCTCGCAATCCTTACTGGGTCGAGTTTCCCGGTGGGCCCGTCTCCATCGGTGAAGAGGTCGTTCACGACTTCGCCGAGCGGCGAAGCGCGGCAGGTGTGCTGCGTCTGCTTCATCCGACGGAGTGCGTGATGGATCGCCTCTCTTGGTTCATCCACAACGCAGATCGCCAATGCCTCGACCAGGCGGTACAGGTCGCAAGACGCCATCCCGTCAAACTGAAACGGATCGAGAAATGGGCGAGGGGAGAGGGCCCGAATGGGATCGTTCGATTCCAGGAATTTGCGGATCAGCTTCGCGCTGCGAAGCGAGAGTGATCGGGCAGGATATGGGGCCGACTGCCCCGGGCTACTCGACAGCTGCGCTTTCGCTCATTGACCGGGTAGTAGATGTTCCGTCGACTACTCGCCGACCGGGGATCGCCCCGTCGGGGGACGTTGACGGTTGCGCGCTTGCGGTGATTCGAGGCCAAAAAGGGGGGCGATCTCGTGCCGGTTGCTACCTCGGCCCCTCTTGCGCCGAGTTCTTCGCTCCTAGGCATCCCAGTGCTTGTCTGGTGCCGCAGCCCGCGACGCCCCACGGGCCCGTGAAAGCCCGGCCAACCCCGGAGCGCATGCAGGCCTTCGCAATGCGTGCCGCAAGCGTGTTGCAAGACGTGCGCGTCATCCCGCAGACTCATCCGTGGCTCGGTGTGGCGTAGACAAGACGGAGGTCGGGATGCAATTGGAAACGGGTGCCGAGCAGCGGCTCGAAGGTCTGATGACCGCGTTACTGGCTCCGACGGCGGTGCCAGGGGGCGTGACGAGTCGAGAGATCGTGGCCCGAGCGATCGAGTTCCGTAAGCCACCGCGGGTTCCGTACTCCTTCATCATGCCGCTGGAGACCGACTTCTTCGAGAGCGCCATCCTTCCGGCTGTGGGAGGCCTACAGGGCTCGGGCGGAAAGCCGGAAGGGATCGGGTTCGGCGAGACCTACCGCGATGCTTGGGGGGTGCTCTGGGAGGTGACCGGGCGGGCTTGGGACCACGCTGTCGAGCACCCGCTGGCCGACCTCTCGGAACTCGATCGGGTTCGATTTCCGGATCTGGTTGCGCGTGAGAGATTCGAGTGGATGCGCCCGTATCTGGAGCGGGCACGGCGAGCGGGGAAGTACGTGGTGGCCTTCGACCCGCTGAACGCCTACGAGTTGGCCCGGTCGCTGATGGGGTTCGAGGAGCTGATGATGGCTCCTCACACCGATCCGGAGCGTTTCGATGAGCT
>JAAELW010000226.1 GCA_024226235.1 bacterium
CCGCGCTGCCCGAGCACCCTTTCCCTGTCCGGCCGCGTCACGCTTCCGCCGTGCCAGGTGATGTTGGTTGCCTTTGCCTCTGCCATTTCTCAGTGCTCCTCGGCTGCTTGGCCCCGCCTCTGGGTCGTCCCCACAGGAGACAGGGCGAACGATGGATCCTAGCGAACACCGCCCGACGGGTCTGCCGGCGGCGGGGCACCTTCCCGCAGCTTCCGGGCCTCCTCCGCGATCCGGCCACCCGCCCGGTGGATCTCATCCTCGGTCGTGAAGCGCCCGAGGCCGATGCGTATCGAGCAGGCGATCCTCTCGTCGGAAAGGCCCAGGGCCCGGAGCACATGGCTGGGCCCCGGACGGGCCGAGCTGCAGGCCGAGCCGCTCGAGATCGCCACGTCGTGGAGGGCCGAGAGCAGGGCTTCGGCGCGAGCACCCGGCAATGCCACGTTCAGGTTTGCGGGCAGGCGCCGGGTCGGGTGCCCGTTCACCAGCAGATCGGGAACCCCTGCCCGGAGTTCCATCCACAACAGCTCGCGGAGCTTCGCGAGACGTGCACCTTCCTCTTCCCGCTCCGCCTGGGCCAGTTCGATGGCACGGGCCAGGCCGGCGATCAACGGCATCGGAAGCGTTCCGGAACGCAATCCCCACTCATGGCCTCCGCCGTACTGGAGCGGCTCCAGCCGAACCCGCTTGCCACCCTTCTGGCGGCGCACGTACAGCACGCCGATGCCCTGAGGGCCATAGAGCTTGTGGCCGGAGACCGAGAGCAGATCGAGGCCGAGTTCCTCGACGTCGAGCGGGATCTTGCCGACCGCCTGGGCAGCATCGCTATGCAGCAGAACGCCTCGCTCCGCACACAGCCTGCCGATCTCATCCAGCGGCTGGAGTACACCGATCTCGTTGTTCGCGGCCATCACGGAGACGACGACGGTATCGTCGTCGATGGCCCCGGCCACCGCCGCCGGATCGACCAGCCCGTCGTCAGCGACCGGAAGCACGGTCAACCGGACTCCTCCCGCCTCGAGCACGCGGCAGGGGTCGAGCACGGCTGGATGCTCGGTGGCAACCGTCACCACGTGAGGCCGCTCCCGCCGCGAAGCGCGCACGGCACCGAGCAGCGCCAGGTTGTTGCTCTCGGTGGCCCCGCTCGTGAAGACGATCGTCCGCGGATCACCGGCGCCGAGCGCCTCGGCGATCTGCTCCCGGGCCACCTCGACGACTGCTTCAGCACGCCAACCGATCGGGTGGGTATGGCTGGCCGCATTCCCGAAGCGCTCGGTGAACAGAGGCTCCATCACCGCCATCACCCGCGGATCGACCGGCGTGGTGGCGTGATGGTCGAGATACAGCACGTGCGGGCCGGCCCCGCTCAACTCACGCCCCGAACGACTGGCCGCAGCCGCAGGTCGCCTTGGCATTCGGGTTGTCGATCTTGAAGCCCGACTCCATCAGGGAATCCACATAGTCGAGCGTCGTCCCCATCAAGTAGAGCGCGCTCTTCTCATCCACCACGATCCGCACCCCGCCGGACTCCACCTGCGTATCGCCTTCCTTCGCTTGGTCGTCGAAAGCCAGCTGGTATTGGAGGCCCGAACAACCACCGCCGACCACCTTCATGCGCAGCGCGTGGCTTTCTATCTTGTCCTCGGCATCGAGCAGACGCTTGATCTGCTCGCAGGCGGCTTCAGTGACGCTGACCAGGGCCATCATGAGCTCCTCGGAACGGGCGAAGGGATCGGAAAGGCTAGCGAATCTTCGATATAGGACCAGCTCGGTCCTGGATGCTGAAGGCAATGGCAGCGCGCCTTCTAGCGGAGCCAGAGAAAGACCTCGCGATTCCCCTTGGGCCCGGCCAGGCGGCTCTCGGCCTGGCCGGCGACGGCGTAGCCGAGTTCGACAGCCGCCTCGCGAACGCGTGCCACGGCCTGGGCGCGGAGTGCTTCGTCCCGCACCACACCGCCCTTCCCCACCAGATGGGGCTCGAGCTCGAACTGGGGCTTCACCATCACCAGCACGTCGGCGCCCGGAGTGAGTTCGGGAAGGCGGGCCAACAGGTAGGTCGAGGAAATGAACGAGACGTCGATCGTCACCAGCGTGACCGTCTCGGGCAGCGCCTCGGGCTCCAAGTAGCGGGCATTGGTGCGCTCGAGCACGCGCACGCGCGGATCCTCCCGGAGCTTCAGGTCGAGCTGGCCGTAACCGACGTCGACGGCCACGACCTGGCTCGCGCCGCGTTGAAGCAGGCAGTCGGTGAAGCCGCCGGTCGAGACACCGAGGTCGAGACAGATCTGCCCCTCTGGGTCGATGCCGAGATCGTCGAGGGCACCTGCGAGCTTCTCCCCTCCCCGCGATACGAAACGCCGCGCAGCGCCACGCACCCGCAGCACCGCGTCCGGCCGAATCCGGGTACCCGGCTTGTCCACTGGCGCGTCGTCGACCAGCACCCGACCGGCCCGGATCAGGCCCTGGGCCACGCTTCGGGACGGAGCGAGCCCATCCTGGAGCACCCGCTCGTCCAGCCGGGGACGCTTCGTCGCCGCGCTCAGGAAGCGCCCCTGCCCCTTCCGACCAGCTCACGAACGGCAGCCGCGATGCCCTCCGCCGACAGTCCCATTTCAGCCCGCTGGGCTTCCGAGCTGCCGTGCTCGATGGTTCGGTCGGGCAGAGCCAGGCATCGGGTATGGGTTTCCACACCGGCCGCGGAGAGCGCCTCCAGCACAGCGCTACCGAAGCCGCCCTGACCCACGTGTTCCTCGACCGTCACCACCGCACCCGTGCGTCGGGCCAGCGCGGCGATGCGCTCCGCATCGAGCGGCTTGGCAAAACGCGCGTTGACCAGCGCGACCGAGAACCCGTCCGCCGCGAGCTCGGCCGCGGCCTCTTCGGCATCCTGAACGAGCGTGCCATAGGCCACGATCACCGCATCGCTGCCGTCGCGCAGCAGCTCCGACTCCCCAATCGGTACGGCCTTGATCTCCGGATCCATCGGTACGCCGAAGCCCGCACCGCGTGGGTAACGGATCGCCGCCGGGCCGTCGTACTCGACGGCCGTGCGCAGCATGTGCTGCAGCTCGTTCTCGTCCTTCGGCGCCATGCAGATGATGTTGGGCAGGTTCCGCAGATACCCGATATCGAACGACCCCTGGTGGGTCGCACCGTCTCCGCCGACCAGACCCGCCCGATCCATCGCCATCGTGACGTCGAGGTTCTGGAGGCAGACATCGTGCACGACCTGGTCGTAGGCGCGCTGCAGGAAGGTGGAGTAGATCGCCGCAACCGGCTTCATCCCCTCGCTGGCGAGCCCGGCCGCAAAGGTGATCGCGTGCTGCTCGGCGATACCCACATCGTAGAAGCGCTTCGGGAACTCCTTCTTGAAGAGATCCAGGCTCGTGCCGTCGGCCATCGCCGCGGTGATGCCGACGATGCGCTCGTCTTCGCGTGCGAGCCGGATCAGCGTCTGCGCAAACACCTCCTGGTACTTCGGCGGCCCCGGCTTCGACGGCGCAAAGGCCCCGCTCTCCACATCGAACGCACCGACACCGTGATACTTGTAGGGATCGTTCTGGGCCGGCTCGTAGCCGTAGCCCTTCGCGGTCAGCGCATGCACGAGGATCGGCCCGTCGCCCGCCGCGAGCATCGCCTTCACGTTCTCGAAGGTCTCCAGCACGATGTCCATCCTGTGACCCTGGATCGGCCCCACGTACTTGAAACCCAGAGCCTCGAACAGGAGACCCGGCGAGAAGAAGACCTTCAGGGACTCCTCCGCCTTCTGGGCCCAATGCACCATGTCGCCGGGCAGCGAGGTGAGGAACTCCTTCGCCCAACCCTTCATGCGGCGGACCATCGGCGCAGAGAGCTTTCGGGAGAGGTAGGAAGACATCGCGCCGACGTTGGGTGAGATCGACATCTCGTTGTCGTTCAGGACCACGACCAGATTCTTCTGGCTCAGATGGCCCGCGTGGTTGAGCGCCTCGAACGCCATGCCGGCGGTCATGCCGCCGTCACCGATCAATGCAATCGCACACTGATCCTTGCCCTGATGCTCGAAGGCCCGCGCCATCCCGAGCGCAGCCGAGATCGACGTACCCGCGTGGCCCGCGCCGAAGGGATCGTATTCGGATTCGGAGCGCCGCAGGAACTTCCCGATCCCGTCTTCCTGGCCGATCTTCGCGAAGCCAGCTCGGCGGCCGGTCAGCATCTTGTGGGCGTAGCCTTGATGCCCGACGTCGAGCACCAGGCGATCCGCCGGCGTATCGAACACGTAGTGGATGCCGGTCAGCAGCTCGACCGCGCCCAGGCTGCTAGCCAGATGGCCTCCCGTGCGGGAGACGTTGTGGACGATCTCCTCGCGCAGCTCCGACGCAACCTGTTGCACCTGCTCCCTGGGCAGTGCGCGCAGATCCTCAGGGGAATCGATCCCGTCCAGCAACTTCTGTTTCCCGCTCAAAGGTTCCTCCGCACTGCGTAGCGCGCGAGCATCCGCAGAGGCTCGGCCATCGGGCCGAGTTCGGCGACCCTGCCGAGCGCATCGTTCAGCAGGGACTCTGCGCGTTCGCTTGCACGCTCCGAACCGAGAACCCGGACCAGCGAGCACGGTTCATCGCCGTCCTCGGCATTCGGCTCCGCGTCCAGGAGATCGTCGGCGATCTGGAACGCAATGCCCACCTCGATCCCGAACTTGTGGAGCCGATCCAGCCAGGCCTCCTCCGCCGCCCCGAACCGGGCGCCCATCGTCACCGAGGCTGCGATCAGGGCCGCGGACTTGCGCTGATGGACGGACTCGACCCGCGCCTCTTCATCCGCCCCGCCCGTGGCAAAGGCCAGATCTTCGACCTGCCCACCGACCAACTGCATCGACCCTGCCGCGCAGGCCAGATCGCGGGTGGCGCCCAGCACGACATCGGCTGGAGCCTGGGCGGCCGCCAGCACCGCGAAGGCCTGGGCTTGCAGTGCATCGCCGGCCAGAAGCGCAGTCGACTCGCCGTAGGCCACGTGCACGCTGGGCCGCCCCCTTCGCTCGTCGTCGTCGTCCATGCACGGAAGATCGTCGTGAACCAGCGAATAGGTGTGGATCAGCTCGACGGCCGCGGCGGCGGGCAATGCCTGGACACGGCCTCCGCCGAAGGCTTCGCAGCTGGCCACCAGAAGCCCAGGGCGCAGGCGCTTGCCGCCCGGGAAGAGCAGGTGGCGCATCGCTCCGTGCAGGGCCTCCGGTGGGGCCTCTGCGGGCGGCAGCGCCCCGTCCAGAAACGGATCCAGGCGTTCCTTCACCGCTTCGAGGTAGCCCTCGGGCGTCACGTTTCGTCCTCGTCGGTTTCGAGGGGCTCGCTGCGCAGATCGTCGCCTTCCTGCACCAGGATTTCTATCCGTCGCTCGGCATCATCCAGCTGGGTGGAGCAGCGACGAGAGAGGGCCACGCCCTCCTCGAAAGCGGCCAGAGCCGCCTCGAGGCCCAGATCGCCGGTCTCCAGCCCCGCGACGATCTCCTCGAGTCGAGCCAACGCTCCCTCGAAATCGAGGGCCTCCGGGCTCTGTTTCGCGGCGTGCCCCGTCATCCCGCGAATCTAGCCGTTTCTGGCCGATTCTCAGCCGGTTTCGGCATCCGGAGGCAGGACCTCCGCGTCGAGTTGGCCCTCCCCGAGCTGGACCCGGAGACGCTCGCCAGAACCCACGTCCTCGGACCGGCGCACGATGGTGCCGTCTGCTGCCCGCCGGACGATGGAAAAGCCTCGCGAGAGAACGGCCAACGGCGAGAGCGCGTGGAGACGACCGGCGAGTTCACGAAGCTGGCCAGCGTGCTCTGCGTTCGCCACCTGAGCCGCACGGCCGAGGCGGCCGCTGGTCTCGTGAAGGCGGCCATTCCAGGCGTCGCGTCCGGTGCGCCAGGCTGCGACCAGAGCGTTCCGGTTCGCCCTCAACCGTTCGCGCTGCGCGGCCAGGCGTGTGCGCGGCGCGTGGGTCTGGAGCGTCTCGGCGAGCTGGGCCAGTGCGAGGCGTTGCCGATCCACGACCGCCCCCATCGCATGGACCAGACGGTCGGCCTCCCGATCCAGCCGCTGCACCCACGGCCAGGTATCGGGCACGGCGAGCTCCGCGGCCGCCGAGGGCGTCGGCGCCCGCGCGTCCGCGGCCAGATCCGCGATCGTCAGATCCACCTCGTGGCCCACGCCGCTCACCACGGGTACCGGACACGCCCGGATCGCCCGAGCCACCCGTTCCGTGTTGAACGCCATCAAGTCTTCGAGAGAGCCCCCGCCGCGCACCAACAGCACCAGATCCACATCGGGCAGGCGGGCCGCAGCTTCCAGAGCCGCCTGGATCTCGAATTCCGCGCCCTCCCCCTGCACGAGGGTCGGCGCAACCACCAGCGGGATGCCCGGCGCTCGGCGGCCCGTCACCTGCAGCACGTCGTGCAGCGCAGCACCGGCCGGGGATGTCACGACCGCGATACGCGTGGGCCAGCCCGGCAGCTCGCGCTTCAGCGCGTCATCGAACAGGCCTTCTGCCTCGAGCTGGCTGCGCAGCTGCTCGAAGGCCAGCTGCAACGCGCCCACTCCGCGCGGCTCGAGATTGCGGACGATCAGCTGCACATCACCCCGAGGCCGGTAGAAGCCGAGCTCCGCCTGGGCCACGACCTCGAGCCCATCCTCGGGATCGAACGGAATGCGCGCCAGATGGCCCCGGAACAACACGGCCCGAAGCTGGGCATCGCGATCCTTCAGCACGAAGTAGCAATGTCCGGAGCGCGCCCGGAACAGATCGCTGATCTCGCCCACGACCCAGACTCGCCCGACCTCCTGCTCGAGCAACTGCTGGATCCCAGCTGCGAGTTCAGAGACCTCGAAGACACGCCGCCCCTCGACCATCGGGTCAGATTAGCGGGGGAAGCGGGAACGTCCGGCTAGAGTTCGGCGGAAACCGTGGCCTGGGCTTCTCGCAGGGCGTCGAAATAGGTCCAGCTCTTCAGCACTTCGACGGCGCGGGTCAGCAGCAGATCGTCGGGCTCGGCGGCGTCGCTGCTTTCGTCCTCGGCGTCCGGACTGGCGTCTTCCTGGGTGAAGTGGCCCTCGAGATCCTTCTCGCGGATGTTGCGACGGGCCTCGGGCTCCTCCTCCGCCGGGCGCCGCTGCTCGACCGCAATGTCTGGCTCGATGCCGACCTCCTGGATCGAGCGGCCCGCCGGCGTGTAGTAGAGCGCCGTCGTCAGACGCAGCGCGGATTGATCGAGCAGCGGATAGACCGTCTGGACCGAGCCCTTGCCGAAAGTGCTCCCGCCGAGCAGCAGCGCGCGGTGGTGATCTTGCAACGCACCGGCCACGATCTCCGAGGCACTCGCGCTGCCCGCGTTCACGAGCACGACCATCGGGTAGCCGCCCTCACCCTCGGGCTGGGCGCGGAATTCCTGCTGTTGGCTCTCGACCCGCCCCTTCGTGTAGACGATCAGACCCTCCTTGACCCACAGGTCGGCGACCTTGACGGCTTGATCGAGCAGACCACCCGGATTGTTGCGAAGGTCCAGCACCATTCCCTGGAAGCCGCCCTCGCTCTCCTCGTGCAGGCGCTCGAGCACGCTTGCAAGATCCTTGGCGGTTCGTTCCTGGAAGGAGCGGACACGCACGTAGGCGTAGCCGTCCTCGACCATCCGCCCATCGACCGATACGACCTTCACGACGTCGCGACGGATCGTGTAGGGCTCAGGCTCGCTGAACCCCTCCCGGAAGATGCGGATCGTGATCGTCGTTCCCTTCTTCCCGCGCATCAGCGCAACGGCCTCGTGCAGCTCCATGCCCTTGGTTCCGCGACACGGCTCGGTCCATTCCTCGGGCACGACCGTGGGACAGATCGCGACGATCCGATCCCGAGCCCGCAAACCCACGTGCCAAGCGGGGGTA
This sequence comes from bacterium, assembly GCA_024226235.1. GTDB lineage: Bacteria > Myxococcota_A > UBA9160 > UBA9160 > UBA6930. The sequence continues at coordinate 7,887 of JAAELW010000226.1, forward strand.
CCTTCGATCGGCGCGACGACCTCGATGAAACCGTCACGGCGCTTGCTGATCTCGATGCCCAGGCCATGGAACTCGCCCTTGGTATCGATCTTCATTTCCTTGTGCTGGCTGCGATCCATGTAGGACGAATGGGGATCGAGCTCCGCAAGCATGCCGCGAACCGCGCCGCGGATCAGGTCCGCCTCATCCACATCCTCGACGTAGCTGTCGCGCACAAGCCGCAGGACCTGGCTGAACAGGGAAAGGTCTTCGTAGCGACTGGCCGCGAAGGTTCCCGTCCCGACCGCCGAGAAGACGGCCAGGGCCGCAACGAGCGTTCCGGCGAAGAATCCAACCAGGAAGCGGTTGCTTGTGGGACGCATGCGGGGCTCCTCAGCGCGACAGACAGGATGTCTTCGGCGATGAATCAGTCTACCTAAAGGCCTGGAACGAGCCGGAGCCACTCGGCCGGGTCGAGAGCCTCGGATCCCTTGCGGATCTCGAGGTAGAGCCGGGGACCGAGGAGCGAGCCTGTCTCGCCGGCCTTGCCGATCGGATCGCCGGCAGCGACCGCCTGGCCGACCTCGACACCGACCTCATCCAGATGCCCCGAGACACTGAAATAGCCGTCTCCGTGGTCCAGGATGACCATGCGGCCATAGCCCCGAAACCGATCCGCAAACCGCACTTGCCCCAGGGCGATGGCGTAGACCGGCTCACCCAGAGCGACTTCGAAGTCGATCCCCTTGCGGAAAGTCTGGGTGCGATACTCGGCATCGACCACGCGCCCGAACGAACGCACGATGGAGCCCTGCACCGGCGGCTCCAGACGACCCTTCGCGGCTGCAAAGCCCCCGTGGCCGATGGTTCCGGGCCCGGGCGGGGCTCGTTGCAGATCGTCGAGCTTCGCCTCGAGCTCTCGAGCGGCAGCTTCGAGCTCGTTCAGCAGCGCGCGCTCGGCAGCGCGATCCTGACGGACACTCGCGAGCAGCTTTCGTTTGGTCCGGCGCTCCTGCTCGAGCTCGCGCGAACGGGTCTCGAGCCGCTCGCGCGCCTCGGCCAGCCGCTCCGCAGCACGCTCCGCTCCGGTCCGCGCCTCTTCCAGCTGTGTGCGCTCCTGGGCATAACGACGAATCAGCTGGTCGTCGTGATCGACGAGCAGTTGAAGAGCTTGTACCCGTGATACCCGATCGCGCAGCGATCCCTCACCGAAGATCCAGCGCAGCGGACCGATCTCCCCGGCTTTGTAGAGCGCAGCCGCACGACGGCCAAGGGTGGCACGGGTCTGTGCCATGCGTTGCTCGAGCTCACCAGCATCGCGCTCCAGACGACGCTTCACCCGTCCGGCCTCGCGGGCAGCCTCGGCCGCACGCGAGGCATCCGTACGCAGCGCACGGGCCGCCCGATCGACGGCCCCGATTGCATCGAAGAGCCCCCCGGCTTGCTTCTCGAATGCATCGAGACGATCGCGCCGCGCCTCGATTGCCTCCCGGAGTTCCCGGAGCTCCTCGCTGGGCTCCGGGGCCGCGGCGGCGAGCTGCGGTGCAATGCCCGTAACCAGCACCAGCCCGACCAGAACGAACGCCGGGCGTGCCGCGCTCCACTTCATCCTCCGAGCCGCCCCTGGCCGAGGGCCGCCGCCGAGCCGAGCACACCGAGGCCAGCGCCCACCGAAACCAGCCCGGCACAGGCCCGGAGCTCGAGGAAGCTCGGCGAGACGTAGCCAAGCAGTAGCTCCAAGCTGCCGGAAAAGACCGGCAGTGCCAGATGGAAGAGCGTCACCAGCAGAGCCAAGCCAAGCAGACCGCCCAGCAGACCCTGTACTGCACCTTCGAGCAGGTAAGGAATGGCGATGAATGTCCGGCTCCCGCCCACCAGGCGAAGGATCGACACTTCGTCGCGCCGGGCGTAGACCGCCAACCGAATCGTATTGGTCACGATCAGCAGGGTCGCCAGCACCAGCACCGCACCGATCACCATCGCGACACCGCGAACGAGCGTCACGGCTCCGTGGTAGCCAGACACCCAGTCAGCGCCGTAACCGAACTCGGCGATCCCGGGCAGTCCACCGACAGCCCCGACCAGCCGCTCGAGCGCCGCGGCATTGCGATGCTCTGGCGCCAGGACCAGCTCGAGAGAGGCCGGCAGCGGGTTCTCTTCCAGACCCTCGAGAAGCGCGGCCCGCCCGATGTGGCTGGCGCGGAAGCGCTCGAGGGCCGCCTCCTTCGTCACCAGATCCACCCGATCGACACCCGGGGCCGCCGCGACCCGCTCTCGCAACATCGCCAGGTCCGCTTCCGCCAGATCGTCCTCCAGGTATGCGGACACCCGGAACTCCTCCCCGAAGCGATCGAGAATGCGCTCCATGTTCGCGACCAGCAACGCGAAAGAACCGACCAGCAACAGGCAGAGCGCGATGGTCAGGACCGAGACGCTCCCGGTGACCGGCGATTCGCGCAGGCCGCTCCAGGCGGTCCGCAGGAAGTAGCGCAAGCGTGCAAACCAGCGCTGATTCACAGCATGGGCCTTCGGATCGGCGTGTCCTCGGCCAGCTCACCCGCCTCCAACCGCACGACCCGCCGCCCGTAGCGCTCGATCAGCCCGTGATCGTGGGTCGCGACGAAGACCGCTGTGCCCCGAGCGGCCGCGTCGGCGATCAGATCCATGATCTCGAGCGTGAGATCTGGATCCAGGTTCCCGGTGGGTTCGTCGGCGAGCAGGACCTCCGGGTCGTTGACCAGTGCGCGGGCAATCGCCAGGCGTTGCTGCTCGCCACCGGAGAGCGAGAGAGGATGGTGGTAGCGTCGGTGCTGCAGCCCGACGCGTTTCAACATCGCGAAGACCCGTGCCCGGCGTTCACGGGGCGGTGTCCCGACCACGTCGAGCGCCAGGCCCACGTTCTCTTCGACCGTACGCCGCGGCAGCAGCTTGAAATCCTGGAACACCACGCCGATGCGCCGACGTAGCGCCGGCACCGCCGAGGGAGAGAGCCGGCTCACGTTTCGACCGAGTACGATGATCTGTCCTTCACTCGGCCGCTCGTCGGCAAAGATCATCCGCATCAGCGTCGTCTTGCCAGCGCCGCTCGGCCCCGTGAGAAACACGAATTCGCCCTTACCGAGTTCCAAGCTCACATCGCGCAGCGCCCAGCTCCCGGCCAGGTAGGACTTGGAAACGTGGAAGAGCCGAACCATCGCACCAGCGCCGGCATGGGCGGGCTCGACGCCCAGATGCTTCACGAGGCTCGTTGGCGCTTGACGCCCAGATCGTTCACGAGGTCGGTTGGCGCTTGCGTTTGCGGGCGTTGCTGACGAGGTAGTTGAGAATCACCTCGTCGAGGGGCTTGTCCGAGACGATGGCGTCTCCGAAGGGACGACCTGCATCCGGCTCCGAAGGCACGTCCGCGGCCGCTGCTGCAGAAGCTTCGGCCGGGGGAGCGGCGGACTCGAAATCGGGTTGCCGATGCGCAGTCGCAGTGGCCCCTGTTTCTGCCGCGATGTCGACCGGCGGCTCGGTAGCCCCATCGGCCGCGGTGTCGACCGGCGGCTCGGTGGCCCCATCGGCCGCGGGGTCGAACGGCGGCTCGGTGGCTAAACCGGACTCCGGATCGGCCTGCGATCCGTCGGCACCGTCGAATGCGTCCGACCCGAGCCGGGAGAGGATCGCATCATCGAAAGCACCGGCCCGCAGACGCTTCAGCACGGCCTTGTGCTGAGACTGCATGATCGCCCGCACGACGCCTTCGAGATCCCGATCGTCGACCTTCTCCGCATAGCTGCTCTTCTCGGTGGCCATGATGTTGCCGCCGTGGAAGAGGTGCGTGATCACGTGGGGATGGTCGCGACCGCTGTCCTCACTCTGCACGTGGAACAACACGCCCCGGTGTCGGATATTCGTGTTGAAGCCCGTCAGCATGCGAGCACTTTCACCCCCCGGAAGACGGCACCAAGTGTTGCGAGCGACGCCTCCGTTATCAACCGACCGCCATGCAGGGAATCTTCCAACCCCGCGGTGCGGCTGACGCTTTTCTGTTCTCGGCAGAGTGTATCGGCTCGGCGGAGCCTGGCCTGAAGCCTCTGGGCCTGATGGCCTCCCTCGAAGAGGGATAAACCCCACGCAAAGCCATTGTGCCCCGACGCGCCCGGTATGAGGCGCGTCGGGGCCGGATGGCGCGAATCGTCCCCGAGGGACGAGTGGGGGGGGTACGCCGTCCGTGGCAGGGAATCAGCGTCTCGTGCGCCCGGCGGTGCGCCGGCTGACCATGGGGCGGGCCAACAACAGTCCGACCAGGAAGCCCAACTGGGACGGCTCCGGAACGGGCACGCCCGGCGCCGAGCCCGGCGTGGGGCTCGCCAGCACACCGAAATCGACCGCGTTGTCATCCGTATCCGCCCAGCCGCCGTGGCGCGCCAGGCTCGAACCGGCGGGTGCATCGGGCGCGGCACCACCCTCCCCCGCAAACACCTGCCCGACACCAAAGCTGCCGTAACCAAGCGAATCGACGATGCTGCCGCCGGCGTCCCGCAGCACCACGGAGTCCGGGCCGTTCTGGAAATCGAAGTTCAGGAGCTGATCGGCGCCCACCACCGACGTACCGCCACCGCTGGCGAGGTCGGCCACGACGAAGAGCCCATCTGCACCGATCTGACCCGAGAGCAGAAGGGTGCCCGTGACGCTGCCGTCGGACCCGTTCACACCCTCGACGCTGAAGCCCGTCAAGAGTGCGCCGGGCTGGCCGCTGATCTCGACGAAGACGAAGCCATCGTCGCTTCCAGAGGCGTCATAGAAAACCTCGGAGAGCAGCGGCAGCGCCGCCACCTGGGTCGTACCCAACAGGGCGAAGGCCGCACCCAGCGCGAGTGCGGATCTGAGCGAGAAACAGTTCATGGAAGGATCTCCAGTTCATCTCGGGGTGAGGCGGGGGACGCGGCACTCCACCAGCCGCCGGTCCAGGCATCGAGACCAGCGGCCAGCTCGGCCGCGCGCAGGCGAAGGCGTGCGGCTTCGGGAGCGCGAGGATCGGGGTGCGTCGCGAGGCTCAACAAGACCCGGCGTCGCTCGAAGAAAATCTGCGCAAGCTCATCGAGCACCTCATCGCGCAGCTCGATCACCTCTCGGCGCTCTTTCGCGACATCGAGTTCCTCCGGGTGGTAGACGGTGTCGCCGAGTTCCCATTGCAGCACGGCCTGCACATCGAATACGCGCTCGCGCCGCTGGTCGCGGTCGAAAAAGAGCCGGTCTTCGCCGGAGCTGAAGGTCTGGTCCCAGTCCTGACTGCGTCGGCGCAACCCGCCGTAACCGCCGCGCAGCTCCAGATCGGGAAGCCAGCCTCGCGCGCGCGCCCGTGCGGTCATGCTGCGCATGGGGCCCCGCCCGAGTTCCAGGTAGCGAAGGGCTGCCCTTCGCACGGCGCCGATATCCGGTTCGCCTTCCCAGGGCGGGCGCCCGGCAGGCAACGGGGCCGGCGTGGGAGCGGATGCGGACGGGACCACCGCGAGTCGGTGGACACCGCGCTCACCGGCGGTGAGAAGCTGATCCGAGCTACCGGCGAGCGCCGCCACACCAGCATGAGCCAGCCCGCCAGGAGCGCGCTCCCACCCGTCCGAGGTGCGGCCGAGCACGCCCCGATCGGTAGCGATCCACAGGCGGCCGTGAGCCAGGGCGATACGATTGGCGCTCGCACCGGGCGCCAGGGGGAGACTCTCGACCTCGAAGCGATCGGCAGCATCGAGGCGCATCAGCCGGGTTCCTGTCAGTACCCAAAGCGCAGCCTCACCCGCCAGGAGATCTCGTACCGGCTCTTTCCCGATCGGGAGTGGGAGTCGACGGACCTGCCGCGGCACGAAACCCTCGAGCCGTGCCAGATACAGATCACCGGCCGAAACCATCCAGACAGCGCCTCCGTCGGCGCGAAACGCGAGCGCGGTGACTTCCTTGTTGGGCAGCGCACCATCGAGTCGTTGCCAGATGCCATCGGGATGTCGAAGGAATGCACCCGTCTCGGTGGCGCAGGCCACCGTGGCTCCGGGCCCAGCCACCAGTCGATGAATCCCTCGAGACGCTCCGGCGGCCAGATGCTGCTCCTGCCAAGCACCGTCTGCACGGCGCAGGAACAGGCCACGCTCGGTCGCCACCCACAACTGGCCCGCTCCATCCACCCGAAGATCGGATACAGCTCCCCGATGCAGCACGGGGACCGGCGGTTCCCCCCCAGGCGGTGACGCGAGCCAGGCGCCGTCGTCTCGACCCAGGACCAGCTCCCCGCGCACCGTGTCCCAGCCCACGGCCGTGGCGCTACGTCGCCCATCGACCAGTTGGGCGGTCAACACCTCGGCACCGGCCGAGAGGGGAATGACGCACAGGAGCCAACAGAAAGAAATCCCTCGCATGGGAGCAGCCCTTCCGCAAGCTCCATGCCAAACGGATCGAGCCGTGGAAGTGGCCGAACCCCTGCTCTATCGGCCACTTCCGCGACAGCGCCCATTCGTCAGTGAACGACGGGCTGAACCCCAGGTGAACGACCAGCCGCATTCCTCGGGGGCACACCTTGACGGACCCCCACCCCTCCAGAAGAATCGCTCCATGCGGATGTCTGGATTGCGCCAAAGAGGCTGGCTCGCCCGATCGCTCCGTCGCGGGCTGGCGATGGCCGCACTGATCGCGATGGGGACAGCCCCGTTTGCGGCCGCGGCGCAGGACAGCACTGTGGACACCTCTCCGCGGATCTACCGATGGATCGATGAGAACGGTATCGCCCACTACACCACGGAACGCGAACGGATCCCTGCGGCCCTGCGCAATCGCGTCGGCGGCCTCGGCCAGGACAAGCCCGCTCGCGCGACCTACGGCGGCCCGTCCGATGCTTGGGCGGGGAGGGATCGCGCGGTCGAAGTCGATCCGGACGGCTGGTACGAGGAAGGCGATGCGCCGTATACCGATCCGGCGGTTCAGGCAGAGCAAGCCGAGGAGCAAGCGGTCGCCCTGTTCGATCTGGATCTTCGCATCGCCGAGCTCGAGAACGTGATCCGCGAGGATGAAGACGCGCTCAAGACCATGGTGAGCAATCCCAACTCCGGAGGCCCGCTGGCCTCCGACAAGAACGCCACATTCAAGACCATCGCGATGCGCCTGCCCGGGCGGCTCGAGGAACTGGGCTCTCTGCGCGACCAACGCACGGCGCTCCAGGCGTCAGACGAGAGCGCGGAGTAGGCCCGCCCCATGCGGCTCGTGGCCCTGGCCGGTGGTGTAGGCGCGGCCCGGTTCCTGCGTGGCCTGGTCCGGGTGGTCGACCCGGCCGAGCTCACGGTCGTGATCAACACCGGGGACGACCGCGAGTTCTATGGCGTCCACGTCTCGCCGGACCTCGACATCGTCATCTACACGCTGGCCGGCCGCGTAGACCAGGAGAAGGGCTACGGCCTCGAGGGCGACCGTTTCTCGGTGGTCGATGCGTTGGCCGATCTGGGCCACGAGACCTGGTTCCGACTCGGCGACCTCGATCTGGCGACCGCACTCCACCGTAGCCTCCGGCTGCGCGAGGGTGCGGGGTTGGCGGAGATCACGAACGAGATCACCCGGGCCTACGGCGTCGGCGTGCGGGTCTTGCCGATGTCGGAGGATCCGGCCCCAACGTTCGTGGAGCTATCGGACGGAAGCCGGGCCCACTTCGAGGAGTACCTGGCCCGCGACGGAGCGCCGGATGACGTGGCCGGAGTGGATCTCACCGCCGCCGAGGCAGCACGGCCCGGACCGGGGGTGCTCGAGGCAATCCGTGATGCCGAGGTGATCCTGGTCTGCCCGAGCAATCCGGTGGTCTCGATCGGACCGATCCTGGCCGTCGCCGGCGTGCGTGCTGCAATAGACGAGGGCGACGCACCGGTGGTCGGGATCTCGCCGATCATCAGCGGTGCGCCGGTCAAGGGTCCGGCCGATCGGTTGCTACGCGGCATCGGCGTCGAGGTTTCGGCGCGTGGCGTCGCCGGGCACTACGCAGATTTCCTGGATGGAATCGTGATCGACCAACGAGACGCAGCCCTGCGCACGGACGTGGAAGCCCTGGGCATCGCCTGCGCGGTGACCGAAACGTGGATGCGTTCACCCGAGATCGCCGCGTCCCTGGCGAAGACTTCGCTCGACCTGGCCGCCGCCGTACGCAGCACGAGATGAAGGTCGCGTTGGTTCCGATCAAGGGTCTCGATGCGGGAAAGTCCCGACTGCTGGGCACTCTGCCGCGAACTGCGATCGAAGACCTCTCGCTGGCAATGCTCAACGACGTGCTGGGCGCTCTGACCCAGCTTCCGGAGGCCGACCACACAGTGGTCGTGACACCCGATCCCGATGTCGGGAAGGCGGCGGAGCAAGCCGGTGCGGAGGCTCTGGTACTGACCACGCCGGGCCTGAACCCCTCGCTGGACGAGGCCACCCACATCCTGGCGGGGCGCGGCCTGGATCACCTGCTGGTGTTGCTCGGTGACGTGGCCGGAGCCCGGACCTCCGATCTCCAGGCGCTGTTTGCTGCCCAGAAGGAGCTCGGCGAGCCCGCGGTCGTATTGGCGCCCTCTTCCGACGGTGGCACCGCAGCACTACTGCGTGCTCCTTTCGACGCCATCCCCTCCTGCTTCGGAAGCCAGAGCGCGAGGGCCCATGAACGGGCAGCAGCAGCAGCGGGCATTGCGTTCCGACGCTGCGCCCTGCCCTCGCTCGCGATCGACCTGGACCGACCCGACGACCTCGAGGCGCTGCTGGCCAGCGATGCCCCGGCTCCGCGTACCCGAGCGCTGCTAGGCGAGCTCGGCATCGGCATCACGCGATGAGCAGCCGGCGCGCACTCTCGTTCCACGCGCTGGAGGGCATCCCGGAGGTGGAGCCGGGGGCCGACCTGGCGGCATTGCACCTGGCCGCAGCCGAGCGGACCGGGATCGAACTCACCGACGGCATCCTGGTGCTCTGCCAGAAGATCGTCTCCAAAGCCGAGGGACGACTCGTGGATCTGTCCGAGGTGGAACCCAGGGACGAGGCCATCGAGATCGCCGAGGAGCACCAGAAGGACCCTCGCCACATCGAACTGGTCTTGCGAGAAACGCGGCGCGTCGTGCGACGCGGGCATGGCGTACTGATCTGCGAAACCCACCACGGGTTCGTCTGTGCCAACGCCGGAGTCGACCTGTCGAATACACCGCAGGACGGGATCGCCATCCTCCTGCCCACCGACCCTGACGCCTCGGCGCGCAAGCTGCGAGGCCAGCTCATGGACCGCGGTGCAGGCCCGTTGGCCGTCATCATCACCGACACCTTCGGGCGTCCCTGGCGTGAAGGCCTGGTCGACATCGCGATCGGCAGCGCCGGAATCGCCCCGATCGAGGACCTCCGAGGCCAGGGAGACAGGCGGGGCCGGGAGCTGGTGGTGACGACGCCGGCAAGCGTGGACGCCCTTGCCGCAGGTGCTGGCTTGCTGATGGGCAAGGCCGCGGGCACGCCCTCGGTCTGGGTGACCGGGGTGCCCCTGATAGGCGACGGAGACGTCGCCCAGGATCTGGTTCGCGAACCTGCGACCGACTTGTTCCGCTAGGCGGGACCTATTGCAACAGGTCGAAACGGTAGGTCGAGTTACCCGTGGTCGCCTGGATGCTGCTCGGCCCGAGGCGTTGAAGGCCGCGGATCGAACTGGTGGCCATGGTGGCGCCTTCATCGAGCGCGAACCGGGCACACGCCCCGATCTCGAGATCGTCGAGCAGGCGAGCCAGACCCAGGCTGCCATTCGGACTGACCAGCGGATCCCCTCCGCGAATCCGGGTGACGTGGATCCGTGAGCCGGCACTGAAACTTCCGAAACCGGGCTTAGGCGGGGTCGCCACGGTCGCAGCGTTGGTGAGGCCTGTTGCGTTGCGCGTACTGCAATTCCGCGACCGGCCTCGCAGCATCTCGAGACGGTGCCGGGTCGTGGCCATCCGGTCTTCGGTTCTTTGACCGAGGCGTTGCACCCGGTAGACGCGATTTTCGGTGCGCAACACGTAGACCTCATTGCCGGTGGGCTCGATGGCCTGCACCTCCGTCGTGGTCAGCGTCTGGCCCTCGAGCGAGATGCGAATGCGTTTGCCGACTTCCAGCGAATCGATCAGCGTGCCACGACCCAGCGCGGATTCACGGCCCTTGGAATCCGTACGATGCACTTCGACCTGCGCAGGCGCGGCCAGGAAAACGACCGGCACGGAGCGCGCGTCGGAGAGATTTTGGATGATCAAACACCGATCCTGGGTGGAAAGTCACCCATTCTTCGACTTGATGCTCCAGGATCTATAGTGGCTCCCCGCGGGAATCAACTACAGCAGCGAGATGACCACCTGCCAGAGCCGATCGACCCCGACGCCGGTCTTGGCGGAGGTCTGGATGCGCCAATCGGCTTGCACCGGCAAGGCAGCCTCGACCGCACGCAGGCGTTTCACCTTCTCCTTGGCTTTGAGCTTGTCGACCTTGGTGAGGGCCACGACGGTCGGAACCTGGTGCTCGGAAAGCCAGGCAAGCAGATCGATCTCGTCCTGCTGGGGATCGCGCCGCGCGTCCTGGAGCAGCACAGCAGCCCGCAGGTTCTGCCGTTCGCCCAGATAGGCCTCGATCATCCCGCGCCAGCGACGGCGCTCCTGCTGAGAGACCTTGGCGTAGCCGTAGCCTGGCAGATCGACCAGGCGCAAACGCGCCCCGGCAAGCGCCACCTCGTAGAAGTGAAGCAGGCGCGTCTTTCCCGGGGTCGAGCTGGTCCGGGCCAGCTGGCGCCTCGCCACCATCCGGTTCAGCAGGCTCGACTTGCCGACGTTGGAACGCCCCATCACCGCGACCTCCGGCAGGTCCTCGGGGGGCCAGCCATCCGGGGCAACTGCGCTCGCGACAATCTCAGCGGAGTGGATCTTCACAGGGGCGGAGTCTCGCGCTCCGGGTTCCAGGAGCAAGCGGCTATCCTGATTCGACCTGAGACAGATCTGATTCGAGCTGAGCAGAGTGGGCCGCCGAGATCGTCAGCGACCATGCACGAGAGAAAGATGAAATGACGATTCCGGTCCACATCATCGGCGGTTTCCTGGGTACGGGGAAGACGACCTTCATCCGAGATCAGCTGGCAGCCCGTGCGGGTGAGCAGCTGGCTGTTCTGGTAAACGACTTCGGGGAAGCCTCGCTCGATGCCACCACCCTGGCCGGTGACCGCCCGTTCGAGATCACCAGCATCCCCGGTGGCTGTGTCTGTTGCACCGCACCCGAGGGCTTCATCGATGCGCTCGGCGCGATCATCGCCCGGGGCCCGGATCGTTTGTTGATCGAGCCGACCGGCCTGGCCCGACCCCAGGATCTGATCGACACGATCCGCCGCTCCCCCCACGCCGGCTCCCTCGAGATCGCTCCCGTCGTCGTGCTGGTCGACCCGGCGCGGTTGGCGACGGCCAATGAGCCGGAACGAGTACTGATCGCCCACCAGGCGGAGATCGCCGACGTGCTGGTCGCCAATCGGACGGATCTGTGCGAGCCCGAGGCCCTCGAACATTTCGATGCGTGGGCAGCCGATCTATGGCCCGGGCCGCTCGTCGTGCACCGGACCACGCATGGGCGCGTACCGCTCGAGAAAATGGAGTGGCCGGAGCACGAGGGAACCCGGCTGAGCCTGGACCCGTCCGGGCACTGCGGCCACGGGCATCCGGATAGCCACAGACATCCAGACGGCCACGGCCATCACGAGGCCGACTCCACCCAGGGTTTCCGTGCGGAATCCTGGCGCTGGTCGACGGCACACGTGTTCTCTCGCGAGCGCCTATTCCGGACCGTATTGCGCATGAGCCAGGGCCTGGCCGGTGCGCCCCTGTCCCGCTTCAAGGGCATCTTCCGCACCGACGAGGGCTTCCTGCTGCTCGAGTTCGCCGGTGGCACCGTGCACGAGGCGCGCAGCCTGCACCGTCGGGATAGCCGTGCGGACGCCATCTTCCTGGTCGATGGAGACGCCAACCCGGAACGCCTAGCATCGACCTGGCTGAGCCGTACGCTGCTCTCCGACGAAGAACTCGATGCCAAGACCCATGAAATCGAGGTCGTACTGCCCGACGGACGGGTGCGCGTCATCGATCGCAAGGAGCTACTCGGACTGCCGGACGGCATTCCGGATGTGGCCGGAATATTCCCCGAGCGCACGGGCGCAGCCGCCCGGATCGATGCTCTCTGGCGAACCCACGATCTGCCGGGCTCGGGCGACGCCATCGTGTGTGCTTCGGACGGCTTCACCAGCGAGCCCGTTCCGATCGAGGAGATCCGGCGAGGCCTGCTACTCCATACCGTCGATGGCGAAGCGCTGGCAGCCGAGGGAGGCGGGCCGTTTCGCCTGTTGATTGCCGAAGACGTCGACGACACGCCGCCTGCCTGCGCAAGCGTGAAGGGCGTGGTCCGCATCGTGCTGAAACCGGGAGCCCCCAATGAGTGAGCCCGTCGTCACCCGCTTCGCACCTTCGCCGACCGGCCACCTGCATGTGGGCGGTGCCCGAACGGCGTTGTTCAACTGGGCGCTCGCCCGCCAGCTCGGCGGCCGATTCCTGCTGCGGATCGAGGATACGGACCAGGCGCGCTCGTCCGCAGATGCTGTGCGCGGGATTCTCGAGGACCTGGCATGGCTGGGCCTCGACTGGGACGAGGGGCCGGAGTTCGAAACGGCAACCGGCCCGGTAGGTGGCGACGAGCGCGGCGTCGGTCCGTTCTTCCAGTCCGAGCGCAAGGACCGATACGACGCGGCGATCGATTCACTCATCGAGCGCGACCTCGCCTATCCGGCTTTCGAGAGCCCAGAAGAACTCGATGCCTTGCGCCGGGAAGCACGCGCAGCCAAGAGGAACTTCCGCTACCGGAGAGCCGACGGGTTCGATCGCGATGCCGCCCTGCGACGAGCCCGGGACGGCGAACCCCACGTCATGCGCTTCCGCATGCCGGAAGAGGAGATCGAAGTCGAGGATCGGATCCTCGGCCAGATTTCGTTCGGCGAAGACCAGCTCGATGATTTCGTCGTCCGAAAGCGCGACGGGTTTCCGACCTATCACCTTGCGGTCGTGGTCGATGACGAAGCCATGGGTGTCAGCCACGTGCTGCGCGGTCAGGAACACCTCGGCAATACCCCGCGACACGTGGCACTGCAGCGGGCCCTCGGCTACCGGGAGCCGGTCTACGCCCATCTACCGGTCATCTTCAATCCGGACGGCTCGAAGATGTCGAAACGAGACAAGGACAAGGCGGCAAGGCTCGCGGTGCGCGAAGCGTTGGCCGAAGACGAGGACGGCACGCGCGCCAGGCTGGCAGAAGATCTCGACCTCTCGGTGCTCGATGGCTGGCTTGCGGACAAGAAGACCCAGCTTTCTGGAGGCGACCTCGGATCGATCGAGCAGCGCCTAGGACTGGAGCTACCGGGGATCGATGTGGAGGATTTCAGGCGGGGCGGGTACCTGCCCGAGGTCGTCGTGAACTTCCTGGCCCTGCTCGGCTGGAGTTCCGGCCGGAAGGATGCCGAAGGAAAAGACGTGGAGCGATTCGCACCGAGTGAACTCGCGAAGGAGTTCAATCTCGAACGTGTGGGAAGGGGAAACGCGAAGTTCGATCGGGCGAAACTACTGGCTTTCAGCCAGGAAACACTTGGCGGGCAGAGCGACGCTGCGTTCCAGGCGGCTTGGGAAGGCTGGTGCACACGCTATGAACCGGAGGCCCTGCGATGCCTCGAGGGCTCGGCCCGAGACCGCTTCGCAACCGCAATGAAACCACGCAGTCGAACCCTGGCCGAGCCCACCGCCCCGGATGGTCCGGGGGCTTTCGCTCTGGTCGGAGACGATGCGTACGGTTTTGACCCGAAGGCGGTGGGGAAATTCCTCGACAAGGGGGAGCCCTCGGGACGCCAGCTGCTTCCCGAGCTGCGAGACACCCTCGCCGAGCTGGAGCCGTTCGAGCCCGAGGCCATCGAGGCTGCGATGGGCGCAGTCGCAGAGGCCCGCGGCCTGGGAATGGGCAAGGTGGCCCAGCCCCTTCGAGTTGCGCTCACGGGCCGGGCCGCCAGTCCGGCTCTGGGCGACACCCTGGCCATCCTGGGCCGAGAGAGGGTGCTGCGGCGCATCGAGCGCTGCCTGGCGGATTGCCCGACAACCTAGCCTCACCACTCAAGCGCGGAGCCGTTGCGGCCGAAATGCCGGTCCATGAGGGATGTGACGAGGCGGGGGGGCCTCACTGTCGGGCTCGCGGCCCTTGGTCTGACCTTGGGTAGCTGCGTTTTTCCCGGCGGCGTGGCACGGCACTACAGTTGGTTCGAGGCACCGGCCGCACAGGATCCGTGGCGCCAGCCGATCCTCGATTGGCAGCTGCGAGCTCGAGCCGAGACGCCGCCGCCTCCGGCTCCGGAATCCAACACCCTCGAGGATCAGCCGGAGTTGGCCGGCGCCTACGCCGCTTTCCGCCTGGAGCTGCGCCGTGGGCAAGCCAAAGGCGTGACGGAGTGGATCCAATCCCAGGCTCGACTGCATTTCATTCCGGACCCCGGCATCGACATCTGGCCCACCGCCCACGAAGTGCTCGAAAACGGTGGCGACGATTGCGATGGGCTGGCCTTCCTGGCCCATGAGCTGTTGATCGAGCTCGGCTTCGCGCCGGAAGATCTCTACCTGGCCATCGTGCGACGCCGAAGCGACGCGCTGCATCACATGATCGGCCTCTGGTTCGGCGATGGCGCCGACCCCTGGATCATCGACCCCACCGGTGCAATGACCGCCGAGATGGTCCGCATGTCGAGCCTCGAAGGCTGGGACCCCCTCGCGATCTTCAGCGAAACCGAACACTTCCAAGCCCTACCCCACAACACGAAACCCACGCGACGGGCGTTGCGTTCCCGTGAGGCAAACACCAACGCCCTGTTGCGTTGATGTGGCTCCAGCAGCGTCCCCTGTGTTGCGTCTACCAGCCGAGAAGGTGGGCGAAGATCAGCGGGGCAACGATGGTGGCGTCGGACTCGATCAGGTAGCTGGGAGTCTCGGGGCGGAGCTTCCCCCAGGTGATCTTCTCGTTCGGGACGGCGCCAGAGTACGAACCGTAGCTGGTGGTCGAGTCGCTGATCTGACAGAAGTAGGCCCAATAGGGAATGCCCTCTCGCTTCAGATCCTGTTCGAGCATCGGGACGACGCAGATCGGGAAGTCGCCGGCAATGCCACCACCGATCTGGAAGAAGCCGATCGGTGACTCGGCTGAGGTTTCGAGATACCAATCCGCCAGCGCCATCATGTACTCGATGCCGCTCTTCATCGCTTGCGCGGAAGGCATCCTCCCGCTCATGATGTTCGCGGCGTAGATGTTGCCGAGGGTCGAGTCTTCCCAGCCAGGCACGACGATCGGCAGATTCTTCTCGGAGGCCGCCAGCATCCAGGAATGCGCCGGATCGATCTGGTAGGCATCCGTCAGCTCACCGGAACGCAGCAGATCGTAGAGATACTCGTGGGGGAAGTAGCGCTCACCATTGGCAGCGGCCTTCTCCCAGCGAGCCCGCACCGCAATCTCGATGCGACGCATCGCCTCCTCTTCCGGAATACAGGTATCGGTGACGCGATTCAGCTTGCGTTCCAGCAGCTTCTGCTCATCGGCGCGGGAGAGTTCCCGATAGTGCGGCACCCGCTCGTAGTGGTCGTGGGCGACCAGGTTGAAGAGGTCCTCCTCCAGGTTCGCCCCAGTGCACGAGATCGCGTGAACCTTGTCCTGCCGGATCAGCTCGGCCAACGAGATCCCGAGCTCGGCAGTACTCATCGCGCCCGCGAGCGTGATGAGCATCTTGCCACCACGATCGAGCAGGTCTTCCCAACCACGCGCCGCATCCACCAGCGTGGCCGAGTTGAAGTGGCGATAGTGGCGCTGGGCGAAGCGCCCGACCGGCCCGCGGCTCACTTGTCTTCTTCCGCTCCTGCGCCACCGTCGAACGGAAGACACGGCTGCAAGCGGTGGTCCATCGTAAACGCGGCGGCTTCAGCACAATCGCCGCGCAGGGTCGCCGGTACGCCTGCGGCCGTGCAATACGGCGGAACGTCCATCAGCACGACACTTCCGGCACCGATCTTCGCACCATGACCGACATGGACATCGCCGAGCACCTTGGCACCCGCCCCGATCAGCACCGCATCGTGGATCTTCGGATGTCGGTCCCCCTGGTCCTTGCCGGTGCCGCCCAACGTCACGCCTTGAAGCATCGACACGTCATTGCCCACCACGGACGTCTCGCCGATCACGATGCCCGTCCCGTGGTCGATGAACACGCCGTGACCGATCCGCGCCGCCGGGTGGATATCCACGTCGAAGAGCTGGGCCACCTGGCTCTGGAAGAAGAGTGCCAACGACTGGCGGCCTTCGCCCCAGAGCCAATGGGCGATGCGATAGGAGGCCAGGGAATGAAAGCCCTTGAAGTAGAGGAGCGGGGTGAGCGCCCCTCCGCAAGCGGGATCCCGATCGCGCACGGCGGCCAGATCGGCCCGCATCGCCCGACCGATCCCGGGAGCCTTGGCGAAGGCCTCGTCGAACACCTCGCGCAGGGTCATGGCCTTCACGGTCGGACCGTCGAGCTTGCCCGCCAGGTGGTAGGCAATCGCCGATTCGAGGCTGTGGTGGGTGAGGATCGTCGCGTGGAGGTAGCTGGCGAGCACGGCCTCTCGCTCGGCCTCGGCGGCCGCCTGCTCCCGGATGGCGTACCACAGCGGATCGCCGGGAAGGCTGGGGTTCGTGCTCATGAAGGATCCTCGGGGCGCGGGACGGGGAGGAAGGCTGGAGTCTGCCAAATTGGGCCCCCGGGGGCCAACGTTGCTAGGGTCGGCGCCTGCATGAGCACTTCAGAGCTCCAGCTGAAGCCGCATCCGAGCTTCCCGGGTGTCGCCGGGCCGGTGGTGGTGTGCGTGATGGACGGTGTAGGGATCGGCCTCCGTGACGCCTCCGATGCCGTCCATCTTGCGCGAACCCCCCACCTGGACACCCTCGCGACCAGCACCCCCGGCACCGAGCTGGCCGCCCATGGCCTGGCCGTCGGCATGCCGAGCGACGACGACATGGGCAACAGCGAGGTCGGCCACAACGCCATCGGCGCGGGCCGGGTGTTCGACCAGGGCGCAAAGCTGGTGCAGCAGGCAGTCCACTCCGGAAGCGTGTTCGAGGGCGAAACCGGCGCCGTATGGCAGAGCCTGACCGAACGCGTGCGCCATGCCGGCAGCACACTCCACTTCCTGGGCCTGCTCTCGGACGGCAACGTGCATAGCCACATCCACCACCTGTTCGCGCTGCTACGTCGCGCGGACCAGGAGGAAGTGAGGCAGGTCCGCATCCACGTGTTGCTCGATGGTCGCGACGTGCCAAAGAGCAGCGCCCTCGACTACGTCGATGCGCTCGAAGAGCTGCTCGAAACGCTGAATCGCAAGACCGACCGCGACTACCGGATCGCTTCCGGCGGCGGCCGCATGATCGTCACGATGGACCGCTACGAAGCGGATTGGAGCATGGTCGAGCGCGGCTGGGATACCCACGTGAAGGGCGACGCCAGAGCCTTCCCGGATACCCGCACCGCCGTCCAGACCTTGCGCGACGAATCCCCCGGCATCATCGACCAGAACCTTCCCGCATTCGTCATCGCAGAGCGTGGCGAGCCGTTGGGGCCCGTATGCGACGGGGATGCGCTGGTGCTCTTCAACTTCCGCGGCGATCGCGCGATCGAAATCAGCCGTGCCTTCGACGACCCGTCGTTCTCGGCCTTCGATCGCGGTTCGCGCCCGGATATCGCCTACGCCGGCATGATGGAATACGACGGCGACCTGCATGTGCCGGGCCAGTACCTCGTGTCCCCTCCGGCGATCGATCGGACCCTCGGCGAATTCCTGGCCAGTAGTGGCCAAGCACAGCTCGCGATCAGCGAGACCCAGAAGTACGGCCACGTCACCTACTTCTGGAACGGCAACAAGAGCGGTCAGTTCGACGAAAGTCTGGAGACCTACGTCGAGATCCCGAGCGACACCCTGCCCTTCGAAGAACGCCCGTGGATGAAGGCCGCCGAGATCACCGACCGACTGATCACCGAGCTCCGCACTGGCCGCTACAGGCACGCGCGCCTCAACTACGCCAATGGCGACATGGTGGGCCACACGGGCCACTACGAAGCCTCCATCCAGGCCGTCGCCGCGGTCGACCTGCAGATCGGCCGCCTTCTGCCCGTCGTCGCCGAACTCGGCGGCGCCCTGATCGTCACCGCCGACCACGGCAACGCGGACCTGATGTTCGAACTCGACAAGAAGACCGGCGAGCCCAGACGCGACGAAGACGGCCAACCCCAGGCGAAAACGAGCCACACACTGAACCCGGTCCCGTGCTGGATCTACGCGCCCAGCCACGAGCTCACGATGCGAAGCGTCCCCGGCGCGGGCCTCGCGAACCTGGCCGCCACCGTGCTGCAGCTGATGGGCTTCGCTGCGCCAGAGGACTATCACCGATCTCTGCTTGCGTAGGCATGGGGCCTTCGCCAGATCTTCGACGCGCTGGGGCAGGTATCGGATTTCCGAGCTGCCGTGGTACCGTTCGCTCGCAAGGACCATGGGCGATTTCATCGAGCAGACCGCACTCGAACAGACCGAAGAGGGCTGCTACCGGGCGGTGCTCCATTCGGACTGGATGACCTGGGGGCCTGCGGGCGGTTACGTCGCGGCGATCGCTTTGCAAGCGGCGGGTCGGGCGACTCGCTTGGGGCGCCCCGCGAGCTTCGCCTGCCAGTACCTGAGCGTCGCACGCTTCGACGCCATCGAGCTTCGCGTCGAGACGTTGCGCAGTGGGCGCCGCAGCGAGGCGCTCCACGTCGAGATGACGCAGGAGGGCAAACCGATCCTCGACGCAAACGTCTGGGCGGTCGAGACAGGCGAAGGAATGGAGCACGACTACACGCAGCCGCCGGAGGTCCCTGCTTTCGATGAGCTGAAGGACGTTCGCGAACTCGATCCGGAGCGGCAGCAGCTCGGCGTGCTCCAGAATTTCGACCGGCGCCCGACCGAATGGGAGCCGAACCTCGCCGAACAGCCTCGCGAGCCCGTGATGAGTGCCTGGTGCCGGTTTCGGCCGGCTCCCACCGCGAAGGATCTCTTCGTCGATGCGGCGCGGTCCGTCATCCTGCTCGACTCGTTCAGCTGGCCGGCGACCTGGCCCGCTCACCCCTCGAAGGGGCCCTCCCCGTGGATCGCACCCAACCTGGACCTGCACGTCCGGTTCCACCACGACGCCCGAGCCGACGATTGGCTGTTGTTCGAGACGCGTGCGGAGCTCGCGGCAACAGGCTTGATCGGGACCAGCGGGACGATCTGGAGCCCGGACGGCAAGCTGATCGCGGCCGGCTCGAGCCAGCTCTTCTGCCGACCGCGGCCGGAACGCTTTCGCTAGTCAAGCTGAAGAACGGCGCCTTGCTCGCATCGGTGCGCGGAACCCATGAAGTGGGAACCCGGAGACGAAGAGGAATCCGTCCCCGTCGCGCTCGGCCGGCTGCTCATCGTGGCCCTGCCGTCCCTTGCGGGATACGCCTCCGTGGTCGCGGCCTACGGGCTCGTGCTGAGTACGCTGTTCCCGAACTCACGGGTGACCCTGGCGTCGTTCACGCTCGGATTCTTCGCATTCCTGGTGCTCCTCAACTTGAAGCAGCTGATTCTGCCCGATGCCACATCCCGCGCCCTTCGTCGCAACGGGCGGAATCCCCACCTGCTCGACGGAAGCGTCTGCGCAATCGAGGGCAAGTTGGTAGCCCTGGGCGAGCCGGTCCTGTCTCCGCTCGAGAACGAGGAGTGCCTCCTCTACGAGGCCGAGATCTTCAGATTCGTGAATCTGAACGAGGGCACGAACCGCACCTGGGACTTCCGATCTCAAGGCCACCGACCCGCCGCGGTGTCGACACCCCTGGGAGACATCCAGCTCCTGGGCTTCCCAGACCTCTCGCATGTCCCCGCCTGGGAGCTCGAAGCCACTGAAGTAACGGAACACGCGGCCTCGTGGATCGCGGAGACCGAGTTCACGCCGAAGCCCGACCTCCGCAATGCGCTGGACCTGACCCGGAAGTTGCTGCACGACGACTCGCCCGAAGGCCTGCGAAACCTCGCGGAACCGGAGGCCGAGCTGCAGCCCGACCACCGCTTCGAGGAGAAGCTCGTGGTTGCCGGAGACCAGGTAACCGCCGTGGGGAGGTACGACGCATTGCGATCTGCGTTGATCCCAACGGGCGCCAGCGGGACCGAGATCTACCTGGGAACCCTCGACGACGCCCGCGGGGAGGAGCGGCATGACCGGATCCGATCCCTCGTCATCGCCACCTTCGTCTGCGTTGTGACCCACGGGTTCGCATCGATGGCGATCCCGTAGCTCGAGAAGGATTGCTGTTTGCCGTGATGAGCCTGAACCGCGATCAGCGCCGGGGCGCCCCCTTGAGCCCATCGAGGGCATCCTCTTGTAGATCCTTCGGGTCTGCTGCATCCGGCGGACCACTCGGGCGCCGCATGCCATCCCGGGTATCCGGGCCACCGTAGCCTCGCGGATCCGTGGAGTCGGGCCGCTGCTTCGCATCCGGCCGGGCCTCAGGCGTTCTCCGGCTGGGCAAGTCAGGCCGGATCAGGCCTTCTCTGGGATCTGCCTCCCCGGGCCGCTTGCACTCCGGGCAGTTCTCGAGCGCTCGGCGGATCTCCTCCTGACGATTCGGGGTCAGCCCTCCCCCTTTGCCAATGCCCTCGCACTTCCCGCTTCCACCGAGGGTCCACTCCCCTTGGCCGGCTCCGAGCACCCAGCGGCGCTCGTCATTCAGCTTGTAGTCCTCGAGACGGTTGGCGAGCTGGCCAAAGGAAATGGAGAACGACACTACGCCCTTCGGGAGACCGTTGACCTCGAAGTCGCACTCGAAGTAGCCCTCGTTGATTGCAATTTGTTGGACGAGCGACCGCTCCCGAACCGTACCTTTTCCAACGAACTGCCCCGGAGCATCCGCCCAGCTCGCCAGGCCGGCCCCAGGCGGATTGGCTCCCAGGAATACGCGAAGCTTCATGTCGTTCGCCCCGAACAATCCTGCACAGGACTGGCCTGCGTGCAGGTCCTGGTTCGCCTCTCCGAGGAAGCCAGTGACGATGGTCTGGCCCATCCCGCCCACATCCGTCTTCACGCATTGGGCCTTCGGAAGCCGAAGCGTGCCCTCGACTTTCCCGCCCCGCGGCTTGCCATCGAAGCGCGCGGTCACCGCAGTGTGCGTCCCTCCGTTGCCAGACGACTGCGTGCGGACGTCGAAGCTCAAGCCGGCTTCGTTCTGGAGGTCGCCGAGGCTCTTGCCGATGCCTGGGATGGGCGTCGCGATCGCCTGGTTCTTCAAATGGTTCACGGCTGCGACAGCGGGAACCAGTTCGTCCTGGATCCGGGCGCGGATCTCGGCGTTTGCGGTCGCAACTCCCTTCTCGAGCGCAGTGGTGATGAGTTCCACCATCTTGGTGACCGCGAGATCGTAGGCCTCGTTGGAGCCCAGCACTGCGGCAACCCCCATCGTGGCCGGCCCACCGGCGACGAGGCCGGCCGGCGAGAAGCCGATGGTGGTTCCAACGACCAGCGCAAACCCGGCCATGTCTCCCTTCAGGCCCGTGACGGCACCCTCGAGATCGCCGTTGGTCAACACCACCGAGACATTTTCGGCCACGACCTCGGGCCAGATCGCAAGATCGGCCTGGACGTCGAGCGCGAAAGGCACCTCGATCTCGATCGAGCCATCGAAGTCGGGCCACTCCGTGAAGGGCGGGATCGGTAGATGATCGTCGGTGGTCGCCGATGCCGTGGCCTCGAAGGTCAATACGGCCTCAGTGTGCAGCGCGACCCGAACCTTGTTCTCGGTCGAAGAGAGGACGGTGATCGTGGGCTGATTCTTCTGGCTGAACTCGAAGCCCGCCGACGCGTTGGTCTTGTAGGCATAGTCGATGTAGCTCCAGCTCCTGGTCCCGCTGTGGTCGCCGTACTGGTTTGCCTTCGCCTTCGCCTCCGTGCGGATGGCAGGCTCGATCGCGCCGTAGGGGATCGTCGCATCGTGGTTGAAGAGGGTCTGGGGCGGGCCTTCCAGACTGGCCAACGAGCCGGTCGGTGCCTGCAACGTGACGAGCACCTGGGGACCCGCCGCCGCGAATACAGCCCCCGGAAGCAGGAGCAGGAATAGCACAAGGAGGGCCACAGAACGGAAGTCGAGATGGATGACCATGATGAAATTCCTCGCTTAGTAGCAACTGACGCCGGGCGGACAGTAGGTGGAAGAACCCTTGTTGTTGGTTTCGCTCGACTCAGTCACCTGCCCCAAGGAATCCACACGAGACTTGATCTTGTAGTAGCAACCGGTGCTGCCGAACGGCCCAGAAGCGGGCTGCACGTGAAGGTCCAGATGCGCTTGCGCACCGAGTACACCGACAGTCTGTTGCGCACCTTGCGTCGCGATCTGGGCCTCCAGCTTGCCGGCTTCGCAGGAGCCGATGATCTCGGACTTCACGACGAAGCTCGATCCCTGCGGCGTGGGAATGTTGGATTTGTTGTGCACCCGGATCGTCGCAGGCTGGCCGGCAGAAGTCGGGTTGATCACGTCGACCTGCAGATCCGGTCTCATCAGCTCCAAACCCTTGCCCGGCTCGAACACACCTGGGGCGAGCTTCGTGCCCTTCACCTGGATCGTCACCTGTGACCCACTCCCGCGGGCTCCGCCGACGGGCGTGGCCGTGACCTTGTAGGTTCCAGGTTCGGTCGTCTGTGCCGCGACGAGGATCACGGAACGATCCGATCCCTTCGGAATCGGAGGAATCGTCTGCTGGGAGTTCGTGACCGGGCAAGCACCGCCGGACACGACGATGCACTGGATCTTCAGCTGCTCGGTCCCCTGGCTGTCCGCCGTGCCCGTGTTCTTCACCCGCACGTCCAACATGACATGGACGCCGACCTTGAAGCTGCCGCCGGGCTCGACCGGTGCCTTGGCGATGCTCTTGACCGAGAGCACCGGCCTGGCGATCGGCCTCAGGACATCGTCCTTGGGTGCATGCACTGCCTTCTTTCCGTTCGTGGTCCGCGCGGGCTCGGCCTTGGGCCGGGCGATGGCGTGGGTGCCGAACAGGGCGATCACGACTGCGACGATGAGATGGATGCGCATGGGTTTCCTCCTTTTGCGTTCGATGGAGAGTCGAGTGGCCGGGCCCGTCGGTTCAATTGCAGGAAACGTCGGCTCCGAGCTGGAGCAAGCCGTGCCCGAAGGTCTCGTCGGGACCACCTTCTCCGAGATCCCGGGCGTGCGAAAAGAGCCATTCCCGCGCTTCAGCGGGGCTACGGCCATCGGACGCGCGTGCCAGAGCCGATGCGACGAAGGGGACCGCAAACGACGTACCGGACACGTAGTGCCCACGCCGTCCCGGCCGCGGGACCCAGACATCCACCCCGGGCGCGGCCAGATCGATTCCCGGACCGCGGTTGGCCCGGCGAAACACCCGACTGTCGACGTCCACCGCAGTCACCGCGACCACATTCCTGAGTACGGAGGGGAAGCCCGGTGACGCATCGGGCCCCTGGTTGCCCACCGCAGCGACCAGACCCACGCCGCGCCGATCGGCGGCATCGAGCACGCTCGCAAACACGGGATTCGGCGGGCCCACGAAGGACAAGCCCACCACGTTCGCTCCCTGGCCGAGCAGCCAGTCGATTCCGACCAGCAGGCGATCGGTCGTGGCATCGACCTCGCCATCCGAACGCTCGCGAAATGCCCCCGCGACGAGCACGGTCGATGCCGGCAGCAAGCCGTGGAACTCGCTGTCGGATCGCCCCGCGTACAGCGCCGCGATGGCCGTGCCATGGTTCGCCGGCGCCGGCTTGGCACCGGGGGGAAGCACGGAATGCACGACTAGCGACGCTCCACCCAGGGCTTCGTGCTCCGCATCGACTAGCGTATCGAGCACCCCGAGTCGCAGGCCCTTGCCACAGGACGAGTCGGACTCGCCCCAACCGACCATCCTGGAGCCATAGCGCTTACTGCTCGCGGAAAGCGAATACCGGTGATTCAGCGCGATGCGCAGCCCCGAGTGACGACTCGAAAGATCTTCGCGAGCCTCGGGCGCAGTCACCTCTCCGCGGGCTTGCAGAACGGTCAGCACCAGGCCGGCGGCGTCGAGCTTCTCGCGCAACCTCACGCGGTAGTGCTCCTGCTCCGCGTTGGCGAACACCAGGGCTTCGCTCATCGCCTGGTGAATCACGATCACCTGCCCCGGCTCGTGGAGTGAGGGCTCATCCCGCGCTTCGGACGGCCGAGCTTGCGGTGCCACGGGTGCAGCGCCGCGCAGCAAGGAGCCGCCGGTCTGATCGACGCGCTCGGTCGTCGGCTCCGGAGCGGGGTAATACCCAGGCGTCCAGCTCGGATCGTAGTAGTACGAATCGTCAGGGAAGCCGGTCTGGGGAGGAGGCGTGTCCTCCGCCTCCGGCGGATCCTCGGCGTCCGTCCCAGGGGCCTTCTCGTACGAGCCACCCCCAGCCGGCCGAGTGGCCTCCGGCGCGAGCGTCGTCGTCTTCCTGGAAGGCGCGCGAAGCTGCTTCGACCTGGTCTTCGAGGTATCTGCCGCGTCAATCGCGGGCGCCGCGAACAGGAGAAGGCTGAGCAGGAGATGCGCCAGACGCACGTGCGCTACTCCCGTTCCACGAAGGTGACGATGTCGGGCCTGTCTTCAAGGGTCTCCAGCACACGCATCCACGCGGCCTCGTCCTCGGGCGAGGGATCGAGCTGGAGGTGATACACACCGGCTGCACTGGGTCCATCGACGATCCGTGCATCCACGCTCTGCAGCAGCTCGCGGAGTTCGCCCTCGGTCGCGTCGGCAGTGAACGTCACTTGCAGGTCCGCAACTGCAGCGCCGGCCAGGCGGGCGGCATCCTCACCCGGTTGCAGCAGCAGCGTCGCCTGGAGCACCAGGATCAACCCGGCGGCCAACGCAAGCGCCGGGCGCAGGGTCCGGGCCACCAGGCTGCGGCGGCGCTGCTGGCGCACACTCCGGCGGAGCCTGGCCAGTCCGAGCTCGCCAGAACTCGGCACCTCGGTCATCTCACGCACGCCGCCATGTAGGGCCTCCAAGAAGGCCATCTCGGCGCGCAGACTCTCGTCGTCCTGAAGGGCGCGCTCGACCCGCTCGCGATCCTCCGGGTCGAGCGTGTCGGTCACATGGAACGGCATCAGCTTCTCGATGGCACGGCGCTCGCTGGCGTCAAGCTCAGGCATGAGCAGGGCTCCCGCCGAAGATCCCGGCCAGGCAGGTTTTCAGAGCGCGCTTCGCGTGATAGACCCGTGTCTTCACCGTGCCCTCGGGGCAATCCATCACTCGCGCAATCTCCACGTAAGAGAGCTCCTGGAAGAACGCCAGGTGGATCACCTCTCGCTGAGTCGGCGGCAGCTCTTCGATGCAGACTCGAACGTTCTGGGCATCTGCGACGCCGGCCATCACGCCCTCGGCGCTCTCCGCGGTATCGACCGCATTCGATTCCTCGATGTCTTCGAACACCCGACCGCCGCGTTTGCGAAGCCGGTCGATGATCCGATGACGGGTGATGGATAGAATCCATGTTGCCACGCTCGATCTCCCTTCGAATCGAGATGCGCTCTTCCAGATCTCGAGCATCACCTCGTTGAGGGTGTCGGAAGCGGCGGCGAGATCGTTCAATCGCTGGTTCGCAAAGGCCAGGATACGCGGTTCGAAGCGCCGGTAGAGGTCTTCCAGCGCGCGCTCGTCGCCCTCCGCAATGCGGGCAAGGAGCGCCCGCTCGGCCTGGTTCGCTTCCCCTTCGGGGCGGCTCAAGGAGCCTCCGGCGCTTCGGCGAGATCGGCCCCTGGCGCACGGATCAGGCGGGGCGGGCTCAGACCAAGGGTCGACCCATCCTCCGCCAAGGCTCGGATCCGCCACAGGTAGAGCTCATCCATCTCCACGTGGCGCAGCGCCACCGGCGTGAGGAACGTGCTGGTGGTGTGTGCGGGAAGGAGCAAGCCGGTTGCCGGCTCGCCCAGCTCGGAGAGCGGGTCGGGCCCGGAGAGCCCCTCGGTGGCGTGGGCGTCTTCATACGGAAGTGGTGCAGCCCCGTGACCGCGCACATCGCGGAACACCTGGCCGCGGCTGGAGAAGAGCGGCACCCAGCGATCGCCGGCCTGGCTTCGGGAGAAGAACTCGAGCCGGTAGGCAGCAGCCTCGGGCAGCGCTTGCCATTGGAACGAGGTCTTCGGCGAAATCTGGACTCCGGCCGGCGGCCAATGGGCAGCGAGCCGGACGGGCGGAGCCTCGACGCCCGGAGAGACCACCCGATAGCGAATGATCGGGTCTTCTTCCGGCGAGCGTGGCGCCTCCACCCGGAAGCGCACGAGATGCAGACCCGTGTGCTGCGTCGGCAACGGTGGGCCCTCGACGGTGATGCGCTGACCGGCGCCGAGGAAGCGGTGAACACGAGCCAACGGGACGAAGACCGGGGCGCCCGATGAGGAGTTCGGATCGGCCACTTCCCAGACACCTTCGAGCGTGCCTCCGCCCTCGTAGGAGACATCGGCGAAGACCTTCAGCGGCGACGACTGCGAGAGAATGCGCAGCGGCGAGCCATCGTCGAAGCGCAGCAACAGGCGGTAGACCTGAAGGGGACCGCCCATGCCACCGCCCAGGTTGAGAGTGGCTGCGGCTTCTGCGGTCGTCCTCACGTGGCGGTTCGTCGGACGTGTGGGCGGAAACGAAGATGGGTTGATCTCCTGCTCGACGACCGTGTACGTCGCCTCGAAGGAACGCACGTAGAGGATGCGCCGCGCGCCCCGGGCCTGCGCCTCGGCGATCAGCGAACTCGGCAGCGAAACAGTCTCCGTGAAGATCACGGCTCCGCCCGAGGCGGCCGTCTGCACGGTCAGCGACCCGGTGGTCAGAAGCGTCTGCCGGCTGCCGATGTCGAGCACGAACGCTCCGCCCGTGGAGGAGATGCTGCGTGCCGGGCCCGGCGCCGTCTGCACCGTCCAGACGAAGCTGAGCGGCGTCGTATCCGCGGGCCGGAGGCCAGACAGCGGATAGTTCGACGGTGTCACACGGATCGAGGCAATCGCCTGTGCCCGACCTGCACCTAGCAGGACGAGCAGCGCCGTAAGCGCGATCACACGGAGGGTCAGAGTTGAACGGGCCATCGTATACTCGCCTGCAAGAAGACCTGGAAGGAGCTGACGGCCAGCGAGCGATTCACGCTGTCGTGGAGATCCGTCCAGGTCCCGAAAAGGGAGAGAGTGAGGCCGGGGCGCGTCGGGCGGGCCTGCCATGCATGCCAGTCGAGCCGGCCGCTGAGCGTCGTGAAGCGGGAGTCGACCGTCGAGTAGGAATTGCGCGAGCGGGTCAGCGAGGCGGTGAAGGAGCCGTCGAGCACCTCTGGCACGAGCTGCGCGTTCAGGTTCACCGAGCCCAGCCAGGTCGTTCGCTGGAAGCCCAGGTCTTCGAACTTCTCGCGCTGACGCTGGAGCGAGAGGCTCAGGCTGGCCTGGCTGCCCAGGTAGAGCGAGCCGTTCAGGCCGCTGAGATCGCTGCGCGAGTCGGGATCCTGACGCGTGTTGTCCTCGTAGCGCAGCACCGTATGGGAGAGCGACCAGCTGCCGCGATTGTAACTCGAGCCAAAGGCCACGGCGGTGGTACGGAACCAGCGATCGGAGAAGACAAGCTCCGGCAGCCCGACGAAGGGATCGAAGAAGTCGTTCGCGGGTACCAACGCGGCCGTGCCCAGGAGTCCGGCCGTCGGATCGAGGAAGGCCGCACCCGGAAAAGACTGGATCACCGCACCGAGGTCGTCCGTGATCACCGTCTGTTCCCGAGCCAGGATGCGGGCACCGAGCACATCCTCCGCGCTGGGGGAATGGACGGGCTTCAGGCGCTCGCGGGTCCAGCCGACCTGCAGATAGGGCTGGCCGAGAAGCTTCCGCCACAGCGACTCCGGCGGCGTACGG
The DNA here is from genome assembly GCA_024226235.1 of bacterium. GTDB lineage: Bacteria > Myxococcota_A > UBA9160 > UBA9160 > UBA6930. Next base: position 35,884 of record JAAELW010000226.1, read on the forward strand.
AACCGCGGACTCCAGGAGAGCTGGGCATCGAAGATGTCGGTCCGGAAACGCGGAAGGAATTCGAGATCCTCCACGTTGTCGCGCTCGCGACCGAACAGCACGCTGCCCTGGAGGCCGGCCCAGCTGCTGCCAAGCCGAACCTGCTGCAGGAAGCGGTCCACCGGCGCACCCGGGTTGGCGATGCTGCGAAAGAGCCGGCCGATCTCGCGAAACTCGACCTCGGCCTCGATCTGGACCGGGTAGTCGAGGAAGACCAGGTTCTGCCACGGCGCGACGCCGATCAACACACTCCACGCGTCGTCGCGCTTGGCCGATCCCGATATTCCGACGAACGGGTCGTAGCGGGTGCGGGCGTATTCTCCGCGCAGTCGCAGACGCGAATCGAAGAAGGAGCCATCGGCGCGGAGGCTCCAAGCCGTGCCACTCTCCTGCAGTCGGATGCTGCGCTCGGAGACGCCGGCGTAGATGCTACCGGGGCCGGTTCGCCCACGCAGATAGGTCGCGGCCAGGTCGAGCACGCCGCCGGGAATCTCGACCGGTTGACCTTGAACGGTCACGCCGGAGACGCGCCGGTCCCGATCCTGGAGACCGAAGCCCTCCCGAAAACCGGTGATCGGCTCGGACCGCAGGCTCCAGGCCGTGAGGCGCGAGCGCAGTGGCACGACCTCGACTGAGGCCGACGCACCCCGACGATGAAACCCCTCGAGGATCAAGCTTGGCGGGTCCGGGCTGAAGTGGCCCACACGGGCACCGAACGGGCCCTTGCGACCCTGGAACAGATAGGCGCCGAGGTCCCAATCGCGCTGCTCGAGGGTTCCGGAACTCGCGAAGCCCGAGCTCCGATCGAAAAGCACCGGCAGGTAGCCCTGCACTTCCCAATCGTCTCCGTGCAAGCTCCCCTGAAGATTGGCCGCACCGCGAATCTGCAACCGTTCGGGCGCGCCTTCGGCGTGGTGGTCGGCCATCCGCCGGGTGGCGTCGAGGTCGATGCTGCCGGAAAGCTCGCCGCCCTGGAAGCGGGGTGCTCGGATTTCGATGGTCCAGACGCCACGCTCGAGCAGGCGGCCGTCCGGAAGCTGCTCGATCGCGCGCACCAGGTGCGTCCCGGGCTCGAGAACGACCGGCAGCGCAAGCGTAGTTACACCCGGGTCGCGCATTGCGAAGCCCGATACATCGAGATCGTCTATTTCGTAGGAGATCCGATCGAGTACCTCGGGGGGTGCATCCCCGGTGGAGATCTCGATCGGGGCGCCCGGCTCGATCTGCTCTCCCGCGCCGCGCAACTCGAGCACCGGGGCTGAATCCGCAGCCTCGTCTGGCTGCGCGGCTGCAGGAGCCACCAGCAGCGCAGCGAGCAATACGGCACCGAGCGTGTAGGGAGCTGCCCCCCCGACTAGGTGCCGACAATACCACTGCTGATTGGCCTGCAAGTCGATCATCACCCGAGTGGTCGAAGCCGGACCCCTGACGGTTCAACGGGGGTAGCTTGCCCCGTAAACCACCCTGGGGAGAATACCCCCGGGGCGTCTCTGACCATAACCTGACCAGGCGCCTCAGTTCAAGCGAACATGAGGTCAGGAGGGATGCAATTGATCTTCGTGTTCGGAGAGGAAAGGGGCTGGGAGCTGGATCAAGGCATCGGGGAATTTCGGCGTAGGGGCCAGTCCCCCCCAAAAGAAGGCGCTAGCCGGCCCCCCACCCCCTCCTGGATAGGAGTCGGATCCCATGTTGAACCGTGTTCGACCTCCCGCCGACTGACCGACAAATCAACCAGCAACGGGAGACGATTCATGAAGATGCAGCTTGGCCGAAGAATCGCCGCGGTTTCATTCGCGGCGATGGTACTTGCAGGCACGGCTCACGCCGACACGGGCACCGCCGTTGTCGGTTATCTAGCCACAGACGAATTCAAGATCGGAAGCGATGGGTACAACTACGTATCCGGGGTACAGAATCTGTCTCTTGGCGGGGAGGTGAACGCGACCGTGCACATCGACATCGACACGGACGTCGGGGGGGCGGTCAAGAGCTGGAGCACCTATCTGCTCACCGCGCGTGAGAACCTGTTGTGGATCCATCACTCTGAAACGCCCTACTCCATGTCGTACCCTATCGGATCGCGGCCCAAGGATGTGGCTGGCAACGTTCCCGTATCCGCGAGTTTTACGGATACAGGAGTGGCTCACTGCAACCAACTGGCCGACGACCTGAGAGGACAAGGACTCTCGAACGAGCAGATCTTCGGAGAGGATCGGATTCTCCCGTTCGCCGTGCGGGCAGGGCTTAGCTTCGATGCTTCGGGAGCCGGTGGAAGTGGGGACGCACCCGATGAGGTTCACATCTGGGACCACTTCGAGCATTTCGATCTCGTCTGCCAGAAGTTCGAGGCAAAGCTGAATCCGGACATTGGCCCCGCAGCTGGACATCTTCGCGGAACGTCCGCCGCACATCTGACATCCATGTCACTCGACATGATCTATGCCAAGACGCCGACGAGTTGCCCGACCGAAGTGACTGCGAAAGCCACCTTTGTTTCGGATACCGCTGGCGACTTCACGACGCGCTTCCGTTCGGTCTTTGGCCAGGTCTCGCAACCGATCAAGCTCTCCATGGGTCCGTCTGACAGGCAGGGCGGCGAATACGTCAAGACCTACGAACAGAAGTTCATGGTCGGCGAGAAACCCATGTCGGACCCCACTCGCACGAAGCCGGCAAGGGGATTTTCCGGCACAGCGGCAACCGGCTTCGCCGACCTTCCGGGAGTTCACCCCGATGACGAAATACCGTCCGGCCCGGCGCGACCCGCTCAGGCTGGAAAAGGAAAACTCGCAGGTCCGACCGACCCGGGGCTACTCAAGGATTCGCTCTGGGTTGAACTCGTCACGGCATCACCGGATAGCGTCGCCAGATCAGACTATGCCGAGTACAAGGTGACGTGCCCGAAGCTGAACCCGACATTCAACCCCGTGGGTGGTGTGGCGAACCCGACCAGGCCTGCTGAAACACGAGCGCCAACTGCACCGAAAGGGCCGAACGAGATGACCACGACTCCGGAACAACCGCGAAGGCGGCGGTGGCTCGATCGGCGAAAGAAGTAGTTTCGGTTGCGCTCGGAGTGATCGGACACAGCCGAACACGGAGTAGCTACCACGTACCGCGGGTCCAGAATGGGGCTGGGATGCGTGCTGTGCGGTGGGGTGCCCCTCTGGTCAAGGCGAGATGGTCTCTCGATCCACCCCCTACACAGGCCCGGAGTTCCCGCGACCGGCCCGACCCTCCGCGTCGGGGAACGCGACCGTCGTTGTTGATCGTGAGCGCAACGCAGAGGTCGTCACCCACTCCGCCCCAGCCCCTACAGCGGAACCCCAGCCGGCCCTCGACATAGCCGCTCTCCGGCAGCTCGGGCACCTCGAAGAGGGCCCCCCCCGGCAGGCAGGGCCCCGAGGTGCCGCCGTCGAAGTCCGTGATCCGGAGCTGGGTGCCGGGAACTGTCTCTCCTTCCGGTGAGTACATTCGGACGGTGACGATCGCGACCCCCGGGCTCAGGAAGTCTGGATCCGGATCGCGGTACTCGGCTCCAATGATCACCGCGTGGATCATCGCGAGGTAGGCGCGCACAACCCGTACGACGTTCGTCCGCTCGCCGGTGAAGGCGTCGCGGGCAAGGCCGCACACCATCACGTGGTACTCGCGGAGGCCGCGAAAGCGGAAGTCATCCAGGTCGAAGCCGAGGCGGTCGCGCGCCCTCCTGGAAGCTTCGACGAGCAGCGTCCCCCCCCGCGCTTCCAGCTGCTGCACACCGGCCACCGTCGAAGTACCTGCAGCCGGACATGAGGAAGGATGCGTTCCCACGTGCAGTACGGCGAAATCGACAGCCGGATCCGCGAAATGCCATTCGGCGGGAACCACCGAATCCCCGGACTCGGTTCGTTCCAAGCTGCCGGTCCGGCCATCCAGACGAAGCAGGGTCGCAAGCGCCCTCTGGACACCGACGGAGCCTGGCGGCGACAACGCCGGTCGCCCCCGATCTCCACCCGGCTGCGGATGCGGGAGCCGCCCGTCGATCGGAACCCGCTCGCCCGGAATGCTCGGCTGCACCAACCCCGGCTCGCGACGCGGATCCGCGGGCTTCACGCGAACAGGCGAGCCCGCTTCCCCGGTTGCTGGGAGCTTGGGAGCGCCCAGTTTGGACGCATCCGCAGCCCCATTCGGGAGGGTCGGAATGGGTTCGGGGAGTTTCTTGCCGGGCGTCTCAGCCGTTTTGCCCTGCGGCGATGTCTTCGAGCTGGTGGCTTCCGAATCCGCCCAGCTCGCGCCGACGAAAGCACCGACGATTCCCGACACGACGAGCAAGATTGCGGCCGCTCGAATCTCCGCACCGAGTACCATGTGTCGCAGATGTATCACGAACCCTCCAGCGGTGGAATCGGGGCTACCCGACGAAGAGCCGAACCACGCCGGAGATCGTAGCGCCACGGGGCAATTCAGCTCATCCGGGTCGGAGATCCCACTGCAGTAGTCGGGATCTCGGAAGTCAAATTCGGAACATTCTGCCCGGCTTTGAACCCGCAGCTACCCGGCTCCGACAGAACCCGCAGGAGGTACCTCATCATGCATCGTTCAATCACGTGTTTCCTTTCGAGCATCGCTCTCTCGGCCGGCCTGCTGGCAGGTGCTGCTTCCGCTGCCCCGCCGACAGCCACACCGGGCCCCGCGGCGCCTGGCACGCTGCTGCCCCTCGTCCCGGACTTCGAGGCTGAGATGAAGCTGGCTTCGTCGACCCAGAGTGCCGGGAGCTTGCAGACCGTCGTCGTCGAGGTGCGCAACAAGGGCCTCGCAAAGGGCGCACAGAATGTCACCGTACGAATCTTCTTCACGAGCAATCCGCAGCCGCTCCACTCGGCGATCGATGCCAAGCTGATTCCCGCACCGGGCCCGGGCATGCAGGAGTTCGTAGCCTTCTCACCGACGGTTCCCGCCGGCACGTCTGCGGGCCCGTATTTTCTTTGTGCTCATGTGAGCGCAGGAAGCACGGCTGGCGAGACTGCGACGGCTAACAACACCCATTGCGCAGCGGTGCAGGTGACGAATGCAGCGCGGCGGGCGACGCCGCAGAGGGCCAGGCGCCTGCCGCTCCAAAAGGTTCCCTGAGGGTTGTGCCCGCGAAATTCCTGCTGAACCTCAGCTCTCGCCGGTGAAGCCGAGTCCATGCGGTCACGGAAGTGCCGTCAGTCGGGCTAAGCGGCGTACCGGAGCGAGTGGTGCCTCGCCCGGGGCATCTGCCGCGTCGGGATTTTCCCAAAGTAGGCCCTACTCAAGGGCTCCGGGAGTTCGATCCGAGACGGAAAGATCCGTTGCCCCAGAACTTCCTCCCAGCGCAGCGGCGCCTCGTCCAGTCCGAGGATCATCGCCGGCGTGCCCCCGCCCCGTCGCTCCGAGATCTGCTTGATGTGGTTGCGCCACACCCGGTGGA
>JAAELW010000227.1 GCA_024226235.1 bacterium
CCTTCCCAGCGGCCGCAGAAGCCTTCGCAGCCACTGGGCGAACTTCCTCCAGACCCAGATCCAGCAGGCCGCCACCGGGCCGCGGGGTTTCGGTGACGAGGGCGTGACGGGCTACTGCTGCAAAGACGATGGAGTCGAGACTGCGCCGATCGAGCGATTCTTCCATCACTACGGGCATGGTGCCCGCCCGCGCCTCCAGTCCGAGGTGGCTGGATCCGATGCCGAAATCGCCAGGCGCATGAACGAGCTGCTCCTCTCCGAGTCGCTCGATCTGGATCCCTTCGCGATGCACCTCGCTGCGATCACGCTCCCGGGAGCCACACCGGGAAGCCCCAGTTTCGATCGAGGTGCGGTCCGGAATGGCGACCCGGAATTCGCGGGCGTGACTCGTCTCTTCGTGCAGGCCGTGGCCTCGAATGGCGAGGCCGATGATTGGGTCGGCGCTGCGGTCACCCAGAGTCGGGGTGCTCGGGACGCACGGGGCCCCGGCATCGACTTCGCCTCGAAGGCGTTCATGGTCGAGCCGAGAATGGATCTGGGTGGCAAGCCCGCCGCTCGCACACGGCTTCGCTGGTTCGGGCGCAAGACGCCGATGGCCAATGTGGAGCGGCTCTGGCTGGCCTTTGCCAGCCTGGCGACGGACGGGCGTCAGCGGACGATCGAGCTGCAGACGGTCGTCACGCCCTTTTTCGAGCCCACCTACGGGGAAGATGTCGGGGACGATCCACGCGGCACGCGAACCGTTTCGTTCATCGAGTCCCTACCCGAGCGGGAGGATGCGCGTTTCCGGCCTGGTGACCGACTCACGCTGGAGATCGACGCCTCGGATTACATCCACGAGGGCGACACGGCGGATATCCCCGAATCGCGCCGGGCCCTCGAGGCCCGCGTGGCCGACGCTGAAGCTTGGGCAGTCGAGGTTGAGGACGTGAAGGTCTGGCTCGCCGACGCCGAGAAGGCGCGCTACCGCATTGCCTTCACGCTCCCGAAGGAGGTCCAGACCTACGGCGAGGCTCGTGCGCAGATCACGCTCAGGAGTCTGTTGAAGCTAGGCGTCGGAGATCGCAACGATGCGAGCTTCCCGTTCGAACTGGCACGCATTCCACCGGAAGTGTCGGGTGTGCGTGTCGAGCACGAGGGTGTGTTGCTTCACGAGCGTGGGGGCGACGCGTTTCGGCCGGTGCCACCTGGTGAGACCCGGGTGCGGATCGAGTTCGACCGCGAGATGGATCGCAGCTCCCCGCCGCGGATCCGGCTCGCGACGCCGGCCCGCAGGCTGCCGCTGCGGGGCACCTGGTCGGACGATCGCGTCTGGGAGGGCGGTTTCGTGCTGCCCGAAGACGCTTCGTTCGACCCGTTCAAGGGTTATGCGCGGCTCGAGATCCACGCCCGATCCGCCGAAGGCGAAGCCCTCGACAGCGACCCTGAAGAAGACGAGGCCCAGCCCGACGACCGCACCCGCCTGCTCGTCGGGGGTGCACCACCGATCCTTCGGGAGTTGCGTGTACTGGCTGGCGGGGCGCCGGTCTATGAGGGGCGCTGGGTGGGTGGCCCCGATCTTTCGGCCGAACCGAGCTGGGCTCGTGTGATGCTCGACGATCGGAGCCCGACGTTCGAGACCCGAATCGAGGACATCCCCTCGCAGGGCAGCGCCCGCGTCGAACTCGTGTTCTCGAACCCCCTCCGCAGCCCACCCAGTGTTCGAGTGGGCAGCCTGGAGGTACCCGTCCAGGAAGGTGGGGCGGACGGGGATCGATACGCCGGGAGCTTCGACCTGGAAGCCGCTCACGAGGGACTCGGCCAGGGAGCCGTGCTCGAAGTGGAAGTCGACGCGATCGATTCTGCCGGCAACCGGCTGGACGCCGATCCCCGGACTCCATCTTCGATCGGCACCGACCCCGAGCGGCCCTGGATCGCATACGAAGCCCTGGTCGGTCAGGCGCCCGGAGGTGAAGGTGGGCCCGATCGCTGGCATGGCCTCGCGGCAGCACCGCGTATGTCGCTTGTGATCGTTCTCGATCTGTCCGGGAGCATGGAAGGTGGCCGTCTGGCGAATGCGAAGTCTGCCATCCTCGCGCTGCTCGACCAGCTTCCGCATAGCGTTGAGCTGGCACTGGTGACGTTCAATGGCTGTACGCCGAGCTCGATCGGCTTCACCCGTGATGTCGATGCGATTCGCGCAGTCGTCGAACAGGCCAAAGCCGACGGCAGCACCGGCTATGCGGCGGCGCTGCTATTGGCCCGTGACATTCTGGCGACGAAGACCCATCCGAGTTCCCAGATCCTGAAATATGCGCCCTTCTCCGATGGTGAGGATACCTGCTCCGGAGATCCGATCGCTGCGATCGACGCTCTCGAGACGCTGATCGCGCAGCGGCGGGGTGAGCCGTCGCCGGTGCCGGTCGCAGTCCCCGCGGCCCAGGCCGAGGATGAAGAGATTGCCTGTGAGCCCGGGGAGTGGGAGGTCTACGAAGCCCGGGTCCGCTCGGGTGGGCTGCACCTCGATCGCATCCGGCTGGTCGAGACACGCCGGCTGGAGCGGCGTCTGCCCGACGGCCACTGTGAGGTGACGGTCATCCAGGAGAGCTACGGCGTGATGTACGGGCAACTGGACGACGCTGCTCCGAACTGGCGCGTCCACAACCGTTCCAGCACGAAGCGCCGGCTGCAGGCGACGAGTCGCGATCCCGAGGCCGAGCGCAGCGAGGTGGAGAAGGTCGCAAAGGAAGCCCGCGCGCGGGGCAGCAACCTCGCAACCGCCCGGCTCGCGATCGAGCGCGCCGTCCATGCGAGCCTTGCCCGCAATCACCGGCCGGCAAGCACCCAGCCGGCTCCGTGAGCTTCCCGGGGCGGGGCGGCTCGGGCTCAGCCTTCGCCCAGGTTGCGAAGCCGGCGAAACGGATAGATCCCGCTGTCGTGTCCGTCGCTCCATTCGATCTGGAGCGCGTAGCGGCCGACCGATTCGATGCGCAGCGGGTGGACGTCGTCGGGGACCGAGGCCGGGTCGAGGCGTTGCTCGCCGGTCCATTCGTCGATGCAGGCCGCGCAGCCGCAGGCCAGGCGCAGCGGCCGGACCTGGAAGAGATGGACCACTCCGTCCGCCCATTCG
>JAAELW010000228.1 GCA_024226235.1 bacterium
CACGTCAAGTACTACGCGGATGGCGCCATCTTCAGCCAGCTGATGCAGATGAGCGAGCCCTATCTCGATGGTCACGAGGGCGAGTGGATGATGCCGCCGGACCAGCAGCGGGCCGTACTCGAATCCTTCTGGACCCGAGGCTGGAGCATCCATATCCACGTGAACGGTGACGCCGGTCTCGACCTGGTCCTCGATCAGATCGAAGAGATGGAACGAATCCATCCCCGGGCCGCGGATCAGCGCGTGGTGCTGGAGCACTACGGATATGCGCGTGAGGACCAACACCATCGAGCGCACCGCCTGGGAGTGGATGTCTCGAACAACTCCTACTACACCCACGAGCTGGCGCCCATCTATGCGGACAACGGGTTGGGAGTGGAGCGCGCGGAGGACATTTCACCGCTGGGCGGGCTGGCACGAGCGGGCGTTCCGATCTCGTTCCACTCCGACTACCCGATGGCGCCCGCCGAACCGCTGCGCCTGGCCTGGGTCGCGGTGAATCGCATCGGAAGTGATGGTCGCACCTGGGGAGAAGACCAGCGTCTCTCTCTCGATCTCGCTCTAAGGGCAATCACGATCGAAGGGGCGCGAAGCCTGGGGCTGGAAGATGAAATCGGGAGCCTCGAAGTCGGAAAACGGGCGGACTTCACCATCTTGGATCGCGATCCCTACGACACGCCTCCTGATGAACTCGCCGACATCCCGATCTGGGGCACCGTTCTCGGCGGACGACCACACCCCATCACCACGCGCTCGATCGAGTAGGAGTAGCGGCAGGAACCACAGCACGCCGCCAACCATCTGGAGAGGATACCGTGAAACCGATCACCCAACTTGCTGGCGAACGCATTTCCGTTCGCGCCTACGATACCGGGCGTCCCGTACCGGCCGAACTAAGGACGAGTCTACAAGAAGCGGTGGCGGCGAGCTGTCTTGGGCCGCTTGGAAACCAGGTGCGCATCGAGTTGGTCGACGTCGACGAACTGGCCACGGGGGAGGCCCGCCGGCTTGGGACCTATGGGATCATCTCCGGCGCCCGGCTCTATCTCGTGACGGCGATCGAAGACACGGCCTCCGCACGTGTGGATCTAGGGTACTGCCTCGAAAAGATCATCCTGGAAGCCACGCGACTCGGACTGGGGACATGCTGGATGGGCGGGACTTTTCGTCGGGCAAACTTTGCCCAGAGCATCGAAGTGAAGGACAGCGAAATCGTCCCCGTAGTGACTCCAGTGGGTCATGCGACCAAGCAAAAGAGCCTGCGCGAGCGAGTGATGCGAAGGCTCGCGGGCTCGGATCAGCGCCAGCCCTGGGAGTCGATGTTCTTCCTCGAGGGCCGCGACACTCCGCTTCCCCGAGGCGGGCGTTTCGATACTGCGTTGGCCTGCCTGCGCTTGGCCCCTTCTGCGAGCAACAAGCAGCCTTGGCGGATCGTCGAGCAACGCGGCGAAGAGCGCTTCGATTTCCACCTCGAACGCACGCCGCGCTACAACGAAATGATGCGTGGCATCGATCTGCAAATGGTCGATATGGGCATCGCAATGTGCCACTTCGACCTGGCTGCCACCGAGGCGGGCTACAAAGGCGAATTCTCCAGGCACTCACCGGCGCCGAAGCTGGATCAAACGGAGTACATCATCAGCTGGCAGATGCGACCGGATTCGGATGCGGAAGTGAACCCTGACCAGCCCTGATCCGGGATTCAGTTGAATCCGCATCGGCCTGCGCCAAGTCCGTCGCACTAGCCGATCGCGACTTCGCGCTTCCGGTCGATCCGCCAGCGGTGAAGGCCGCCCGCTTGATAGGCCACCACGAAGACGCGACGGCTGGTCTGGGTCCGGTTCGTCTGGGAGCCATGCACGAGATCACGATGGAAGTAGAGCACGCTGCCTGAGGGCAGCTCGGTTGCAACGGCCTCGCCATCGATCAGGTCGGTATCGGTATACAACGCCCCCAGCACGCCGCGATCTTCGAGACCTTTCAGGTTGCCGTGCTTGTGGCTACCAGGGATCACCCACAGACATCCGTTCTCCTTGGTCGAATCGTCCAGATAGGTGAGGGTGCTGACCAGGGATTCGAGGTCTTCGGCTCCGTTCTCCCAGTACAAGCCCTCCTGATGCCAGGGAAACGGTGCTCCACCGGGGCGCTTCACGTTGAGCTTGTCGCTGAAGACGCTGAGGGCGTCACACTGATTGATCGACTGGACCGGTTGATAGAGGCGCGGATCGTCGAGCAGGACTTCCAGGCGTGCATCGAGGTGTCCGGTCGGCTCCATCGAGCGAACCGCCACGAGATCATCGCTCCATTCCCATTTGATCGTCGAGCCCAGCACGGTCTGGTACTTCTGGTTGTCGACCTGGTCGATCGGCCCGGCGTCACTTCGGCCGGCCGCTTCCACGATCTGCGAGTGAACGTGCTCCGCGCCCGCCCGCATTCCTTCGAGTTCCTGATCGGTGAAGACCTTCTCCCTGATGAAGAAGCCGAGCTCATCGTATTGCTTCAATTCCGCGTCTGTCGCTCGATACACGATCTTCGCCTCCGCTGGCGTTCTGGATTGGGGCTGCGCCGCACATTACTGAATTCTCCAGTGGAGCGAATCCAGAACCCGGCGCTACTGGGGCAAATTGACCCAGTACTGGTGCCAGACCCCTGGATCGTCCTCGCCAGGCAGTTGGATGCGATACCTTGCTTGCACCGAATTGCGGCGGGGCGGGCCGAACGAGGAGGTCGATCATGGCAGATCGGAACCGATTGCATCCCCTGGTGGCCAGACGTGCGATGCGCGCGCTTCGCCAGGATCCCGACAATACGGCGGCTGCGATTCAGGTCATCGGAGCACTCTCGGGAGATTCGGGCAGACGGGCCTTCAGACGCTTCCAGCGCTCCCCCCAGGGCGAGCGGATCCTGCGCGAGAAGCAGGACTTGTTCGACGTGCTGACGGATCACGAGCGGCTCCACGCAATGCCAGAAGGTTCGCTCGGCCGGACGATCGTCGATTGGTTCGAACGCGAAAACATCAGTACGGCCGGGCTGGCGCAGGCCAGCGCGGCCGCACGCGACGGTGCGGTTCGGGAGATTGGTGCGGACGAGGCGATCTATGGCTTGCGCATGCGCAACCTGCACGACGTGTTTCACGTGGTGGCCGGCTACGACCGCGATCTGCGAGGCGAGGCTGCGGTACTCGCGTTCACGGTCGCCCAGAGCTTCAACATGGGTGTCGCCTACCTGGTCTGGTCTGCGCTGCGTGCCTCGGGTTGGAACTCAGAGGGCGGCAGATTGATCCGCCAGGGGTTCCGCCGCGGCAAACGTGCGAAGCAATTGGTGGAGCAGGATTGGGAGGCCCTCTTCGAGCGCCCGATCGATGAGGTGCGTGAGGAGCTCGGCGTCGGAGCGCCGCCGATCTACGAGCAGCTCCGTTCGGCAGGAGCCCCCGCGCTGAGCACATAGCGCAGCCGCCCTCGAAGCGAGGCGGCTCCAGTCTTCCACCCATGCATTCCCGGGTATCCGCCCGGACCGGGCCCGACTCCGTCGCCGTTTCCGCCCGGCGAGGATCTTCGCAGTGAGCCTGAAATCTTCGCTGTGAGCCTCAGATCTTTGCACTGGGCCGCTCATCCACACTGCCCGTCGGGACGATGGGGGAGCGTGGAATCTGCGCGGCCCTCTCGATCATGAAACGTTGTGGAGTACCCATCCTAGACGACTCCCTGGGAGGTCTGTCTCCGGAGCTCCCGACCACCGTCATCGGTCCGTCGGGAGCCGGGCGCACTGTGCTCACGCTCGAGCTGCTGCATGCCACGATCTCCCGCGGCGAGACCGCGGCGCTGATCACCGGAGAGCCTCCGGAGCTCCTTCTCCGTCAGGCGGCAAGCCTCGGATTGACCCTGGAACATGCGATTCAAAGCGACCTGCTGACGATCCTCGAGCTGGATGCACGTGCCGCAATGCTCGTACGCGTGCACGGCGTCGACGCATTGATCGAAGCCATCGTCGAGGCTGCAGGCACCCCTGGCACACTCGTCATCGAAGACATCGGCAAACTGACCCAGGAAATCCTCGATGAAGTGACTCTGCGAGGCGTCGTGCGCCGATTGCTCGAGGTCACACGGGGTTCGGGCGGAACGACACTGGTCACATCCAGCACATCGCGACTTCGTGGCACATCCGCTCTCGAGCAGGTGCTTGGCGACATGTCGGGAGCGATCATCCAGCTGGATCGGGACGACGACGGCGAGAGGACTCTCCTCGTCAATAAATGCCGAATGGGCCGGCCCTTGGCAGAGAACCTCCGGTTCGAGATCACCACCGGAGGGCTTCGGCAGTTGGAGCTCCATCCGGCCGTCCGAGAGGCGATCGGGAATGAAGTGGGGGAAACAGCCGAACCGACTCCCGAGTCCTTCGACGTCGAAACCCGCCCCCGTATCCTGATCGCCGAAGATGAGCACTTCGAGCGCGAGCGCATCCAGGACATTCTCGGCGACGAGTACGACATCCGCTTCGCCGAAGACGGATTCGAAGCCCTCTCGGCTCTTCTGGTCGAAACCCCAGACCTCCTGCTGCTCGATCTCGTGATGCCGAGAGTGACTGGGGAAGAAGTGTTGCGCTCGCTCCGGGCCTCCGGCTCGACCCTTCCTGTCCTCGTCACGTCGAGCCGAGTCGGACGGGCAGCAGACCGGGTCCGCATGCTCTTCCAGGGTGCAGCTGACGTGATGGCAAAGCCCGTGAATGCCGTCGAGCTCAGAAGCCGGGTCACGACCCTGCTTGCCGCCTCTGCGGGTGGAACTCCGAAGTTGCAGGAGAACGATGTCGCCGGTCTCCTGGCGAGGGGCAAGTCTTCGCATTGCCTGGACGAGGATGCCTTCGCGTTGCTCGTGGAACGTGCGAGCGAGTTTGCACGTGCCTACCAGATGACATCGGCGCTGATGGCAGTGGAAGGCGAGCCGCAGATCATCGATGCCCTCGTATCCGTCGCAGACGAAACACTCCGCGGAGACGACGCCATCCTCGCGCTCTCCGAGGGACGAGTGTTGATGCTGCTCGTGTTGACGCCACCGACCACCGCGCAGGTCACTACGCGCCGGCTCGGAGAAGCCTTGGGACGCGCCAGGATCTCCCGCAAGGCGTTGAAGATCGGGCTCCAACCAGTGAACGGCGAGCCCCTCGAGCCCTTCAAAACCTTCTTCGACAACCTCTCACCCTGGCTCTCCGTAGAAAAGGGAAGAAAGTGACGCTTCGCCCCATTGCACACGCGCTCCTTGTGATGCTCTTGTGGGCCGGAATGGGCATGGCGGAAGGGACTGCGGTCGAGGAACGGCTCACCCAGGCCAATCAGTGGCTCGCAGATCGCGAACGTTGGGACGACGCGATCGAAATCTACCGCGATGCACTACGCCAGGACCCGACCCTGACGGATGCGAGCATCCGACTCGCTCGGGTGCTCGCCTGGCAGCTCCGCTACGACGAGGCCCTTGCCGTACTCGATACGCTGATCGGCGAAGCCGGAAACCCGGAATACCTGATCGAACGAGCAGAGATCTACTCCTGGGCGGGCCAGCTCGACGCAGCCGAGAGGGACTTCGACGCAGTCCTCATGCAGGACCCGAACCACGCCCGCGCCTACCGGGGCCTTGCCCGCGTCTTCATGTGGTCTGAGCGAAAGAGCGAAGCTGATCGCGCATTTCGCCGGGCTCTCTCTCTCGAAGAGAACGAGGAAGCGAGACGCGATTGGGACCAGCTCCGATCGAACGACCGTCCCTCCCTGGAACCCAGCATAGAATTCGTGACGGATTCATACGACTTCGATGCATTGCGAGTCGGTGCGATAGCCACCTTCTCTCCCGATTTCGAAACCACGCTTTCGATTCGGACAAACTGGTTGAAGATCGACCATCTCGCAGAGCCCGAGTTTCTCCGTGGCGATACGAGCGAGAAGGGAAGAGAGCTCGGCATCGATCTGGAGCGTGGTCTTTCCGAATTGTGGTCCGGCCGTCTGTCCCTCGCCGGCCGTTCCTGGCGCGACGCACCGGATCGACTCATCGGCGAGCTGGAATTCGACTATTCCGGGTGGTCGGACATGACATTCCAGATCGCCGCAGGCCACCGCGATCAATGGGAAGACGCCCACTCCCTGCCGGCGCTTCGGAACGCGATCCAGACTACATACGCACGTCTCGGTGTCTGGCGGCACCTCGGTGAGCGTTCGGAACTGTATGCAAACATCGAGGGTGGCCGCCTCACGGATGGGAACCGGCTCGTCGGCAGCTACATGGAGGTGGGCTTTGCACCCCTCGAGCAGACCGATGCGCAACTCGTCCTGTCCGGGAGTTTTGCCAGCTACCACCGCCACGAAGACATCTACTACAGCCCCGAACTCGATGGATCGCTCGGCCTCCTTGCACGCAAGGATCTGGCCCTCTCGCCGACTCTCGGCCTTCGGCTCGAAGCCGGTGCCGGAATGGGAAGTTCGAGGGAATTCGGTGCGTGGAGCAGCGGCTTGGCGTTGAGGGCCGCCGGAATCCTCGAATGGAAGTTCGACTCCTGGGCACTGCGCGCGGAAGGCAGATTCGACCAGTCACAACGTGCCGCCACCTACCGTACATCGAAGGTCGGGCTCGAGCTGAAACGGAGTTTCTGATCGTGAACCGGGCAACCTACGCCCTGGCAGTTTCCGGCATCGTCATCCTGCTCGTCGTGCTCTCGTTTCTGCTCTTCAGCATACTTCTGGACCTTCGCATCGAATTGCCGACGAGGTTCCTGCAGACATCGTTCCTGATGGTCCTGGGCTTCCTCGTGCTGTTGATCATGCGCTACTTCGGCCTGCTCTGGTTCTCCTACCTGGCCCAGCTCGAAGGCGAACGGAGCTCAACGACGAAGACCCCCCTGGTGACGATTTTGGTCCCGGCCTACAACGAAGGCCTGGTGATCCAGGGCGCGATCCGGTCCCTCTTCGAGCTCGACTACCCGCGTTACGAAATCCTCGTAATCGATGATGGCTCGACCGACGACACCTACCAGAACGCTCGGGCCTTCGAAGGCGACCACGGACGCGTCACCGTCCGGGTGATCCGCAAGCGCAATGGCGGCAAGTCCTCGGCGCTGAACACAGGAATCGCCAATGCCAAAGGTGAGCTGATCCTCTGCATGGACGGCGATTCGCGGCTGTCTCCCGACACACTTCGGAAGGCCGTTCGCCACTTCTCCTCTCCCTCTATCGCTGCAGTGGCGGGAAGCGTGAAAGTCGCCAACCGGAACAGCTTGCTGGCTCGGCTTCAAGCACTCGAGTACGTCGAAGGCCTCAACATGGTCCGCAAGGCCCAGGGCTTCTTCCATGCGGTCAACATCATTCCTGGTCCGATCGGCATGTTCCGCCGCGGAGCGCTGGATAGCGCCGGGCGCTATGACTCGGACACCTTCGCCGAGGATTGCGACCTCACGCTCAAGATGCTGATCGGCGGCTGGCAGATCCACTACGAACCGGGCGCGGTCGCCTACACCGAAGCTCCTGAACATGCCCTGGACCTGCTCAAGCAACGCTACCGCTGGACCCGCGGCATCCTCCAGGCGATGAAGAAGCATCGACGCACGCTCGTATCCCCGTTCTCGACACCGACTGCGTGCGCAACTCTCTGGTACATGGTCTTCGAGGGCATCGCCTGGCCGTTCATGAATGTCTTCGCTCACATCTTGTTCGTCTTCGTGGCCTATTCCCATGGGAATGCCCTTCCATTGGTATTCTGGTTCTTGCAGCTCACGATTCTCGACATGGCAGCCGCTCTCTACTGCGTCTCCGCCGAGGAAGAGAGCATCGGCCTCGTTCCCTACGCCATCTTCTACCGGATGTTCTTCGCCCTCTGCATCGATTTCGCCAAAGTGTTCGCGACTTTCGAAGAGTTGTTCGGTGTGCGAATGGGCTGGGGCAAACTCGAACGACTCGGGAGGATCTAGATGGACCTCGTTCCCGTACTATCCACCGTCATCTTCGTGGCAACGATCGCGACGATGATTCTCGCCGTCTTCTCCTACGCGGCGTTCAAGCTCCGTGAGAAGCGAAAGCCGAAGGGATCGGATGAAAAGCCCGTCTTCTTCCATCACTTCAAACTCGCGGGAGCAGACGAGAATGCCGACGCGGGCCCGGAGTGACGGGAACACCGCTCTACGAGCCCTGCCTGGCGATGGTCGAAGCTAGCGGCCGCTGAATTCGGGCCGCCTCTTCTGCAAGAAGGCAGCCACGCCCTCGCTGAAGTCACTCGAGTTGGTGAGTTCCCGCTGTGTTTCGCGCTCGAGATCGAGCTGGGTTCCGAGATCCCCGTGCTCGGCGGCCGCAAAGAGACTGCGAAGGCGCGCGAGCGCACGAGTCGGGCCCTCGGCGAGGCGTCGGGCGAGCTGCATGGCCAGTTCCATCAGCTCATCGTCCGGAACACAGCGCCAGATCAAGCCCCACTCTTCCGCTTTCTCGGCCGACAGGGATTCACCCAACAACGAGAGCCCGAGCGCCCTGGCACGACCCACCAGGTGTGGCAGGTAGTAGCTCGAACCGACGTCGGGCACGATGCCGAGTCTCGGAGCGAAGACGAGCTTGAAACTGGCCGAGCGCGCAGCCAGCACGAGATCGGCGGATAGTGCCAGACCGACTCCGCCGCCGGCAGCCACGCCGTTCACAGCCGAAATGATCGGCACACGGAGTGCGAAGAGTTCGCGAGCAAGCGGATTGAACCTGACGTCCATGCTGTGCGCGACTCTGTCGCCCAGAGTCTCGCCTGGCTCCTCGACTCCCGCACCCAGGTCGGCTCCCGCGCAGAAGGCCCGGCCGGTGCCGGTCACGACGAGTGCGCGCAGCCGCAAATCGTCGCCCACGACGCGCAATGCGCTGCGCAGGTCGTCGATCAGGTCAGCATTCATCGCATTCAGCACATCCGGGCGATCGAGGCTCAACAGAGCCACCGCCCCGTCCTGCTCGAGCTGCACGGTCTTCCAATCACCCAGCTTTTCGACCATCGGATCCTCCCCAAGCACCCGGCAACCGGGGCCGAACGGGATATCCTCCTGGAACTGGCCCGGCCGGTCAACGAGGCCCGGATGGTTCCAGAGGCCCCGATGCGCGGTACGCTACGGGCCCGCACGGCCGATCTCGGCCGATCTCACTGACACGAAGGGCGCTGACGGGAAGGATGATGGCCAGTCTCGCCGAGCTGCTTCGCACCGCGAAGACCCATTTCGACCTGACTGACCCCGGGCATCGGGAGAGCCTCCATCGGCTCACGTCCGAACTACTCGAGCAGGGGCAGATTTCGACAGAGGATGTCGAAACTGCTGCGCTCGCACCGGAGGCTCCGCTCGAATTCCGGCTGGCGGCAAAGCTCGTGGACTCGCGCCGCTGGCTGCTCGAATGCTCCCGACCGGCGCGGGTCGGCGTCGTATTTGCGATGTGGGGTGAACATCATCGGTTGCTGCCGCGCGACGCTGCCAACCCCCACGGCGAGGACTCTTTGCATGTGAAGCTGGCCCAGCTCGAATGGGCGACCGCCGGCACTGCAATCGATTGGAAGTTGTACGCGGTGGACGATGGCTGCCCACATGGGAGCGCCAGGCTTGCCCGACGCCGGGCTGCCGAGCATTCAGCACGGGATCACGTCAAAGTGCTGGAGCTGGACGAGGCGCTACCAGCCAGTGGCGGCCCGCTGACCGGGCTCACCTCTGTCCAGGATTCCCGCAAGGCGGGCGCGATCATTCTCGGCTGCATCCAAGCGCTCGAGGATGGCGTGGATGCGGTGATCTACACCGACGCGGACAACTCCGTCCATCTGGGGCAGATCGGACTACTGCTGCGACCCTGGGTCGATCGCGACTCAAAGGTGGTGCTAGGCGACCGCAAGCACCGGAAAGCAGTGCTCGTGAAACAGGAGGCCCGCTGGGGAGAGGGCATCGTCTTGCTGCGCCACATGCAGCGGATGATTGGCCGCGCGATCTATGCGCGGGGGATCCAGGACACTCAGGCAGCATTCAAATTGTACGCGAGCGAAGTACTCGGAAGGATCCTGGAGCAGCCGACCGTCTACGACTTCTCGTTCGACAGCGATTGGATCCTGGCCAGCCTCGCGCAGGGTGTGGAACCGGTCCAGGTGCCGTTCGCATTCATCGATTCTGCAGCCGAGTCCGCCTCCATCGCCCAGGGCCCGATGACGACCTGGGAGGCGCTATTGAAGGGGCTTGCTTCCGCGGTCCGCCGCCATGGGGTCGAGCACGACCGGGAGATGGCGCGCGTTCTGGATGAAGAAATCCAATCTGCGGACGATCTCGATCGGATCATCGATCATCTGCCTCCGGCACTCGCGAATGCCCCATCCGAACGCCTCGGAGACCCGGAGTTGATGTCCCCCTCCGAAATCCGCGATTGGATTCGAAGCCACTAGAATTCTGCCCGTCGTGCGTGACATCACACGAAGCGTGCTTATGCGTATGATATGGCTACAGGTCCGGACTGGGAAACAATCGGCCCACCTCCGCTCGGCTTGTTTGCGACCGAGCAGGTCCGGGCGCTGCGTGACCTTGCCTCCGGCCGGGAGCGCCGGAAAGTCGCCCGGCGGGCAGTACGCGGCGACGGGCATGCAGTATTGGTTTTGCCCGGGTTGCTGGCGGGGGATTTCTCGACTGCGCCACTGCGCGGGTTTCTGCGCGATCTTTGTTACGACGCACGGGGCTGGAAACTCGGAATCAATAGAGGACCGGAACCGGACAAGATTCGCGCGTTGGGCGATCGACTGGAGCATCTGTGCGACCGCCATGGACGCCGCATCAGCCTGATCGGCTGGAGCCTGGGCGGCATCTTCGCCCGTGAGTTGGCACGCGCTCGTCCGGATCGGGTGCGGCTGGTCATCAGTATGGGCTCACCGTTCCGCGATATCTCTGCAACCCACGCGACACGGCTCGTGCCGCTCCGCCGTGGCGACACGCCGCACGGTGAGAATCGCGACCTTCATACCTGGCTCCGCCAGCCCCTCGACGTCCCGACGACCTCGATCTACAGCCGCACGGACGGCATCGTCCATTGGCAGAGTTGCCTCGAAGAGGAAGGGCCAGAGCGCGAGAACATCGAAGTCGATTGCAGCCACACGGGCATGGGCTTCCATCCGACGGTGCTCGAAGTGATCGCCGATCGGCTGGGGCAGCCCGAAGGCGAGTGGCACCCCTATGCGGACCGGCCCAGCGGCCCGAAACGGCAGGCACACCGGCGCGCTTCCTAGCCTCTCGCGGTAGAATTCCGGGATGACGACACGAACTCTCCGGACCCCGCTCTGTGATCTGCTCGGAATCGAGTACCCCATTCTCAGCGCAGGAATGGGCCCCAGCCTGATCGGCGAATCTACAGGCGCACCCGTCGAACTGGTCGTCGCGGTATCCGAGGCCGGGGGCCTCGGCGTGCTCGGCGGCGCCGGCTTCACCGTGGAAGAGATGCGCGACTCGATTCGCGAGATCCGCAAGCAGACGGACAAACCTTTCGGCGTGGACCTGCTGCTCCCCGCGCAGCAGGTAGCCAGCGGCGACGCCCCCGCGGAGGACACACACGAAATTCCGCTGAAGGAGGTCCTCCAGAACCTTCCCCAAGCCCACCGCGAGTGGTTCCTGCATATCCAGAAGGAACTCGACCTGCCTGACACGGAGGCGGTATTGAGCAGCGGCACCACGACGGCCCGCCCCCACGCGGCAGTGGAGGCCTGCATCGATGAACGCGTACCCCTGTTCTGTGCGGGCCTCGGAAACCCGGGCTTCATGGTCGATGCTGCACACCAGGCGGGCATGAAGGTGCTCGGCATCGCCGGCAACTCGAAGAACGCGGGACGCATAGCAGCATCCGGTGCGGATCTGGTCGTGGCCCAGGGCCACGAGGCGGGCGGACATACCGGCCGCGTCGGATCGATGGCCCTGTGGCCTCAGGCGATCGACGCATCCGCCCCGACACCGGTTCTGGCAGCCGGCGGGATCGGCGACGGGCGCGGCCTGGCCGCGGCATTGGCGATGGGCTGTGTCGGAGTCTGGGTGGGCACGCGCTTCCTGGCCTCGAACGAAGGCGGCGCCCTCGACCTGCAGAAGGCTGCCATCGTCCAGGCCACCGACGAGGACACACGCCGCACCACGATCTACACGGGCAAGACGTCACGGGCGACCTACAACCGCTTTCACGACCTGTGGGATGAATCGAAGCTGGAACCGCTGCGTTTCCCGGTGCAGGTCATGCTGGCCTCGGCCGTGGTGGACATGTTCAACAACGCCGGGAAGGTGGAATACGTGGGACCCTTCGCCGGCCAGGTCTCCGGGCTGATCCACGAAATCAAGCCGGCAGCGGAAATCGTGAATGACATGGTCGAGGAGGCCGTGGAGATCCTGACCCGCCGTCTGCCAGAGAGCGTGACCGCCTCATAGAAACGGTTTCCCGCCAACGAGGGGAAAGCCATGACGAGCCCGGCAGGACGCTCTGTGCTCCTACCCTGGCGCGTTTCCCGTGAACACGAACTCACGCAGGGGGATTCGAAGAGGCGCCGGGCCGAAGTTCTGCTCCAGTTCATCGGCAAGAGCCCGGATGATCGTCGCTGGCGATGCGGTCGCCCGGTCGCGGATCTCCAAGATGCCAGGGTTTCCTTCGACGAACCCCCGGGCGACCTCCTCAGAGGACGGGCGTTCAATGGTCGCGTCGACGACATGGGCTTGCATTGCCTCGAAACCCAGGGTCTCGAAGAGCCCCAGGGTGGAGTCCAGCGGGCAGGAGCCAAAAGGAACCTCGAGGAAGCCAGGCGGCTCCGAGGCGAAGTAGCGTGCGATGGTCTCATGGGCGATTCCTGCGACCCGGTTCGTCTCGAATGAATCCCAGACGTTGCACCCAAGGAACCCGCCGGGGCGAAGGACACGGAACATTTCCGCCAGACCCTTGGCGATATCAGGAAAGAACATGATGCCGAACTGACAAACGACTCCGTCGAACGCCTGGTTCTCGAAAGGGAGGGAAAGGGCATCGGCCAGTTCGTATCGCACTCCCGGAAACGCGCCCCGATGCTCCCTCGCGTACTCCAGCATGCCAGGATTGAGATCCGTCGCCACGATCTCCACGTCCCTCGAGAGTGCCTTGTGAAGAAATTCCGTTCCAATGCCCGTGCCGCAGGCTACTTCGAGAATGCGCCCATGGTCGATCGCATCGGTCACACGTTCGGCCATGTCTGCAGCGGAAAACTCGAATAACAGAGGGCCCAGACAAGTGTCATAGACGGCCGGAATCGATCCGGTAAAGGAGGCGTGAGGGTCGCTCATGCCGGAACCGATCCGACATTGCATGCTAGGTTGAAACCCGGTGTCGTTTGCGATCGGTCCAAGATGTCCTCGATTCGGCTTCTTGCAGTGCCCGCATGTCTTCGCTCTGCGGATCCGACTTCAGCGACGGGGCTGCCTACTGGCCAATGCCGGTAGTGTGCCCGACCCTACCATGCCTGGACGCGGGCCCGCGTCCCGGCGATGGTCAGAGTGCTTGGGTCCGTTGCAGAAAGACACTCGCAACCGCAACTGACAAGAGGATGCCTATCCCGATCGTAGCCAGTAGCTGACGGAAAGCGACTCCACGAGCACACCGGGCTGCGCCAGGTCCGAGACCCCGCGCAGCTGAAGTCACGAAGCCTTGATCGAGTGGTCAGGCCCGCTATTGGATTCTGTTGGACTCCAGCACACGCGTCAGAAAGGCAAATCATGGCAACCCTCGACGACAAGATTCTGCAGCGATTCGACCCCGAGGTCGCCAGGACCTTCTTGAAGGCACCGGGTGGATTCCTGACCGGCCTGCCCAAGTACCTGGGTGTCGACATCGTCGACGTCGGACCCGGCACCCTTCGCGCCGAGATGACGGTAAAGGACGAGTTGCGAACACCTTTTGGCAACATTCACGGTGGTGTGCTCGCAGCCGTTTGCGACCACGTCCTGGGTTGTGTCTGCTACCCGCTGATGGAACGCGGTGCATGGGCAGCCACCACCGAGTTCAAGATCAACCTTCTGGCTCCGGTCAGTAGCGGTGTGATCACAGCGGATGCGAAGATCGTCTCGATGACACGGTCGACCGCGGTCGTCGTGATCGAGGCCGTGAACGAAGGACGCCTGGTCTGCGTGTCGCAGGGCACAGTGACGATCCGGCCTCCTCGCAAGAAGAACTCGCCCGCACCCGACGGCTCCTCTGCGCCTGGCAATGAGTCATAGCGGCGGCTGAAGCCGAGAGCGCGATGCAGCTGGCCGAAGAAGCCCTGCCCCCTGCCTGACCTTGCATGAATGCCGCCGGGGCTCTTCTTGTTCCGGTCGCCTCAGATCGCCGAGAACCATCCCATCGCCCCCCTCTCGGCCATATGGACCTGGTGGGGATGGAACATGTAGCGGCCGCGCTCGGGCAGGCGGAACTCGATGATCACTCGCTCTGCCTGAGCGAGGCTCACGACATCGGTGTGCTCGTCCGGCTCGAGGCGGGTTCCCGTTCGATACACATCGAAGGTTTCGGCATGGAGATGGAAGGACGCCACGGGATCGCCACTCACCATGTTCAGCAAGTAGAGGCGCACGAGTTCTCCGACGGGGACCTTGATCGGAAAACGCGCGAAGAAACCCGCGATGCCGTTCCACGCGTAGAGTTCGTTCTTCCCATCACCGTCCAGATCGAAGCCGCACAGCACCAGGCTGAACTCGTGGGCCGCCGGCCGCAGCGCGGGCGGATCCACGATCAACGCTCCGTAGAGCCCCTTCGCGATGTGCTGTGAGACCGGAAGCGCGTGGCAATGATAGGGATGGAACCCAGCCGGGCCGGCGCGAAAACGATAGGTTTCGGATTCTCCGGACGGAATCGGCTGCCAGCCATCCTGACTCACCGCATGTCGTCCGTGGAAGTGCACATTGTGTGGATGCATCCCCCGATTCTGGAAGTGGATCGCGAGTTCGTCACCCTCGGTCGCCCGGATCAGCGGACCCGGCACGGTATCGTTGTAAGTCCAAGCGGCGAATTGCCTCCCACCCGCCACCTCGATCGGCCGCTCGTTGACCCAGATCGACACCTCGCGCACACGACCGGGCTCTGGCGGCTCAGCCGGCGGTGGAATCAACAGCGGATCGAGAGCGTTCGCGCCTAGCCGGTCAGGCGGATCCGCGTCTCCGCCATAGCCGGACTGGACGACGAATCCGGGCATCGGCTGCATCGGGGCGTCGCTGGCGTCCGGAGCCCTCTCTCCACGCGCCCGCGTTCCGGCCAGACCCGTGCTGGCCGCGACCCCTCCACCCAGGAAGAGCCGCATCAGATCACGGCGCTGTATGGGCACGCTCAGAAGCCCGCCAGCAATTGGACGCCCATCATCAAGACGGCCCCGCTCACGATGAGCCCCACCACCAGAACACCGGCTCCGTAGCGCCACCGGCCGGAGAGCGCGATTCCCAGACCCACCAACACCGAGACCACCGGCAAATAGAAGGACCACCGCAACAGCAGTGAAACCAGAAGGCCCGGGGCTTCGACTCGGGCGTACTCGGGCAGTTCGACATCGGAACCATCTGCCTTCAGGTAGGCGGCGGCCTCCGGCGGAACTTCCGCCTGATCGACGTCGAATTCGAGCCCGTCGAAGACATCGACTGCAGGCCGAACCGGAGCGGATGCGCCACCAGGCAGGGAGGGCTGAACCGGCGGTACAGGCTGCAACCGGTAGTCAGCGGATTCGAATTCGGGACCGTTTGCCCAACCGACACGGCGATAGATGGCCAGACTCGGGAGCATGTCCCACCCCAGCGGGAGGCGGAGCCCCTGACAGCCGTGAACGAGTTCCAGCCCGGGCGGAGCACTCGTCTCGAAATCGTTCGCCTCGAAGCAGTTGCCCGTGCTCGTGGGACCAGCGAGTGCGAGATCCGCGCGTCCGGAACGTCGAATGAAGTTCTCCCGGACCACGTTGGTCTTTGCCGGCCAGAAGTTCTCGTGTTGGTTGGGCGTGACGAGGATTCCGTGATCCTGATGGCCCACGATGACATTGCGCTCGACGATATTCTCCACGCCACCCGCAAGGACAATGCCATTTCCGAGGACAGGCCAGGTCAGCGGCAGCGTCGGCGCGTCCGGGTTTCCGTTGGCCACGACCAGGTTGGCCACGATCGTGGTTAGCCGTTCCGGCGGCAGAAGCTCCGAATCGAGGGTGTTGGGGCCTATTCCGGCGATGTTGTATCGCCAGATCGAGCTGACGATGTACAGATCTCCACCCGAATTCGTACCGGAGTACCCGAGTGCGTTGTTCTCCGAGATGACGTGGCGAATCACCATCTTGCAGGGCTGGCATTGTCCGACATAGAAGCCGGAATCCGGTGACCCCGAGGCCCATGAATGTTCGAAGAGGCCGTCGGTCGAGTCGAATGCGTAGACGCCGTACAACCCGTTGTTGTAGGCCGTCAAATAGGACGCCCGATAGCCCGTGATCCCGGTCCAGAAGAATCCGTTCTGCACCGCATTTCGCGCGGTCATGTTCTCGACCGCCACCCCATCCGCCAGAACGAGCACGCCATTGCCGCGCAGGAACTCTCCGTCGATGATGACTTCATTGCGATCCACTCCGCGGATCACCAATGAAGGGGTCGTCACCAGGACCTCCTCGCGATACACGCCCTTGTCGACGAGCACGAGATCGCCAGGGTTCGCGGCGTCCACGCCTGCTTGGATCGTCGGGTAGTCCCCGGGGACATACCGGGTGACACCGGACGGCTCCACGACGACGGCTGGACCTGCGGCTTCTCCCTCCGCGTACTCGACGTCACCGACGACGACGACGCCCGCCATCGCGATCCCGCCGGCCGCACCGTGGAATGTACAAAAGTACGGATAGACACCTTCGGCCGTGAAGACGACGGAGGCTTCGGATTCGGCTGGCATCGTCAGATCGCCGTAGTCCGCTTCGGTGGACCACGACCAGTCATCGGCAACCGCGTTGTGCGGATTGCGCCCGACGTTCACCCAGCTGACGACTCCGCCGACGGGGACCCGGACCACCCGCGGATAGAACGTGTTGTCGTACATGTCGACGCGGGTCTCGATCGAATCGGGCGCCTGGACGCTCTGCCGGTCGGAGGGGTCGCAACCCAGCGCATGCAGGAAGAATCCAGCGAACAGTGCCGCCAAAGAGAGCTTCTTCGAACCCTGACAGACGCGGGATTTCATCGTCGGATCTCCTCCGAGCCGGGCCAGTACCGTCTCGATTCGTCGGTGAGAACTCAGCGTTGTACTACTGTAACCGCTTCCCGGTACTGGAAGAATGGTGGGGCACATGCCCCAGGGAACAGAGGGTTCTCGGTGACATGGGATACGGTACGATGCCCGCCGAACCCTGGGAGGAGAAGAATATGAGGCTTCGTTCGGCCATTCTCGGCGCGATCGGACTCCTGCTCATACTGCCGGTCGGAGCCGCTGGAGAGGACGAGATCTTCGAGCCCACGGACCACTGCGTTGCCTACGAGACGATCAAGGACATGTGGTTCGTCGTCGATACCAGGATCGTTGGCAAGAGCTGCGAGGTCACCGCGGCCCTCGCGGTGAATGCATCCGGTGGCGCTCCCCGGGTCTCGGTATCCGTGCCGATCGAGAGTCTCGATTCGAAAAACAGATTCCGAAATGGCGCGGTTGCGGATCTGCTCGGCGTCGAGGCACAGCCCGACCTGCTCTTCGTTTCGGCACCCCTCGACGCTGAAGGACTGCGCGAGGCCCTCCCCAGCGGCCACTTCACGCTGCCCGGCACATTGAGCTTCGGCGGACGGGAGTACCCTGTCGAGTTCCCGGTCGAGCTCTCCAGCGACGGCGACCGGCACTACGCCTCCGGCATGCTGGATTCTACCTTCGCAGCCTTCGAAGTCGAAGTGCCGACCATCGCAGGCGGCTTGATCGCCCGTCCCCAGGAGGGCCTCGGACTGGCCTTCCAGCTCGAATTGGAGCGCGTCAGTGGCCTCGAAGCCTGGGCAGAGCAGGCTGGGCTGCGTCTGAGCGGTGCGGAATGAACCGGCACGAGCCCTGGAGGCGTTGAGAGCTTCCGCCCCACCACCGACTCTTTCCTGGATTGATTCCAGCCAGGAATCATGCAACCTCCATCCTGGCCGGCGATGCTGGCCAGCAACCAGAAACGATTGGATCCCATGACGACCCTGCTCGAATTCATGACAGCTGCCCACCGGAAGTGCGACGAGATGTTCGCCTCCGCCGAAGAAGATGTTTCCGAAAAGAGCTGGACGCTCGCTTCGCAGAAATTCGCGGAGTTCAACGCGGCAATTGCGCGGCATCTAGCCCAGGAAGAAAACGTGCTCTTCCCCGCGTTCGAAGAGGCGACGGGCATGACGCAAGGGCCCACGGCGATGATGCGGATGGAGCACGAGCAGATGCGGAGCTTGCTGGCTCAGCTCGCAGAAGCCGCGGGTACGCAGGATGCCTCGCGCTTCCTCGGCCTCTCCGAGACCCTGATGGTCTTGATTCAGCAGCACAACATGAAGGAGGAGCAGATGCTCTACCCGATGTGCGACCAGGCGCTGGCAGAGACCGACGCCATCATCGCAAAGATCGAGGCCTTCAGCGGCGATCCGGTCTAGCCACGGCGCGGCCCGAGAGAAGCCAAGCGGTGACGAAGGAGCGTGTGTTGGATGTCAGCGAGCTCGAACCTCCGGAGCCCTTCCGGATGGCCCTCGCCGCGATCGATGCACTGGAAGAAGGCGAGTTCCTGCGTATGTGTCACCGCCGCGAGCCATTTCCGCTCTACCAGACGCTCGACCGGATGGGTTTCTCCTATCGCGTGCGCGCAGGAGCCCGGACCCGCTACGAGATCCTGATCTGGCCCAGCGCCGACGTGGAGCTGACTGCTCATTGCGGGCCCGCATCGACCCCGGGCGATCGCGCCGGACCGGAACGGGGCCCACGTTGAAGCTCACCGGCCTCTCCTTCGACGACATCCCGCCGCTCCACGTCCCCCTCCGTTTCCACATCACGGCACCGGTCTTCGGACTCCTCGCTGCGTTGTTCCTTCTATGGGAGGGCCCCGAAGCCTGGATGTCCCGTTGGACGACGGGGAGCCTCGGCGCCACACATCTGTTGACGCTCGGCTTCATGGCGATGGTGATGATCGGATCGCTCTTCCAACTCGTGCCGGTACTCACGGGTCGATCCATCCCTGCGACGAAGTGGGTCGCACCCTGGGTACATCTGGGGTTGACCTGTGGCGTCATCGCGTTGACCGTGGCACTGGTTCGGGTCGATCCCGGGATGTTCATCACGGCGATCGCGTTGCTCGGGGCCGCCTTCGCGGCATTCGTTCCGGCGCTGGTATGGAGGCTCGCCCGCATCCGTGGCGGTGGAGATTCCATCTTCGCGATCCGGCTGGCAGCTGCTTCCCTGCTGGTGACGATCGGCATGGGCGTCTTCCTGGCCGTGGGACGCGCTTGGCCGGAACTCGAGATTCCATTCCGTAGCTGGACGGATACCCACGTTCTGTGGGCGCTCTTCGGCTGGGTCCCCCTCCTCGTGATGGGTGTGAGCTACCAGGTCATGCCGATGTTCCACGTCGCGCCGGCCTTCGATTCCCGACTGGCGCGAGGCATCCCGCTCACGGTCTTCCTTTCACTCGTGCTTCTGGCCCACGCCAGGAGCGACCACCTCGTCACACCCTTTGTCACATGTCTTTGCGCGGCCCTGCTCGCGTACGCCGCAACCGCATTGCGGGTGCTCGAGAATCGTCGCCGCAAGAGGGCCGATCCGATGATCAGCTTCTGGAGGATCGCGTTGGCCAGCCTCACGCTGGCGA
The DNA here is from genome assembly GCA_024226235.1 of bacterium. Classification (GTDB taxonomy): domain Bacteria; phylum Myxococcota_A; class UBA9160; order UBA9160; family UBA6930. The sequence continues at coordinate 19,812 of JAAELW010000228.1, forward strand.
CCGTGACACTCTGGCTTTCGATGGCGACACCGGTCCGAATCACATTGTTGCCCGAGAGCGGCGCGCCTCTGCTGACGGGCGCACTGATGATCTTCGGCTTCGCGTGCTCGATGATGATCGGAATGCTGCAGAAAATCGTGCCCTTCTTGATCTTCTTGCATCTCCAACGCCAGGCACTCGGAAAACCAGCCGCGATGATGCAGATCCCGGCCACGAACGAATTGATCTCCGATCGGGCTGCGCTCTGGCAGCTTCGGCTCCACCTCTGCGCCTGTGTCGGAATCCTGGTCGCATTGGCCTGGCCGACGATCGGCCGACTGGCCGCGCTCCTGCTCGCTCTCGATTTCGGCTGGCTGCTACGCAGCCTGATTCTCGCTGCGGGAGAGTACCGGCGGCGGGCCAGCGCAATCGAGGCAGAGCCCGACCCGATGGCCTCCGGCACCTAGCAATAACGCGCCCCTCGAAGAAGGTCTGTTCCGGCCGCCGCGCGAGACCCATGTCGACGGCGTCAGGCTCCCCGATCCTGGAGCCATCCCGCCACCAGGTCCGCCACCACCTCTCGTGCATTCCCAGGCCTCTGCAGGTAGTGGTCTCCGGGGATGAACTCGAGGGTCTTGTCCTCGGCCGCCAGATTGTCGTGAAGAGTGTGAGCGTCCACCGGAAAGACCCCCGTATCCGCCATGCTCTGGACGACCAACGAAGGCACCCGAATCCGCTCGAGATGCGGCACCGCCCGACATTGGGAATGCGAGAGGCTCCACATCGAGAGCCAGGTACGGATGGTGTTCGAATTGCCGATGCCGAACGGGCTGTAGTTGAAGACTTTCGGTGGCCCCAGGTAGCAGACCCCGACCTCCCGATCGTTCGGATCGAGGGATCCATCGAGCAATCGCGGGTCTGCCCAGGCCCGGTGCAGGTTGAAGATCCGATCCAGGCAGCCCTCGGCACGGACCCGCTCCAGCTCTTCCAGGGCCCAGGCCGTGATGCGCTCGTTCCGCGCGACCTGGGCGGCCCGGTAGCGCTGGATGAAGGCCTCCGAATAGGGCGGACCGTTCTCCGGGTTGTACATGTCCAGCGCGGGATCCACCGAGGCCGGATCCGTCTCGTCGGTGACGGACGGATCGAACCAATCCGTCAGCACCTCGGGGCGGCCAGGGTGGGCATTCGTCGAGACGTAGAGATCACACGGCGAGAGATCCTGCACCGCGTCCGATACCGGTGCACCCAGCAGGGGCCTCAGGTTCGGATCTGCCGCCTGGGATTGATAGGCGGCCATCAGCGACCCGCCGCCGGAGTTCCCCAGCAACACCACCGTCTCGGCTCCCGCCTCCTCGCGGAGCCAGCGCACTCCGACGCCGATATCCACCAGCGCATTGTCCAGCGTGAAAGCGTATTCCAGGCCGCGAAATCGGGTATTCCAGCCGAGGAAGCCGTAGCCCCGAGCAGCCATCAGCTCGCCCATGTAGTGCTCGGAGAAGTCCACATTGTAATGCGTGGCAATGATGGCGGTCCTGGGCCGACTCCCTTGCGCGTGGTGATAGACCCCTTGGGTGGGCATGTAGCCGGCGCCATTCCGACCCGCCGTAGGGGACGGAAGGGAAACGAATTGTCTTTCGATCGAATCCAACGGGGACTCCCGTGTCTGGCAACTCATCCGGGGAACTTCACTCGCCCAGAGGCTCGGCCTCCGCAAACATGCTCCGATACAGGACCCGAGCCATGGTCTCGATTGCGACCTCATCCGGCAGGGATACGCGATCCGCTTCCCCCCCTTCGATCAACCAGACGTAGCAGAAGTAGTCCATCATCGAGCCCAGCGCCGAAGCCGTGGCCTCGGGCTCGGGGTTGTGCGCCAGCCCTGCCTGCTCGAGGGCGCGGATGCCCGCAGCGATCTTCTTGCGCGCATCGAAGCGGATCTCTCGCCAACGTCGTGCGAAGTGCTCGTCCTGCATCGAAGCCTGGAAGATTGCCGCAAGCTCTGCAGAATGCGCCCTGCAGCTACTCCAGTGGACCGCACACATGTCCCGAATCACTTCGAAGGGTTCGGGCCGCGTCAAGTCGAGCTCGGTCAGGCGAGTCTCGATTTCTGTCTTGAAATCCTCGGCCATCTGCTCCAACACCTCTTGCTTGTTCGCGAAGTAGGTGTAGAAGGATCCCAGCGCGCGATCGGCTTCACGCGTGATGTCCGAGATCTTGGTATTCGCATAGCCCTGGCTCTGGAAGAGCCGACGCGCTGCGGCGAGCAGTGCCGCACGACTGCGAACGCCACGGGCAGTCAGCAGTGTTCCGTCCGCCGGAAGAGCCGGCGCGCCTCCACGTTCCGACGTCATTGGATTCCCGAAACTCCCCGGCGGCCTAGACGAGCTTCCCGATGGAGTCCTCTTTACGCGTCTCTTCCGGAATCTCGCTGGCCGGCAGCCGAAGCAAGCGAAGGGCTTCTTCCTCGGATTGCTCGAAACCCTTCGGGTCCGTCGTGACGCAGTACTCCACCATGATGCCGTTGGGATCCATCAGATAGATCGAGGTACACCAGCCGTGGTCGACCTGCATGATCTGCTCGATGCCACGCTCGTGCAGCTGTTTCGTCTTCACCTCGAGTTCTTCGATCGTGTCCAGGCGGAAGGCGATGTGGTTCACCCAGGGCGGGAGCCCGAGCCCCGTCGAGATGTCGGTCTTGAAGTCCGGCTCCTCTCCGACCCCTTCGACCTGGAAGAAGGCAAGGGCTTCACCGCCACCCATTCCGAAGAAGAAGTGCCGGAAGTGGCCATCGCCCTGCCGGTGGTTCTCGGTGCGAAGCAGCGGCATGCCGAGCTTCTGCGTGTAGAACTCATAGGTCGCTTCCGGGTCGCGCGTCGCATACGCCACATGGTGGGCACCCTTGGATTGGAGGTCGCTCGGACTCGACATGGACTTCTCTCCGATATTGAGGCTCGCCGCAGGCTCGAGCGGCCCCTGGACCCTACTCGGAGTTGAATCTGATTTCAATAAGAGTTGAAATTATGTTCAATTCAAATCCTGTTCAATTCTATTGGACCCCGGGGCGGGATCCGTTTCGACCGGGAGTCCCTCCTGCTTCCAGCTCCCCATATGGCCTTCCAGGAACAACACCTGGCGATCGCTGGCGAGCCAGAGCAGCGCTCGGGCGATCCGCGCGCGGGGTCCGTGCTCGCAGTAGACCACGACGGGCCTGCTGAGATCGTCGGATGCCTCGTCGATCTCATCCGCAGCACCGAGCAGGCTGTAGAAGGGAAGGTGAATCGCTCCGGGAACATGCGAAGCCTCGTATTCGCCTTGCGATCGCACGTCCACGATCTGCGGCGCACCGCCGGCCTGGATCTGCTCCCACAACTCGGTCCGGGCCAGATGGTCTGCGCATCCGATCGACACGAGAAGACAGGCCGAGAGCACCGCGACGGCCCCTCTGTTGCCCGGCGATCTCACGAGGGGCAGGTCTTCACCGCAAGAGGTCAGGAGCCGCATCAGTCGCCTAGAAACGCCCGAACGGCCTGTTCGATGGAAACCTTGGTGATTCCCGCTCGCCGTCCGACAGCGAGCGCTTCATCGACACTCATCTCGTGCCTGGCGGCCAGATGGGTCGCGAGCCAGCCCCCCACGCGGTTGGAGCTTGCGCAGTGCACGAGGATCTCCTCACTGTGGTGCTGCTTCACGAGGGATTCGATCTCATCGAAGACCGCTTTGTCGAAAGGCGCACCACGAACCGGAACGCTGTAGTAGGTCATGCCCAGTGCCTCGACCGCGGACTTCTCGTCCCAGGCGTGTTCGGATGGGTCGCGAAGGTTGATCACCACGGCGACACCCTCGGCCTTCGCCTTCTCCATCCCGGCTTGATCCGGCTGGCCGGCAAACCAGAGGTGGTGCAGATGCATCACGTTGGAGACACTGCCCCAGGTCACCGGCCCCTCGACCTCGTCCGGCGATACCGTTGCCTCGGCAAGCGCACCGGCGCACAGCCAGACACTTGCGGTCACGATCAATACAGCCCGGAGAACCCGGAGCTTTCGGGGACTCGGCTTCACAATGGTCTCCTCGTGGTTCGAAGCAACGAGTTTAATCTACGAAATCGGGCCAGACCCATCGTGACTCCCGATTGGGCTAGCCTGCAGGTCCACCAGCCTCAACCCACCGGCGTCTCCGGCCGGACACAGGAAGAAACCCATGAAGAATGTGATCGGCAAGAAGAACATCCTCTTCGGGCTCGTCTATTTTCTCGCCACGCTGGGGGCCGGATTGTTCCTGGCGAACAAGGGACAAGCCGGCGACCCCGCATGGGCAGAGAGTACGACCAAGCATCTGCTGGCCGTCGCCCATTCGCACGGGAATCTCGAATCCCTTCTCAACATCATCTTCGGCTACCTGATCTGCCGCCTCGCCGACCCGGGGCTCGGCCTGGCCAAGGTCGGCTCGGTGCTGCTGATCGCCGGCGCGGCGCTCCACTCGGGCACGATCTACCTCGGCGCCGCGGGCCTGGCGTTCGCCCTGAACTTCACCCCGATCGGGGCCATCTCGATGGTGTTGGGCGTAGCGGTGATGATCCCCATCGTGGCCAAGGGGATCCGCGAGGAAAACTGAACCGGGGGCGGAAAGGGACGGGATTCGCCGAAATCATCCACGCCTCAAGTCCGGGTTTCGCAATGCTCCCGAATCGCCTCGAGGGAGTGCCGTACCACGGAGGCGGCGGTCGGGCGCCCGATCCATCGCGTGAGAAACCCGCCCAGCAGCCGGACATCACTCCAGAGCAGGAGTTTCGCCGTCAGCTGCGTCCCCGGGGTTCCATCGGCCTGGGCGCGTTGGTCCAGGCTGTAGGTCTCGTCGAAGCCAAAGGGCCCCAAGCGGATGCGCGAACGGAAGGTCTTGCCCTCGGCGACTTCCACTGGACAGTCGTGGAGGGTCAGGCGAATCGGCCCCAACTCGTAACGCCAGCGGGTCGTCTGACCGGGTTGCGGGTAGTCGGACGCGATCTCGATGGGGCCGGCGACCCCGGTATCCCAGACGACGACTTCAGACGGAACCGTCAGTGCACGCCAGACACGGGCAGTGTCGGCTGCAATCGCAACACTCTCGGAGAACTCGACCACGCTATCCGAAGGGGCTTCCGAATGTTGCACCTGGCCCATGGAGATTCCTTCCCAAGAAAGCCGATCGCACGGCTGGCAGGTCTTTCGGACGGCTCCGCCCTGAGCGCAGCGACACAGCATTCCGATCAGAACCAGCATACTGTGAATACCCGCGAGAACACGACTGGCCACCAGATCCGCGGCGCTTACAATGGGGCGGAGATCAGGAGCCCTGCATGCCCACGAACTCCCCTTACGAAATCTCGGTGACTGAAAGCGGTGCGATCCCCCGCATGTGGGTGCTCGCGATCGGCGTCTTCTCCTACGTCCTGTTCCTGGGGATCTTCCTCTACCTGATCGGATTCATCGGGGGGTTCATCGTTCCCAAGACCCTCGACTCAGGCGCGCAGGGGCCCGTGCTCCAGGCGGTGCTGATCAACCTCGGGCTGCTTGGACTGTTCGCGATCCAGCACAGCATCATGGCGAGAACCGGGTTCAAGCAGTGGTTGATCCGTTTCATTCCGGCACCGCTCGAGCGCAGCCTCTACGTCCTGCTGACCAACCTGATCCTGATTGCGTTGGTCTGGCAGTGGCGCACGTTGCCGGGGATCGTCTGGGAAACGGAGGGAGCGGCGGCGACCCTGCTGCTGGGCCTGTTCTTCTTGGGCTGGGGCATCGTACTGCTCTCGACCTTCCTGATCGATCACATGGACCTGTTCGGGATGAAGCAGGCCGTCTTCTTTGCGACGGGACGGCCCTACACGAACCCCGAGTTCAAGGAGATCCTGCTCTACAAGGTCGTCCGGCACCCGCTGATGCTGGGCTTCCTGGTGACGTTCTGGGCGGCTCCGGTGATGACGATGTCGCGTTTCTTCTTCGCGAGCGTCTGCACCGTCTACATCCTGATCGCGCTGTACATCGAGGAGCGCACGCTAGTCGAATTGCACGGCGATGATTACCGCGCGTATCAGCAGCGCGTGCGGATGTTGCTACCGATCCCGAGGAGCAGATAGCGAAGCAGGGATGGGGCCAGTAGCTCAGTCGGGAGCCTCTCCCAATAGATCTGAAGGCAGTCCTACCGAGACAGGGATCGGGCGGTAGAGCCCGAGTTCGTCGACCAGGCGGCCCAGCACCTCTCCCGCATCACCATCGGGCCCGGCGAACAAGTTGCATACGTAGGTGAACGTCACACGTCCCGGGGCTGACAGTTGGGGATGGGCCTTGGCCGCATAGCAAGCGGTGTGCGGGTCGTAGCCACCTGGCTGACTCGGATCGAATTCCGGCATCCGGAACAGTGGGCGCCTGGGAGACCAGGGGCCGGATAGTGATGGCGCAGTCCGCACCCAGACCGTGTCGGACGCAAGACCCTCGGGAAAGTCGCCCTGCAGACTCGGATGGGCGTAGAGCGAGAGCCAGACACCTTCGCTCGGCAGGTAGTGCACGCTCATCTCCGTGGCGTCGTCCTGCATCAGGATCTTTGCTCCGAGCGGCCGCAAGCCCGCTTGCCAGTGGCCATCGGTCGCCAGGGTTTCGAGACCGGACTCGAGATCCGACCTTCCGGACTCGAGATGGGCCAGGGGCAGGCGCACGAGAATTCGCGGGTAGGATCTCGCCTGGCGATCCAGGAAGGTGAAGAAGTAGACGTGCTCTTCGTGAACGACCATCGCACTCACGGGCAGCGCCAACGACCCGTGGCTCAGCCGGAGACGTTCGAACCGCCACTCCGCGGGGTCCTGCTGCGGATTGGAAATACGGGCGAGTTCGACTCCGGTGAAGCCGAACGGCATCGCCAGGGGGCCGCGCGGAGGTGCGGACTCGACTTCGAGCAAACCGATGTACAGGTCCTCCCGGTACGTGAAGCCGTCGAAGAGCCACCACCACTTCCCGGTTTCGCCGCGATCCAGGAACGCTGCGGCTCCGTCTGGTCCGGTGCCCCAGCGATAGTCAATGGACCAATGCCCCTCGGCATCGCAATGGGATACTGCAATCGAATTGCGGACGAACGCTGCACCGCGGCGACTCCGCTGATCCGGCTCCCCAACGAACGTGTCGCCGAACAGCCAGAGGCTCCGGCCGGGTGCGAGTGGCACGGAGAAAGCAGCATCGCCGCCGAGCCAGCCTTGCTGGTAGGGAAAGGCCGGATCGCAATGCGTCGTTTCGGGCGGCGGCAGCGGAGAGAGGCAGCCCGACAGGCCCACACAGGCGAGCGCGACGAGTGCCGGCCAGCCGATTGCGAATCGAACGTAGAGGGTTTTCACCGGCTCCGAACGTAGCGTGGGCGGGTAGACTGGCAGCATGCGGGTATCCGCCGACACCCTGGCGCGTCCGTTCGTCGCGTTCGTGGAGCGCTTCTATCCGGATTCGTTCGTATTCGCGATCCTGCTGACAGGCGCGACCTTCGCACTCACAATCGGGCTCACCGAGACACCGGGAGGGGAGGCGCTCGAAATCTGGGGGCACGGCCTGAAGGGCTTGCTGCCATTCATCACCCAGATCGCATTGACCTTGCTCTGCGCCCATTCCCTGGCCCACACGGATCTCGTGCGGGCCGCTCTCGAGGCAATGGCCCGCTGGCCGCGAAGCGAGCCCCAGGCCTATGCATGGGTTGCGGTGGTCGCGGGCGTGGGCAGCCTGATCGCGTGGTCGCTGGGCCTGGTCGTCGGCGCATTGATCGCGCTGGGAGTGGCCCGAGCCGGGCGAACGCGCGGCCTCCGGCTCCACTATCCGTTGCTCGTGGCCAGCGCCTACGCCGGATTCGTGGTCTGGCATATGGGTTATTCCAGCTCCGCGGCACTCTTCGTGGCCACTCCAGGGCACGCGCTCGAGGCGATGACCGGCGTCATCCCCGTCACGGAGACGATCTTCGCCCCGTGGAACCTGACCCTCGCCATCCTCACGATCGCCGCAGTCGCGGCTGTCTGCGCGAGCCTGACTCCCAGGGATGCGGCGCCGGTCGAGTCGGCACCGGTCGAGTGGATCGACACCAGCCCCACACCCGAGCCGAGCGCGCCCGATCGCTCGACCTTCGGTCGCCGGCTCGAGCACTCCCGCTGGATCTCGACGGCGATCGGAGCGCTGCTGCTTGCCTATCTGTTCCGCTGGTTCCGAGCCCGAGGGCTCGAGCTGACGCTCGACGTGGTCAACTGGTCCTTCCTGGGGCTCGGTCTCGTGCTCGCCCGTTCGCCGATCCACTATGTGTCTCTGGTTCAGGGTGCCGGGCGGACCCTGGGGCCGATCATCCTCCAGTATCCGTTCTACGCCGGCATCATGGCGCTGATGACCGGAACCGATCTGGTCCACCTGTTCTCCGACGGCTTCGTCGCACTGGCCTCGCCGGAGACACTCGGATTCTGGGCCTTCCTCTCCGGTGGCGCTCTCAACTTCTTCGTACCCTCTGGAGGTGGCCAATGGGCCGTCCAGGGGCCGATCTTCCTGGAGGCCGCCCAGAAGCTCGGCGTGGCGGCGCCGGTCGTCGTGATGGGAGTGGCCTACGGCGACCAATGGACCAATCTGATCCAACCATTCTGGACACTTCCCCTGCTGGCGATCGCGGGCCTCCGGGCCGGCGCCATCATGGGCTACTGCTTCGTGGTGTTCCTGGTGACGTTCGTGCTGTTCGGGGGCGGCCTGCTGCTGGTCGGGTCCGGAGGTTGAATCGCGTCGGGCTGGCTACCATTGCTTCCTGATCGGGCCATCGCATTGCGGTGCCCCCCCGGCAATACGGCCTGAACTGGAGCACCACCCCTATGAGTCTACGAGGTACCGGCCAAGGCGGTCCCCTGCTCCGGACCCTGGAGATCTTCCAGGTCCTGGGCGATAGCGGCTTCTTGAGCCCGCGCTTCCTGGCAACCCTGCTTCCCGCGGCCAGGAAATTCGGCAGTACCACCGCCGCGGGCTTTTCGGCCGCTGCGGCCCGCAACCCGAACCAGCCCGCCGTGATCGACGAAGCGGGGACGATCACATTCAAGGAACTCGACGAAACGACCAACGCGATCGCACGGGGGTTGCACGCTGCCGGCGTCGGGCCGGGCGACGGCGTCGGACTCTTCGCGCGCAACCACAGGGGTTTCGTCCAGGCCCAGATCGCGTTGGACAAGCTCGGCGCCAACTCGTTGCTGTTGAACACGGGCTTCGCGCCGCCTCAACTGCAGGAGGTCTGCACTCGAGAAGGCACCAAGGTCCTCCTCTACGACGAAGAATTCCGCGCCATCGTCGAGGGTGGTGCCAGCGACCACGTGGGCTTCCTGACCTGGGCGGACTCGGAGGACGTGCCGGAGACAACGCTCTCCCAGCTTGCGGGCGCCCATCCCACGGGGCCCATCGACCCGCCGTCACAACCTGGCCGCACCACGATCCTGACTTCCGGAACCACCGGCACGCCGAAGGGTGCCCAGCGCACAGTGAAGAGCCAGGGCATCGACGGACTGATCGGGCTCTTTGGCCGCATGCCGCTGCGAACCGGGACCCGGAACCTGATCGTGGCTCCCACCTTCCACTCCTGGGGTGGCCTGCACCTGCTTCTCGCGTCCCAGCTGGGATGCACAGCGGTCCTGCGCCGACGCTTCGATCCGGAAGACACCCTCGCCGCAATCCAGGAGCACCGGCCGGAAGTCCTGGCCGTGGTACCGGTGATGATGCAGCGCATCCTGGCGTTGGGTGACGACGTGATCGGCCGCTACGACACCTCGTCGCTCGAAGCCGTCTGCGCCAGCGGCTCCGCGCTACCCGGCGAGCTGGCCCTGCGTTGGATGAACACCTTCGGCGACAACATCTACAACCTCTACGGCTCGACAGAGGTGGCCCAGGCCTCGATCGCGATGCCCGACGAGCTGCGTTCGGCCCCGGGTACTGCCGGTCGCCCTCCTCGGGGCGTCACGGTGCGCATCCTCGACAGCCAAGGGCACGAAGTTCCCCAGGGTGTCACCGGACGTATCTTCGTCGGCAACGACAACCAGTTCGAGGGCTATACCGGCGGCGGAAACAAGGAGATCATCGACGGCCTGATGTCGAGCGGCGACGTCGGCCATTTCGATGAGAACGGTCTGCTCTTCGTCGACGGCCGCGACGACGACATGATCATCTCGGGCGGTGAGAACGTCTTCCCGCGCGAGGTCGAAGACCTGCTCGCGGACCACGAGGATGTCGTCGAAGCCGCGGTGGTCGGCGTCCCCGACGAAGAGTTCGGCCAGCGGCTGAAGGGCTTCGTCGTCCTCCGCGAGGGCGGCAGCGCCGACGAAGCCGCACTGAAGGACTACGTCAAGAGCCACCTGGCCCGCTACAAGGTGCCGCGCGAAATCGCGTTCCTGGACGCCCTACCTCGAAACCCCACCGGCAAGGTTCTCAAACGACAACTGGATTGAGAAGTGGGGCCGCTTCTCAGCTCTCCAGGCCGCCGTCGAAATCCATGCCGTTCATTCCGGCGTTCTTGCGTGCTTGCTTCACCATGTCGCGCACGATTGGGCCAAGGGTCGTCGGATCGGAAACTGGCGGGACCGTCGGCCCGCGGTGCCAGCCCTCGGCGATCGCCAACACGCCACCGGAAGCCTCGAATATGCGACCGGTCACGTCGCGCGATTCGGTACTGGCGAGCCAGGTCACGATCGGTGCGATCCAACGGGGGCTCTGCGCTTCGCGCATCTCGTCGGTGATCTCGCCGGGCTGGAGATCCTCGGTGAGCCGCGTGAGTGCGCCGGGTGCGATGCAGTTCACCGTCACGCCATACCGCTTGAGCTCGCGGGAAGCGATGATCGTAAACGCGGCGATACCGGCCTTTGCCGCACCGTAGTTGGTCTGACCCGCGTTGCCGTAGATTCCGGAGACGGAGCTCGTGTTGATCAAGCGAGCGTCCACCGGGTTGCCCGCCTTGCTCTGCTCCCGCCAGTAGCCAGCAGCATGATGAGCGGGAGCGAAAGTACCCTTCAGGTGGACCTGGATCACCGCATCCCACTCGCTCTCCTGCATGTTCACGAGCATGCGGTCGCGCAGGATTCCAGCATTGTTCACCAACGCATCGAGCCGGCCATAGGTATCGATGGCCTGCTGGATCATCTCCTTCGCCTGACCGAAGTCGCTCACATCGGATCCATTCGCCACGGCTTCCCCTCCGGAAGCCTTGATCTCGTTCACGACTTCGTCGGCCGGGCCGAGATCCGAACCGGTGCCATCACGGGCTCCGCCGAGATCGTTGACGACGACCTTGGCGCCGTGGTCGGCCAACATCAGTGCGTACTCACGACCGATACCTCGTCCGGCCCCGGTGACGATGACAACGCGATCTTCGCAGAAAGTACCCATGGCTTTGCCTCCATTCGAGGGCGGGACGGTAGCGCGTCTTGCCGCGCCAGGCTGCCCCTCGCAAATCAGGTGAGCGCCCCCTCGACCACCCCACGCGCCCACTTGTAGTCGGCTTTGCCGTTCGGCGCACGGCGCACCTGGTCGACCACGAAGATCTGTTTCGGAACCTTGTAGGCCGCGAGATTTCCCCGCGTGAATTCGCGCAGGGCTTCACCGTCGGTGCTGGCACCTGGACGCAATGAAGCCACCCCCGTGACTCGCTGACCGAATTTCTCGTCTTCGACGCCTACGACCAGACAGTCCACCACATCAGGGTGCTGCTTGACCGCTTCTTCCACCTCTTCCGGGTAGACCTTCTCACCCGCAGTGTTGATGCAATTCGAACCTCGACCGAGAAGTGTCAAACTGCCGTCTGCCTCGACGATCGCCCAGTCACCGGGGAACGAGTAGCGTTTGCCATCGATGGTCTTGAATGTGGCGCGACTCTTTTCCTCGTCCTTGTAGTAGCCGATCGGAACACTTCCACCGGCAGCCACCAACCCGGTCTCGCCCGAGCCCGGCACGACCTCTCGCCCGTCCTCGGTGAAGACCTTGGTGGTGGGGTTCATCGCAAACCTCGCGGTCTGGCCGATGTTTCCACGCGTGGTGACCTGCGTGCCCATGCTGCCCTCGCTGGAGCCCATCGCATCGATCAATACGAACGGGTGGTGCTCGAGCAGCTGCTCTTTCACTTCGGAAGTCCACATGACCCCTGACGAGACCACGAGCTTCACGCTGCTGGGATCGTAGGGTTGGCCCTTGTCCCTGGCCTCGGCAAACGCGCGCAGCATCGGCTTGGCAAATGCATCGCCGACGATCACCAACTGGCTCGCCTTCTCCCGCTGGGTGGTTGCCCATAGCTCGTGCGCATCGAATGAGCGCTCGGTCAGCATCACCACCCGAGCGCCAGTGCAATGGGGAACCATCACACCCAACCACATCCCCGTGCCGTGCATCAACGGGCAGGCAGGAATCGCGACTTCGCCAATTCCTTCTTCCCGCATCTTCGCCGCGATCTCGGGGATTTCCTGGACCTCGGGAATCCCCTGCGTGCCGAACGTGAATGCGTACCCGATGAAGCCTTGGAGCAAGCCCCCGATGTCATACATCACGCCCTTCGGCATGCCGGTCGTTCCGCCGGTGTAGAGCATGTAGACATCATCCGATGAGCGCGTGATGCGGGGTGCCGGATCGTTCCCCGCGACCAACGTCTCGAAGGGGATCGCTCCCTCGACGGATTCCCCGCCGTCATCGACTTCCACCCAGAGCTTCACCTTGGGTGCCTTGTCCTTCACGCGGGCCACGCGCTCGCCCAGACTCTTGTGGAAGAACAGTGCTTCGGCATCCGAATTCTCGAGCAGGTAGAGAAGTTCGTCGTCCAGGTAGCGGTAGTTGATATTGATGGGAACGTGACGACCCTTGAAGGCGCCAAACTGCGTCTCCAGGTACTCGGTACCGTTGTACAGATACAGGCCCACCTTCGAATCCGGCCCGAGTCCGGCGGCGGAGAGTGCGGAGGCAATTCGCGCGGCGCGGTCGTCGTACTTGCTCCAGGTGCGGCGGCTCTGGCCACAGACGAGCGCCTCGGCATCCCCGATCCGATCGGCGATGCCCTCCCAGAGCGTCGCGAAATGCATCTCCATGGTCGTTCCCTTCCCTTTCATGACTTGTGCGAAGCGGTCGATTGGACTCGACCTCTCCCTCGATGTCAACCTGCTCCATCAGGCGTACCCTCGGGTGATGCACTCGGACGCGATCGACCAGCTCCTGAGCAGCTACTTGAAGCAGCCCGTCCGGATGAGCTGGAAAGGCGCGGTCGCGGACACGATACGGGGGAGCTTCGAACTGCCGCGGGTGGAGCTGGGTGGGATCGCGACCGCCTGGGTGCCCTTCGAGGAGGTCGTCCTGGAAGCGGATCGTGTGATCTTCCATCCGGGCATTCCAGCCAGGCTGGCGATCGAGGCCCCTCGAATCGAACTGGCCGTCGGCCAGATCGAAATCGACCAGTGGATGGACCGTCTCCAGCTCCCCTTCCGACTGGCGCTGGAAGAGACCTCCCTCGTCCTCAAATCGAGTATTGCTGGCTTCGCGGTCGGAGAACTCGAAGCCAGCCTCGATGTGGTTGGCGGATGGTTCGTACTGAAGCCTCGACGCGCCAGTGTCCTCGGAATTCCTGGATTCATGGCACCCTTGTTCCGGACCTACCTTCCGCTGCCACCGCTTCCAAAGGACGCCCGCCTGCTCGCGATCGGGCACGAGCCGGGCCTGCTACGTCTGACCCTGGAAGCCGACGACTTCGAGGAGCGGATCACTCCGGGTATCGTGGGTCGCTTGCAGAGGCGGATGATGCCGACGATAGGGCTCGGCAGCCCGTTCTGACTCCTCTGTCTCCTAGGATGAACACGCCCGCATCTGAACTCAGCCCAGGGTCAGGCGAGCAGCCGGCACAGCGTCCCTTGGATGACCACAGATGCACGTGCCCGACTCAGTCGTTGCTCGGATCGGAGCCGGTCCCAGGCCTCGAACGAAGTCGCCAGCTCGGCCGCGTCGACCAGCTCCGCGTCGACGCGTTCGAGCTCCGGGAGCCATCGCAGGAGATTCGCACGCAGCTCCCGCACGTAGGTTGCGTGGCTACCTCGAAGGTACTGGGAGTGCCAGCGTTGAAGCGCCGCCGAACGATGGTAGGGCGCAGCGCGCTCGAAGAGATCTGCCCGCCGCGCGACCAGTGCCTTTACCCGCTCCTCGACTCCGCCCTCGGGCTGGCCGGCTCTCACCAGCGGACGAAGCTCCTCCCGCAATTCCGCATCCATCTCGGAGTAAAGGGTTTCCATGTCCGAGAAATGGCGGAATACGGTTCGGATCCCCACGCCCGCTCGCTCGGCCACCTGCTGCGCCGTGGGACGTGGACTGCCCTCCCCGATCAGCTCCATCAACGCCTGAACGATGGCCTTGCGGCTGCGCTCCGAGCGCCGGGCGCGACCATCGGAGCGTTCGGCGTCAGAAGGCGGGGCCGTGTCGGGAGCGGTTCGGGCCATGGACAAAAGATGGCAGAAACCATGCCATAACTCGACCCCGGATCCTGCGGGGGCCTTTCGCACGCTGGTCTGGCGGCCGTTGGATGATTCTCCCAATACGAACAGGAAGCCCGAACAGGAAGCCGGACCGATCCCGGATACCCATCTGCGCACGAGGTGCGTATCGGACACCCGCAACGCCTGAGCCAAGCATTCGAACGATCATCACATCCACGATTGTGATGACAGTCATGCTTGGACACGGCCGCTCTTCCGTCGCATCCGACTGGAGGTAGTCGCCGATGATGAAGCGTACTCAGCGGGCCGTGCTCCTGTTGGATGTGGGACAGGGCTCATTTGCGATCCTTGCCGGGCGCATCAGTAGGCTGGGCTTCCGCGTATTGCGGGTAAAGACACCGGAGGAAGCCATCCCCGTGCTGGCGGATCCGCGCTTTGCCGTGCATGCGCTGATCGTGCCGCCGGACCTGCCGGTCCCGGACCTGAGGACGACGCTGGCTGCGTTGCGTCTCCAATCGACCCGGGAGGCCCTCGCCATCCTGGTGAGCCTTCCGCGCAGCACACCGAAGCCGGAGCGCGAGTGGCTTGCCCGCGCGGGCATCGATCTTCCCTTGTTCGACCCGATCAATGCCCACTCGCTTCGTTTTCAGCTGAACCGCGCGATTGCGGGCGCGATTCCGGCGCGTCGCGAGCGGAACAAACGACGCGCGCCGGCCAGCCACGAGGTGACACTGCACAACCGCCGGCGTCGGCGGCCGGCGAGGCTCTACACGTTCTCTTCTCGGGGAGCCTTCCTCTGCTGCGAAGCGACCTTTCTCCGCAAGAGCCGCTTCGATCTCGAGCTCGGCATCGCCGGGCTTCCTCGTCGTATTCCCAGCGAGGTCGTGATGACCAACGTTGCGGGCAATCTCTCACACAACGCCCTGCCCCACGGCATGGCCGTCCACTTCGGCGGCCTCGAATCAGAGCAAGAGACTGCGCTGGAGTTGCTCGTAGACAAGGTGTTGAGGCGCCTCGAGCTCTAGGCCCCGTGTTCGGGCCAGTGTCCGGTCGGTACCTCGTCGGATTCACTCCGACTTGCACTGGAACTGCGCATCAGGTGCGCAATACCTCGTGAAATTTCAGGAAACACGTGTTTTTGGGGTTAATTCCACCCGGCGAATTGCCGAATTCATATGAAACCGAACAGACCTTTCGAGTTACCGCGCGGGCGGATCGGAGCTGAGGCGACAGACGTCTCTCCCGGGCCGGATCGGACGTGGACCGGAAAGGATTGCTCCGATGTTCCGTCTCTTCCTCGCCTCGATGTTTCTGCTGGCCTCCTCTCAAGCCACGGCCGCAACGATCATCACCAGCTCTCTCGATGCAGCACTCTCCGGTGCCACGCTGATCGATCTCGACGGAGAGCCGGATGGCACCGACTTCGTGAACACATCCGTCAGCGGCCTGACGGTGCTGAGCAACGCCAACACGTTGCGCTTCGACGACGACTGGGCAAGCCAGTTCGGCACCACCGGAATCGCGCTCGAAACCCGCTCCGGTGGCGCCGCTGACGACCTCGAGCTGATCTTTGCCGCTCCGGTCACAGCCTTCGGCTTCGATATCAATGCGCTGGATATCGATCTGACGATGATCCTCTTCGATGCAATGGACAACGTGATCGATTCGTTCACGATCGCGAACCAGCCTGGGCTGGGCTTGTCCGGCTTCAACCGTCGGGGCTACGCCGGTGCGAGCTCAGTGGCTCCGATTGCGCGTGTGCAGTTGGTCAACGCAACGCAGCACGATTGGTTCCTGATCGACAACATCGCGCTGGTCACCGCGGTACCAGAGGCGGCAACCAGCGTACTGCTGGCGACGGGCCTGATCGGACTCGCATTGGCCGGGCGCGAAAGATCCGGTGGAGTGCGACGAGAACACAGCAACGGCTGACCTGCGCCCATCGCTTTGAGCTACGCTCCCGGCGATGGTTGTTGGACGCATCGCTTCCCTTCATCGTCACCCGGTCAAGAGCATGCGAGGAGAGGACCGCAGGTCGGTCTTCCTCGGTCTCGCTGGCATTCCGGGCGACCGCTCCTGGGCCGTGCGCGACGAGCAGCGCGGCGGCATCCAGGGAGCGAAGAAGATTCCGGCACTCATGGAGTGTGCTGCACGATTCCTCGAGGAACCGGAGGAAGGCGCGATCCCTGCGCCAGAGATCCAGCTACCGAGTGGCGAACCATTCCTCGCAGACGCACCCGACGCCGCGGATCGGCTCGGAGCCTGCGTGGGCCGGGAGGTCACGCTTTGGCCGCTCGTGCCCGCGGAAGCCCTCGAACACTACCGCCGCGCAGCCCCGGATGACCCGGACCTGGAGAAGGAGCTGCGCGCGATCTTCGGTCGCCAACCCGACGAGCCGCTACCGGATCTCGGGAAGTTTCCGCCCGAGCTCCTTCAATTCGAATCGCCCCCAGGAACCTACTTCGATGCGTTCCCTCTCACACTGATGACGACGAGTTCCCTCGCATCAATGCAGAAGGCGCATCCGGAATCGACCTACGACGTGCGGCGTTTCCGCCCGAATCTGTTGATCGAAACCAAAAGCGACGAGCCCTTCCCCGAGCTCGATTGGGCCGGCCAGCGGCTGCGCATGGGTAGCGCGGTGATCCACGTCGAAATGGAATGCCCGCGCTGCGTGATGACGACCCATGGCTTCTCGGACCTGCCAAAGGATCCGGGCATCATGCGCGCGCTCGTCAGGGAAACGGGTGGAAACCTGGGTGCCTACGCGAGCATCGAAGAGCCCGGCGACGTGAAGGTCGGCGACGAGGTGACACTCCTCTAGGCCTTCGTCTCCGCCTTGAGCTTGTCGACGCAGGGCTCGCAGAGCCCGTGCGTGAACTGGGCATCCGAATTCTTCTCGACGAAGAGCTCGAGCTGGTTCCAGTAACCGCGGTCGTCTCGGATGCTCTTGCATTGGGCACAGATCGGCAGCAGGCCCGACAGCGATTGCACCCGCGAAACGAGATGCATCGCGCGGAACAGTACGAGGACGGCCCCGAGGATTCCGCCCGTGGTGAGCAGACCGACGAGGAGGCTCGCCTGTTTCTCCTCCTCGCGAAGCCGAGTCAACTCGGCGTGTGCGCTCTCGGAGGCCTGCGCCAACATCTCGTCGAGGGCCGCCTGGAAGTCCACGCTGGCAGCTTCGGCGGCTGCGGCCTGGGCCTTTGCGTCTTCGAGATTCCCGGCGTTCAGAGCGGAGAACGCCTCCCGCGCTCGTGCTGCATAGAGGTTGTGCGCGGCATCCAGCTTCGCCACGGGCGGGAGCAGCCCCGCCGCCTCGCCCTCGCCGGGTGCTGCGGAGAGCTGGCCCCTCACCTGCTGAAGCCCTTCCCAGATGGTTGCCGCTCGCGCTTCGAAACGGCGTTCACCCGCTGACGGCCCGGCTTCGGGACGTGGCTCCCAGAGCGCTCGTTCCAGGGCCGCGGTCTGCTGGAGGTGACCCGCCGCCACCTGGCCCAACGTCTCGCTCACTTCGAGCTTCAGCGTCACAGCCACCTGGCTGCGCCGCGCCACCTGATCCAGGGCCCAGATCGAAACCCCGGACGAGGCCGAGCCGAGCACCGTGGCGCCGATCAGCAACACGATGATCCGGTCCTTCAGAGACAGCGGGCCCAACATGGATCTACAAATAGACGCAATGCGTCAAATGTCAACTCGTGATTTTCATGAGTTGTTACAGGGAATTGTGTAGACGCACCCTTCATCTGGTCGCACAGTGCGTCACAGCTTCCCCGGGGGATCGAGCCCACAAGTGAATTGTGAACTCCGGCCCCGCGGGTTCATGAACACCGGCCCCGCGGGTTCAGTTGTGGGCTACCAGGTATCGATGCAGGGGCGTTTCTTGCCTGGCCGGGGGGGTGGAGGGGGAGCCGAGCGCAGTGCGCTCATCACCCAGGTGCGGGAGCTGGCCGGGTCGATGACGTCGTCGATCTCGAAGGTCGATGCGGTGTTGAGGGCCTTCCCGTGCTCGTACATCCGGGCAACCATTTCGTCGTAGAGGACGCGGCGTTTGGCCGGATCCTGTTCTGCGGCCAACTCTTTGCGGTAGCCGAGCTTCACGGCACCTTCGAGGCCCATGCCTCCGAATTCACCCGTCGGCCAGGCCACGGTGAACAGGCCCGCTTTGAAGCTTCCGCCCGCCATGGCCTGGGCGCCCAGGCCGTAGCCCTTGCGCAGCACGATCGTGAAGAAGGGCACGCTCACGCTGGCGGCGGTCACGAACATGCGGCTGGCGTGACGGACCAGCGCCGTCTTTTCTGCCTCGGGGCCGACCATGATACCGGGTGTATCGCAGAGGAAGAGGATCGGCAGGTCGAACGCATCGCAGAGCTGCATGAAGCGCGCGGCCTTGTCGGCGCCATCGCTGTCGATGGCTCCTGCCAGGTGGGTCGGGTTGTTCGCAATGATGCCGAGTGGGCGACCCTCTACGCGCGCAAGAGCAGTGACCATTCCGGGACCGAAGCCCCGGCGCAGCTCGAGCACTGAACCGGTATCGGCCAGTGTCTCGAGCACTTCGCGAACGTCGTAGATGCGTAGCCGGTTCTCCGGAATCGCACTGCGCAGCAGACGCTGATCGGCGCACTCCCAGTCTGCCAGTGAGCCCTGGAAGTAGGAGAGATATTGCTTGGCAACCCGCACGGCCTCGGCTTCGTCGGCGACGGGAATGTCGACGACACCGCTCGGCACCTGGTCGGACATCGGACCGACTTCCTCGGGTCGGAACACTCCGAGTCCGCCACCCTCGATCATCGCGGGGCCACCCATCCCGATGTTCGAGCCCTCGGTCGCGATCACGACATCACAGCAGCCGAGCAGCGCTGCGTTGCCGGCAAAGCAACGACCCGAGGTGATGCCCACCAGCGGCACCAGGCCCGACAGCCGTGCAAAGAAGTAGAAGGCCATGCAATCGAGGCCGGCCACCCCCACGCCGTCCGTATCCCCTGGGCGACCGCCGCCGCCCTCGGTCAGGATGACCAGGGGAATCCGCATGTCCTCGGCCAACTCGAACATGCGGTCCTTCTTGCGGTGGTTCTGCAAACCCTGGGTCCCGGCAAGCACTGTGTAGTCGTAGGAGAGGGCCACGCAGCGCGAGGCCATTTCTCCGAATTCGTCACCATTCACGCTGCCGATGCCCGCCACCATGCCGTCGGCGGGAGTGCGCCGGATCAGATCGTCGAGGCTTCGCCGCCGGCGTTGCGCCGCGATGACGACCGCACCGTACTCGACGAAGGAGCCTGGATCGCACAGATCTTCCAGGTTCTCTCGGGCCGTTCGCTGCCCGGTCTTGCGCCGGCGAGCGACGGCCTCGGGCCGCGCCCCGTCGAAACCCAGCTCATGACGCTGTTGGGTCTCGGCCAGATCCGGCCGGACATGGTCGAGATCGATGGCCTCCGGCTGATCGACCACCCGATGATCGACATCGGCTTCTTCGAGAAAGAGCAGAGGGTGCCCCTCCAACACCGTGTCTCCCGGAGCCACGGCCAGCGCCCGCACGAACCCGCTGCGATCGGACGCGATGACGTGCTCCATCTTCATCGCCTCCATCACCAGCAGCGGTTGCTCCCGGGCGATGGTGTCTCCGACAGCGACATCCACACTCACGATGGTGCCTTGAAGGGGCGCGGGAACAGGCTCGGAACCAAGCGGCCCGGCCGCGGATGGTTTGTGAACGGCAGGCTCGTCGCTCACTTGCTGCACAGACACGGGCACCCCCTTGCCGTGCTCCAGCACAGCCAGGGGATCGTTGCGGTCGAGGCGAGCGCCGGCGAACCCGGCTTCCCCGACCTGCTGCAGGGAATCGGTCGCCGGGATCGCCGCCAGCAGCTCCGAAAGGTGCGCCTCGACGAAGCGGGTCGTCACCCGGTTCGCAGCGACCTCCGGATGCGACAGCAGGCTTCGAAGCAAAGGCAAATTGGTCCGTGTGCCCTCGATCCGGAACTCGCCCAGTGCGCGGAGAGCCCTCGCGACCACAGCCCCGAATTCGCCCGAAGGCGAATGGGCGACGAGCTTCGCCAGCAGGGAATCGAAACGCGGGTTCGTCGCGTAGCCGGTGTAGCCGTAGCCATCCACCCGGATGCCGGGGCCTGCGGGGGGCTCGTAGGCCGTCAACACACCGCCCGATGGCCGCAGTGTGCCATCCTCGGCCAGGGTTTCCAGATTGACCCGCGCTTGAAGTGCGAAACCGCGGGGCGCCGGTACATCCTGCTGACGAAGCCCCAGGTCTTCGAGCGTTGCGCCGCCGGCGATCCGAAGCTGCACCGCCACGAGATCGACACCCATCACCTCTTCGGTCACGGTGTGCTCCACCTGCAACCGTGGGTTGGCTTCGATGAAGGCCCAGCCGCCATCCGCCTCGGCATCGAGCAGGAACTCGAACGTGCCGAGGCTGCGGTAGCCGACTTCCCGGGCCATACGGACGGCAGCTTCGGCGAGCTGTGTGCGCAACCCATTCGACAGGGTCGGACTCGGTGCGATCTCGATCAGCTTCTGGTGCCGGCGCTGCAGGCTGCACTCGCGCTCGCCGAGCTGCACGATACCGCCCTGACCATCGGCCACGATCTGGATCTCCAGATGGCGAGCAGCGGGCATCAGCCGCTCGACGTAGAGCGCGTCGTTTCCAAAGGCCGCTCCGGCCTCGGACGCACAACGCGCCCAGACCGCTTCCAGGGCTTCGGCATCCTCCACCACGCGCATTCCGCGGCCGCCACCGCCTGCGAGCGCCTTGACCATCACCTGCCCGCCCTCACCTAGCGAAGACAGGAATTCGCGTGCCTCGTCGAGACTGGTCGGCCCGCTGGTTCCGGGCAAGACGGGCACTCCAGAGCGCTCGGCCAGCGAACGGGCGGCGGTCTTGTCACCGAGGGCCAGCAGGGTTTCCGACCGCGGGCCGATCCAGACGATGCCCGCCTCTTCGCAGGCATGCGCCAGCTCCGCGCTCTCGCTCAACAGCCCGTAGCCCGGATGCAGCGCATCGCATCCCGTCTCACGAGCCGCTGCGACGAGCGCTGGGGCATCCAGGTACGCTGCCGGCCCGGTGCCCGACAGTGCGTGGGTCTCGTCGGCCATGCGCAAGTGAAGGCCGGATGCATCGTCCGGCGAAGCCACCGCAACCGATCGGATGCCCAGCTCTCCTGCAGCGCGCAGCACGCGCACGGCGACTTCGCCGCGATTCGCAACCAGCAGCTTCATGACGCTAGGTCGTTACGTCCTTGCTTCTCGGCGTTTCTTCATCAGCGCGATGATCGGCGAGGGCTCGGCAGGATGCCATTTCGTCTGCTTGGGCTCCTCGTGCCAGACGAAGGGCAGGTGCTCGACGGTGCCCGGTTCTTTTGCGGTCTCGAACAGCGCAAGGCCTGCGCGCAGCACGCTCCCTTGGGTCTCGGTATCGCCCACATCACCGAAGGGGCGCCCGAACGGATGCTCGATGGCCGCGACCCGCGGCATTCCAATGGCGCGCTGGAACGGCCATAGCATGTTCAGCGTGACGGTCGGGATACCCCGCGCTTCGATCTCTCGTGCGACCAGTCCCACGGACCGGCAACAATCGGGTCAAACCGGCGTGAGGAGCGCCAGGTCGACTTCCTCACTCCGCATGGCCTCCGCGATCTCAGGGGCACTCTTCTCCACCAGGTCGCTGGAATCGTTGCCCTGGAAACCCATAATGGAGTAGTGGCTCGGAGCGCTGGCACCCACGACGCCTTCGGCCACGAGCTCTCGCAGCCGGTCGACCGGAAGCGCCACGTTCAGGTCCCGCTCCACGTACCCCGTATCGATGTGCAGATGGTTCGCATCGATCTCTGCAGCAGTGGCGTCCGCTCGCAGCCGACGCCAGCTGGAATCTCCCCGGGTCGGATTCTGGCGCTCGAACTCCATGTCGAAGGGTGTGTCTCCCTTCATCGAGAGGCCGGACGTCGAAAGCAGCGCCACTTTCGACTGGGCGAGCGGCTTGGTCACCGGCGTCCATGGAATCGGCGGATGATTCGGCTCGTCTGGGATCCCTCCCGAGAGGATCCTCTCGAGGAACGAACCGGCGAATCGCCACGGATCGACTTCGCGGAGTGTGTTGTTCATGACCAGAAGTTACCACGGCTGCGGCCGATCAGTCTTTGAACTCCGGCTTGCGCCCTTCCTTGCGGGCCCGGGTGGCCTCTTCGAAGTTCTGGGTCGTGAGCCGCACGAAGAGCTGGGTGTGCTTCTCCATCTCGATCGCTGCGTCCAGGCTTCCGGTCTCGAGACCCGCCCAGATCATCCGCTTCGTGAGCTGCACGCCCTGGGTGCTCCAGCCGTTGATCTGATCGGCGAGGGCCAGGGCGGCGTCCATCAGCTCTGCGTCGGGGACGGTCTTCGACACCAGGCCGATCTCCGCTGCCTCTTGCGCAGAAACGTCCCGCCCGGAGAGCATGATCTCGAATGCGCGGCTGCTCCCGATGGCGCGCGGCAACAGGAAGCTCACGCCCAGCTCCGTGGCCGTGAGTCCGTTGTTGATGCCTGCGGCACGAAAGTAGGCCGACTCCGCCGCGATCCGCACATCCGCCCCCAGCGTGAGGCACATGCCGCCGCCGATCGCCGCCCCGTTGACCGCACAGATCACCGGCTGAGGCATGCGCCGCAGAGCCGGCACCAGGTCGGACAAGATCGTCATCGAGCGGGTGGCGATCCGTGTGAGCGTCATGCCTTCGATGTCCGGCGGGGGCTCGGTGCCCTGGGTGTCTGCCCCGGAGCAGAACCCGCGGCCCGTTCCGGTGAGAACCACGCACCAGGTGTCAGAATCCGCCGCCACCTCTTCGATCGCTTCGTGCAGCGGCATCGCCAGCTCGAAGGCCAGCGAGTTCATCCGCTCGGGCCGATCGAGGACGATCACGCTGGTATGGAGACCCGGTTTTTCGATGCGGACATGACTCATCGCCGCGGCCTAGAAGAGGATCGAAAGGGCCGAAGCCACTGCCATCCAGAGCGTGATCACGAAACCGATCGCCCAGGCTGCGGTTCGATGCGGCATCAGTCCCTTCATGTAGAGGACGAGATGCAGAATGCGCCCGATCGGAAAACCCGCGAAGCAGATCCATAGACCGAGTGTGCTCGGCTGGGTGAGTGCATAGACGAACCCCACCAACACGAAGGGCAGACCCGCTTCCAGATCGTTCAGGTGCGCGCGCCGCGCACGCTCGACCTCTTCGTCGGTGGCAGTCTGGGGTTCGAGCTTCTGCATCTCGTAGTCTTCGGGCGAGGCGAAGACATTCTTTCGGATTCGAATCGAGCTGACGACCATGCCCGTCACCAGGGTCTTCAGTGCCACCACGATGCACGAAAGCGCCCAAGCCTTGATGGCGGGGTTCGAGAGAAGCTGTTCCCAGAGCATGGACGATCCTCCTGCTGAGGGCGACGCTAGCACGTACGCTTGGCGCGATGAATGTGGGTTCCGCTGGCTGCGGGGCTAGCAGGGAATGTGGGTTCCGCTGGCTGCCGGGCTAGCAGGACCCGACCCGGACGAGGCATGCTCCCACTTGGAGGAACAAGCCATGTCCGATATCCAACCCTTCCGGATCTCCGCGAGCGACGAACAGCTCGACGATCTGCATCGCCGTCTCCGAAACACCCGCTGGCCGGAGGCGGAGACACCCGACGATTGGTCCCAGGGCATCCCGCTTGCCTACACCCAGGAGGTCTGCGCGTACTGGGCCGAGAAGTACGACTGGCGTACCCGAGAGGCAAGCCTGAACCGGTTCGACCAGTTCAAGACCGGGATCGACGGTCTGGGCATCCACTTCATCCACCAGCGCTCACCTCATCAGGATGCACTGCCGCTCGTGATGACTCACGGCTGGCCCGGGTCGATCGTGGAATTCCAGAAGGTGATCGATCCGCTGACGAACCCGACGGCTCACGGTGGCAACGCCGCTGATGCATTCCACGTCGTATGCCCGTCCCTGCCTGGCTTCGGCTTCTCGGACAAACCGACCGGGCCCGGCTGGGGAGTTCCAAAGATCGCGGCAGCTTGGGCCGAACTGATGCCGAAACTCGGCTATTCGAATTACGTCGCCCAGGGAGGCGACTGGGGCGCGATGGTCACGACCGCGATCGGCATCCAGGACCCGGAGAACTGCCGCGGCATCCACCTCAACATGCCGATCGTGGCCCCTGACCCGGAGACCATGACCGAGCTCACCGAACTGGAGCAGGCCGCGCTCGCGAGCATGCAGCACTACCAGGAAAAGGACTCGGGCTACTCGAAGCAGCAGAGCACGCGCCCGCAAACCCTGGCCTACGGGCTGACGGATTCCCCCGCCGGTCAGGCCGCCTGGATCCTCGAGAAGTTCTGGTCCTGGACGGACTGCGATGGCCATCCGGAGAACGCGCTGACCCGTGACGAAATGCTCGACAACGTGATGCTCTACTGGCTCCCAGCAACGGGCGCGTCCTCTGCCCGCCTCTACTGGGAGAGCTTCAACCAGGTCAACATGGAGCCGGTCACGATCCCGGTAGGCTGCTCGATCTTCCCGAAGGAGATCTTCCTCTGCTCGCGCCGCTGGGCCGAGAAGCGCTTCACGAACCTCGTCCACTGGAACGAGTTGAAACGCGGCGGCCACTTCGCCGCCTTCGAACAGCCCACCACCTTCGTCGAAGAACTCCGGACCTGCTTCCGTCCCCTCCGTTGAAAAGCGGCCCCGTTTCCTAGCGGCCCCGCTTCTTCACTACATCGAGGAGGCCTTTGCCGAAGCGGTCGGCCTTGGCGGGACCGATGCCGTGGGCAAGGAGGAGTTCTTCGCGGTTTCGGGGGCGGAGGAGTGCTATGTCGCGCAGGGTTCGGTCGCTGGCGACGACGTAGGGCGGGACACCAGCGGCACGGGCAACTTCCAGGCGGTGGTGACGCAGGGCTTCGAACAGGGCTTCCCCGGCTTCGTCGAGAGCGTCGGCGACGGCGGTTGCGCGACCCGCCACGGCCTTGCGCCTGGTGGGTGGACGGGCGGGGGGGCGGCCTGCTGCCGGAAGGACGAGCCGAGCGGGTAGCTCAGCGCGCATCACACGAGCGCCCTCCTCCGTCAGCACGACGACCGGGCGATCACCCCCGATGAAATCGACCCAGCCGGCGGTCACACAGCGGCGCAGCAGCTTCGTAATCCACAGCTCTGCGTGCTCGGAGAGCACCCCGAAGGTCGGAGTCTGGTCGAGACGGGTTTCGGCGAGTCGTTCGTCCCGGCTGCCGTGCAGGAGCTTGGCGGCCATCTGCAAGCCGAAGCGGCCGTGCAGCCGCGCGATTCCGGAGAGTGCCTTGCGAACGACCAGCGTGACGGTCTCCTCGTCATCCTCACCGCGGGCCACCAGATCGAGGCAGACATCGCAGCGGCCACAGCCTGCCAGGGTCTCTTCTTCATCGCCGAAGTAGCGCAAGATGGCATCGTGGCGGCAGCTTCCCCCTTCTGCCCAGCGCATCAGCTCGAGAAACAGGTTCCACTTGTGGCGCACGATCTCAGGATCCGGAGCACCACCGCCTGCGTCACTCTCGATCAGGTATCGCCGCAACGGGAGATCTCCGGCCGAAACGAGCAGCTGGCCGCAAGCCGGGTCGCCATCGCGGCCTGCCCGACCGACCTCCTGGTAGTAGGCCTCGATCGAGCTCGGCGGTGCGAGATGCACGACAGCCCGCACATCGGAACGATCGATTCCCATTCCGAAGGCGTTCGTGGCAACGACGACCTCGGTCTGGCCGGCCGAGAAACGCGCGTGCACGGCCTCACGAACGGAACCGCGCAAGCCAGCATGGTAGGCCTCGGCCTGGTATCCGGCTCGGGTCAGGCGTGTAGCTTCCTGCTCCGTCGACTTCCGCGTGGGCGCGTAGACGATGGCGCAGCCCTCCACCTGACCCGGCGCACCCAACGCCTCGCGCAGGGTGGCATCCACCGATGCATTCTTGTCCCGCTTCGAAGCCACCTCCCGTGCACCCAACGCCAAGTTGGGCCGTGCAAAGCCTCGCACGAGCTGGGGCGTATCCGCGGGCAATCCGAGCCGCTCGAGGATCTCGTCGCGTACGACCGGTGTGGCCGTTGCGGTGCAAGCGAGCACCCGAGCATCCGGAATCGTTGCAATCACCTCACCGATCTGCATGTACTCGGGTCTGAAGTCGTGACCCCACTCACTGATGCAGTGGGCTTCGTCGACGGCGATCAGCGGACACTCGAGATCGGCCAGCAGCGAGCGGAACCCGTCGAAAGCCAGCCGCTCCGGTGCGACATAGGCAAGCTTGTAGCTCCCCCGGCCGAGCTCGCGCATACGGCGCCGAAGCTCGGCACCCTCGAGGGTCGCAGCCAGGAAGGTGGCAGGCACTCCGATGGTCTCGAGCGCGGATACCTGGTCTTGCATCAGCGAAACCAATGGCGAGACGATCAGGCTGGTGCCCGGCAAGCTGGCAGCCGGAAGCTGATAGACGAGGCTCTTGCCGCCACCGGTCGGCGCTACGAGCAGCAGCCTCCCCACGCGCAGCAGTGTTTCAACCGCCTCGCGCTGCCCCGGGCGGAACTTCTCGAGCCCGAAACGCTCGAGCGATCCATTCAGATCCATCGACAAGATGTTCCTCGGAGGAGACCGGGGCCGAAGAACGTAGCCATTCGCACCGACGGTGGCCCTCCCGGCGTGGAGATTGGTAGCGCACCGTTCGCGAGTGCTAGCTTGTCTGGCCGCCAGAACGCCCAAAGGAGGATCCGATGATCGAGTGGAGCGAACAGCACGAGATGATCCGAGACGCGGTGCGCCGCTTCATCGAGGAGGAGATCGTCCCGAATCTGGAGGAGCTCGAGCACGGCGATCTCCCGCCGTACGACATCTTGCGCAAGCTGTACGCCACCTTTGGCATGGACGAGATGGCGCGCAGCCGTTTCGAGCGGCAGATCGCAAAGGCCGAGGCAGGCGAGGGCAAGGAGAAGAAGACCCAAGAGGGGGACGGCACCGGCGACGGCGCCGCGATGCAGCTGGTCCCGATCATCGAGCTCTGCCGCTACTGCCCCGGCATGGTCACTGCCATGGGTGTCTCGGTGGGCCTCACCGGTGCTGCGATCATGTCGAAGGGCACAATCGAACAAAAGAAGCATTGGGGCCTCGACGTGCTCACGCTGGCGAAAGTAGGCGCCTGGGCGATCACCGAACCCGGCTCGGGTTCCGACGCGTTCGGCGGCATGAAGGCTTCGGCCCGCCGCGAGGGCGACGAGTTCGTTCTGAACGGCAACAAGACCTTCATCACCAACGGTCCGTATGCCGACACGATCGTCTTCATCTGCAAGCTCGAAGAAGAAGGCGTCGACTCACGGGATCGCAAGATCCTGAACTTCGTACTCGATCGTGGCATGCCGGGCCTCGAACAGAGCAAACCCCTGCGCAAGATGGGCATGCACTCCTCACCCACGGGCGAGCTCTTCGTCAACGATCTTCGCTGCGGAATCGACCACCTGCTCGGCGGGGAGGACGCCCTGACAAAGAGCCGCGGCGCTGGCCGCGAGGGCGCCAAGGACACCTTCCAGACCGAGCGTTCGGGCGTGGCAGCGATGGCCTTGGGAATCATCTCTCGCTGTCTGGAGCTATCCGTCGAGTACTCCCGCGAGCGTGTGCAATGGGAGAAGCCGATCGGCGAATACCAGCTGATCCAGGAGAAGCTGGCGCGCATGGAAGTCGCGCGAATGAACGTCCAGAATCTGGTGTTCCGAACCATCGAGCTCTCCGCTCATGGCCGGAGCATGGGGCTGGCCGAAGCCTCCGCGATGAAGCTCTACTCAGCCCGAGCCGCGGTCGAAGTCGCGATGGAGGCAGTGCAGGTCTTCGGAGGCAACGGCTACATGGCCGAGTACCACGTGGAACAGTTGGCCCGGGACGCGAAGGTCTTGCAGATCTATGCGGGTACGGACGAGATCCAGATCCGTGCGATCGCCCGCGACCTGCTGACCGGCTGACGACCAGACCGTCGACCCCGTCGTGAGCCAGACCGACGAGTCCCGCTCCGTTCTTCTACTCGCGGGGCTGATGGGCTATTGGGGCTTCGCCGACGTTCTGAATGCTGCGGCCGCGCCCTTTCTCGCACGCGAGTTCGGGCTCGACGATGTCAGCATCAGCCGCACGTTCGGTTGGATCTCGATCGGCGCCCTCGGCACCTATGCATTGGCGAGATGGGCCGATCGCAGGGGACGGCGCCGGGTACTGCTCTGGACGCTGCTGCTGATGAGCCCGCTCTGCATCCTCACCGCCCTGGCACCCGGGTTGAAGGGATTCATCGGCGTGCAGGTCTTCACCCAGGCGTTCAAGGGGCTGCTGGTCATCCTGGTACCCGTCATGGTGACCGAGAGCCTCTCCACGGAGACCCGGGCGCGCGGCCATGGCTGGGTGAGCCTCGCCGGCTCGTTGGGTGCCGGCCTGGGAATGATCCTGGTCGCTTCTTCCGAGAACGTCCCGGGAACTTGGCGTTGGGTGTGGGGCGCGGCGGCCGCGGGAATCTTGGGAGTACCGCTGCTGCGCCGGGTCCTGCCGGAGAGCCAGCACTTCGAACGTGCCTCCGCAGCGGGCGACACTGCAAGTGCGATGGTTCGTGACCTGTTGGGCCCGCGCTACCGACGTCGAACCATCGCCCTGCTGATCGTGTCCGGCCTGTTTCCGATGGTGATCGCCGCAACCCAGACCTGGTTGATCTACTTCCCAGTCCAGCACCTGGGTCTAGAGCCAGTGGTTGCCACCGCAGTCGTCATCGGCGGCGGCGGGGTGGCCCTTGTGGGCTTCCCGTTGGGAGGCCACCTGTCGGAGCGCTGGGGGCGCCGGCCGACGTTCCTCGTCTCGTCCGTCCTCTTCACCGGTGCAACCTGGGGCTTCTATCACGTTTCCGGGGATTTCCCGGTCCATCCAGCCTTTGGGCTGGCCCTGGGCATGGTTGCGATGAGTTTGTGCTCCTCCGCAGGGGTCGTCCCGCTTCGCGCCGCAGTGACTGAACTCTTCCCCACCGCTCTTCGCGCAACGATCAGCGGTGGCGCTGCGATCGCTTCTGCACTCGGCGCCATCACCGCCTACTTCGCAACCTCCGTGCTCAGCGCCTGGCTCGGAGGCCTGCCCGCTGCAGCAAGCCTGCTATCCCTCGGAATGCCGACGGCTGGAATCCTGTTCTTCCTCGCCCTGCCGGAAACACGCGGCCGGGCCATCGAAGATGAAGACTCCGCATTGTCGACCTCGAGAGAGCATCGGGAGCCCACACGCTGAGCGTTCGAGAGGTGACCGACCCATGGAGCCGTTGACCCAGGCGCTACTCGGGGCCTCCGTCGCCCGCGTAGCTGCTCCGAAGCTCGGCCGACGTGCGCTCTTCTGGGGGGCTGTTGTCGGCATGCTGCCGGATCTCGATGTGCTGCTCGCGCCACTCCATGGCGGCTATGGCGAGCTGCTCTACCACCGCGGTTCGACCCACTCGCTGTGGTTCGGACCGGTGGTGGGCCCCGCACTCGGCTGGATCCTGTGGCGGTGGCGGGACCCGAAACGGGAAACAACCCTGCGCGATTGGGTCCAGGTCTGCATTCTCGCGCTGTTCACCCACCCGCTCCTCGATTGGTTCACGCCCTACGGCACGCAGTTGCTGGCGCCCTTCAGTCGCATGCGCTTCTCGTTGAACGGGGTCGGCATCGTCGATCCGTTCTACACCGGCATTCTGGCCATTGGACTCCTCGCGCCTGCGGGGCTGGGCCTCGCTCGAGCCGCACCGCGCCGCATAGGCTTTGCACTCGCCCTCTCCAGCCTCTATCTGGTGGGGGGTGTCGGCCTGAACCAGCTGGCCCGCTCCGATGTAGCTCGCGTACTCGAAGTGGCTCCGGCGGAGGTGCGCGTCTACCCGACTCTCCTGCAACCGCTGATGCGACGGGTGGTCGCGCGCTACGAGGGCAGGGTCTGGGCGGGGTGGCACACGACACTGGCACTCGGCTGCCCGTTCGGGGAGGGCTTCCCGGAGCCTGCCGCGACCCCGGAATCCCTGGAACTCGAGAGCACGTGGCAGGGCCAGCTGATGCGCTGGTTCGCGATGGACGACGTGGTCGTCCACACAACCCGACTGCCGAGCGGCGGGGCTCTCGTGGAGATGGAAGACCTTCGCTACAGCATGCCGGGCCAGCCCGCAGCGCGAAGCCTCTGGGGAGTGCGGGCACGCTACGACGCAGAGGGACGACGGGTTGGAGAGGTCGAGCGTTTCCGCCGCGCTCCGGCGGAGCGCACGACGATTGCGGTCCTGGGCGATCTCACCCTCGGGCGTTTCGCTCGCATCGGCATCGAGGCCGATCGCATCGCCGGCTGCGATGGTTCCAGCACTGCGAACGAGCCGGCTGTGCCACCCTCCGGCAGGCATTCGTCGAACGAGTGAAGCCAATAGGACGGAACCCATGAATCGCGCACTGATTCTCTTCATCCTCCCCGCATTCTTCGCGTGCTCCGAGCCCGATCTCTACGCCGGCATGCCCGACCACGTGAAGCAGCGCCACGTGGCGCTGGAGGGCGCCCACAACTTCCGCGATCTGGGGGGATATGCGACCCAGGACGGACGCAAGGTGCGCTGGGGCCGGTTCTACAGATCGGATGCACTCGGAGACCTGACCGACGACGACGTCACGGCAATGGGTGAACTCGGCATCAAGCTGGTCTGTGATTTCCGCTCCGCCGAGGAGAAGGCCGAAGCACCAGACCGGTTACCGAGTGATCCAGCGCCCGAGGTCATGGAGCTTCCGATCAGCGTCGAGGGCGCTGATCTGAACGTGCTCAAGGATCGCATCCTGTCAGGCGATCTCGAAGGCGTGGACCTGGGCCAGCTGCTTGTCGACGGCAACCGTGCCTTCGTCACGAAGTTCGTCGATCGTTATGCCAGGTTGCTCGAGCGCGTGCAACACGAAGAGAGCCTGCCCGCGTTGGTCCACTGCACCGGTGGCAAGGATCGAGCGGGCATGGCCTCCGCGCTGATTCTCCGAACGTTGGGTGTTCCAGAGGAGATCGTATTCGAGGATTTCCTGCTGACGAACCACTACACGAAGCAACACATCGAGCAGCTCCTCCTGATCATCCGCTTCGCTTCGCTCTTCCGGACCGACCCGGACGAAGTCCGCCCCATCCTCGGCGTGGAGCGCGCCTACCTGGAGGCCGGTTTCGACGAAATTCGCAAACAGTTCGGCAGCTTCGACAGCTTTCGCCGCGACGCACTCGGAGTGAGCGACGAGGAATTGGTGGTCTTTCGGGCCATGGCCCTCGAATAGCCGGTGCTGGGTCCGTCGATTCGCGATGGATCAACCGTCGGGTGGGGGCAGATTGCCCCACTTATGTCGACCCGGCCCCCAGAAGCCCAAGGATCACGGAAGCGGATCCGATGCCACATCCTCGGATTCGGGGGAAAAAGGGGGCATTTCGCAGCGGGGCCGGATTCTCGCTTGTCCTTGGGGCCCCCATTTTTCACTCACCTGCAAAATGGCCTGTTGCGTTCCGTGGGCGAGCGTCTAGCGTATCTCCGGTCAGAGGCCCCCTTTCGTAGCGATCAGGCTCCCGGGTTACCCAGGTTCGTGCATCTCTCGATCGAAGCCTCCTTTACGAACCTGAATCGGAGACCGAATGAGCAAGAAGCTCTATGTGGGCAATCTGCCCTTCCGCACGAACGACGACGAGTTGCGCGACCTTTTTTCGCCCCATGGCAACGTGCTATCTGCACGCGTCATCACCGACCGTGAGACCGGTCGCTCCCGAGGCTTCGGCTTCGTCGAGTTTGAAAACGGTGAAGACGCCGACAAGGGCATGCGTGCCCTGGACGGCAGCGACATGGGGGGCCGCCCCCTGCGCGTCAACGAGGCGGAAGACCGCCGCGGTGGCGGCGGCGGTGGTGGTGGCGGTGGTGGTGGAGGCGGCGGCCGCCGCTTCTAGCCGCCTCTTCCGAGACTCATCAGGATTTCGAGGCGGACCCGCTCGCGCGGTTCCGTCTCGTCCTGCGTGCGAGCCCGGCGTGCCTCTTCGGCGCGTCGGGCTCGTTTGCGTTCGGTGCGGCGCCGTTTCACCGCATGAAACCCGTGGCCATCGATCTGGTCCTTCACCGGGCGCGTACCGTGATAGGCGAAGAGATCCGTGCGGCCGTCTCCATCCGCGTCGATCAGATCGTAGGCCAGCGTCGATTCGAACGGCACCTCCCGATCGGGTGAGCTCGAGTAGCGCGCGTCCGCGTTGCCCCAATAGATCCGCAGCTTGTCGCCGCCATCGTCCGCGACCAGATCCGCGAAACCATCGCCATCGATATCGGCCCGGAAATCGAGCAGCGGCGCGATGCGACCCGTCGGCCGTGCCTGGTTGCCGAACAACAGCTTGAGAATGTCGAGCTTGTAGTCGAGCACCACCCGTCGGTCGATCCGTGCGAACTCCTTGCCCTCTTCCTGGCTGTAGCGTCCGTTGCTTCCCAGCAAGAAGATGCGCAGCTGCCAACGCAAGGCGTTCTGGGTAATCACCTTCACGGCCTGGGACGGTGCGAAGTGGAAGAACGGAACCACCAGGTCACGGGTTCCGTTTCCGTCCAGGTCCACCAGGTTGAAATCCGGCGTGACGCTTTCGGAACGCACCCGCTGATCGGGCAACTCCGGATAGCTGCCGTCGGGACGCGAGAAGAAGATGGCCCGATCCATCCGGGTACGCTCCTCCGAACTCCCCCACTTCGTGAGGATCAGGTCCGCCCGGCCGTCGAGATCGAGCTGGGCGAAGCTCGTCACTTCGCCGGTGAATGATGAGTCGAGTTCATTGCCGGCCAACGTGCTGCGCTCGATCGTCCGGGAAGGCTGGCTCGGCAGGCTTCCGACCTCATCCTGCAGGAATACGCGAAGGACATTGTCGAGTTGGGTCACCACGTCCAGGCGGCCGTCTCCGTCCCAATCGAAGACGTGCAGGTCGGGGGTATTCATCTCGCTGGTCACGCGGCTCTGGAAGCCGCTACGCAGCGCTGCATTCACATCCGCTCCGCGGCTGGCCAGGCGGTAGAGCACGATGGCAGGGCTCTCCAGCAATTGGGTGCTGCCATCCGGTTTCACCCAGGTGGGTCCATCGGAGCCGGGAAGGAGCAATTCGTCCCGCCCGTCGCCGTTGAGATCGAAGAGCAGATCGAGGGGGCGCGGAACATCCGGGTCGGTCGCAGTGAAGACGGACGAAACCTCCGTCATCAGGTGACGCGGGCCCAGCCGGCCTGCTTCGAATGCCGACCAGACGATGCCCGTGGCGGTGACCATCACCAGCTCGGAACCTGGCGCGGGATCCACATTCCCGACATCGAAGGCACGAACGTCCTCGGGGAGGTCGATGATTTCGCAGCCGTCGAACTTCTTCTCAGGTCGCTGGAAACAGACCGCTAAGTGGTAGTCGTGGCGGTCACCAGGAGCCGCGTGAACCACCAACACATCGTGTCGACCGTCCCCGTCGACATCTGCCAGCAGATGATCCTCGATCTTGCCCGGAAACTCGATCTTCGAGCGTACGAAGAGATCCTCTGTTGAACCTGCAGCAGCACCAGTCACGACCATGAGTACGACGAGCAGTGCCCGTACGCCCGTCATAGCGTGAAGTCCCGCTTGCGGACGCCGATCGCCGAGATCGTGAAGAAGAGAGCGAGGTGACAGCCACATACCACCAACATCCGTTGGATGGGAGGGATCCACCAACTCTCGATGGCGACTCCTGTCGTCAAGTCATCGAGCACACCCAGCGGAACCAGTGGCTGCTTCGGCAGGGAAAGGGAGCTGAACGACAGCAAGAAGGATTCACCACCCGACGAGACCGTCAATCCGAGACTCGCGGGAATGACGGAGATCGCCCCGAGCACGAAGAAGAAGATGAGTCCGATGATGATGGCCCCGCCCATCGTGCTCGAAAAGGCCGAAACGGCCACGCCCATGGCCGCAACGCTGGCGAAGCCAAGGATCAAGAAGAAGGTACCGAGGGCGAATTGTCCGAGTACGTAGCCACCGCTGAAGATCACGTAGCCGTTCTCGGTCAGATCGCCCAGTCCGTAGTAGGCGGCGCCACCACTGAGTGCCACCGCCCAGAGCAGGGCCACATTCAGTGTCACCATTCCCAGAGCCGTCACATATTTCGAAACGAGCAGCTCCATACGCGTTACAGGGCGGGTCAAGATGCACTTGACGGTGGAGTTCGACACGTCGATCGCGAACAGGATGCAGACGAGCACGTAGACGATGGGCATCGATACGTCGACGAGCCGATTCACCACCGAGAGGGCGAAGTCGTAGCCGGAGTCTGCAGTGACGTTGGCCGTCTGCTCGATCCGGTAGAAGATCATCATGCCGGAAACCGCGAGTATCGCGATCGCGACGAAGCCTGAGACCACTACCCAATAGCGTGAGAGTTTCGTCACGTCAGCGCGCACCAGCCGCGCCACGGTTCGAACAAATCCGAGAAGAGTCGTCATTGAATGTCCGACACCTCTCCCGTCAGCTCGACGAAGACCTGTTCGAGGCTGCGTCGCCGGCTGTGCAGGCCATGCACGGCGAGCCCTTCCTCGACCAGGACGCGGTTCACCTCGGAAGCTCCGGCTCGACCGTCGACGATCAACTCGAGATGGCCACGGCGGATGCGGCGGGGCTCGATCTGGAAGCGACGCGTCAACACCTCGGCCGCTGCACTGGTGCGGTCGGGCTCGACCACCAGCTCCACCACACCATCATCCGCCCCGAGCAGTTCGTCGAGCGAACCCTCCCGAAGCATCCGCCCTTGGGAGATCACCGCAACCCGGTCGCAGATGCGTTCCATCTCGCCGAGCAGGTGGCTCGAGACGAGCACCGTGGTCTCTCCCTCGTCTCGGATCTGGCGCAGCAGCTCACGGATCTCACGGGTTCCCTGGGGATCGAGCCCATTGGTCGGCTCGTCCAGCACCAGCAGGCGCGGCTTTTCGAGCATCGCCAGGGCAATGCCCAGACGCTGGCGCATGCCCTGCGAGAAACCGCCGACCTTCTGGCCCGCGCGTCTGAGAAGACCGACCCGATCGAGAATTTCGTCGACACGCGCAGCGGGTACACCCCCAGACAACCGCCCAAAAAGCTGGAGATTCTTGTGTGCGGTCAGGAAGGGGTAGAACGCGGGCCCTTCCACCATCGCCCCGACACAGCGGATCGCGAGCTTGAAGTCCCGGCGGATGTCGTGACCGAAGATCCTCACGCTGCCACCGTCCGGTGCGATCAGCCCAAGGAGCATCCGGATGGTCGTCGTCTTCCCGGCACCGTTGGGCCCGAGAAAGCCGTAGACCTTGCCTTCCTCGACGGTAAGGCTCAGATCTTCGACAGCTGAAACGGACCCGAAGCGTTTCTTCAGGTGCTCTGCGACGACCGGCGGGGCGGGGCTCATGAAGGGTTCAAACCTTGCCCAGGGCTTTCTCGCGAAGAATGAACTTCTGGACCTTGCCGGTCGCGTTCATCGGCAGCTCCGCGACGAGTTCGATCCGCCGCGGAACCTTGTAGTTGGCCATGTGTTCCCGGCACCAGCTGCGGAGGTCTTCCGACTTGGGCTCGGTTCCCGGCTCGGGGACGACGACGGCCAGCCCGACCTCACCCATTCGTTCGTCGGGGATGCCGAGTACGGCAACCTGTGCGATCTGCGGGTGCTCGAACATCAACGCCTCGATCTCAGCCGGATAGCAGTTGAAGCCACCCATGATGAACATATCCTTCTTTCGATCCGTGATGTCGAGGTAGCCCTGCTCGTCCATCACACCGATGTCGCCGGTGTGCAGCCAGCCGTCGGCGTCGATCGCGTTGCGCGTCTCCTCGGCGTCCTCGAAGTAGCCCTGCATCACGTTGTAACCGCGCACGATCACCTCACCGGGCTGGCCCCGGGGCACCTCCTTGCGCTCGTCGTCGACACACTGAACCTCGACATCGGGAATCGCACGACCCGAACTCCTGGCGATGATTTCCGGGGCGTCACCCTCACGGCACATCGTCGCGATGCCTGTCGATTCGGTGAGGCCGTAGCCTGTGATTACCGTCTCGAAACCCAGCTCGTCACGCATGCGCCGGATCAGCTCGACAGGCGTCGGTGCCGCGCCCGTCACGGCGAGCCGGAGATGCGAGAGGTCGTACTTCTTCCGATCCGGGTGCATCAGGATCGATTGGTAGAGCGACGGCACACCGGGGAGTGCACTGATCTGCTCTTCGCCCACGCGCCGGAGCACTTCCGGCACGTCGAAGACCTTGTGGGGCAGGCAGGTCGCGCCACGCATGATGCACGATAGCCAGCCCGCCTTGTATCCGAAGGCGTGAAAGAACGGGTTCACCACCAGGTAGCGGTCTCCCTCCCGCAGGCCAACCACCGAACTCCACGACTCGAAGCCGCGCAGGTTCTGCTCGTGGGTCGCCATCACGCCCTTCGGGTTTCCGGTGGTGCCCGAGGTAAACATGATATCCGCCAGATCTGTGGGTCGGGCAGCAGCGATCCGCTCGCGTGCTGCCTCCACGCTGACGGCATCACCCTCGACGAGAAAGGCGTCCCAGCTCCTGGCCTTTGCATGCGCGCCGGAAAACAACACGATGCTCTCGAGCGCGGGCAGATCCTGACTCGCCACCATTTCCGCATAGCGTTCGCCCAGGAACTCTTCGACAGTGAGCACCATGCGCGCACCGCTCTTGCGCAACTGGTAGCCGGCCTCGGAGGCCTTGAAGCGCGTGTTCATCGGTACGAGCACAGCACCTGCGGACTGAAGCCCTACCGCCGCCAGCACCCACTCGAGCTGGTTCGGCGCCCAGATGGCCACCCGGTCGCCAGGCTCGAGGCCAGCTGCAATGAACGCCCTGGCGCTTCGGAGCGCGAGCTCGCCCAACTCGTCGAAGCGCGGCTTGCGATCGCCATCTTCGAAAGCGACGCGCTCAGCAAACCGAGAGGCCGAATCCTGGACGAGGCGCGGAATCGTGCCCACTGAGGAAGGGCGGAAATCAGCGAGTTCGCTCATGACTGGCTCCGATCGGAAGACGTCAGCTGAAAATGGACGCCAGACGCCCTCACCACTACATGAACCGCTGCGCGATCCGCCGCTTCCGGTCGCTGTACGGTGGGTAGAGGAACTTGAGATCCATCCGGAAGCCGCGCTTCAGGACCGTCTTGCGGTGGCTGAATGTCTCGAAACTGTATCGGCCATGGTAGGCACCCTGTCCGCTCGGGCCTACGCCGCCAAAGGGAGCACGGGCATCCATGATGTGCATCAGCGTGCCGTTCACACACGCGCCACCGGAACTCGTCTCTCGCAGCACTTTCTCGTAGACCGCTTCGTTCTCGGTGAAGACATAGAGGGCCAGGGGCTTGTCCCTTGTGTTCACGATGCGGATCGCCTCGTCCATGTCTTCCACGGCCAGGACAGGCAGGATCGGACCGAAGATCTCCTCCTGCATGATCGGTGAATCCAGGTCGACATTGCGCAGCACGGTCGGCGCGATGTAGTTCTGCTCGGCATCGACCTCACCGCCAAAGGCCGGGCTGCCGCTTTCGAGCAGTTTTGCCAACCGCTCGCAGTGACGCCCGTTCACCACCCGCGCATAATCCGGGGCAGCTTTGGGATCCTCTCCATAGAATCCACGGGTGACGGCCTCGAGCGCCCCCACCAGCTCTTCTTCGCGATCCCGATGGACGAGCACGTAGTCCGGGGCGATGCAGGTCTGACCCGCGTTCACGAACTTCCCCCAGGCGATCCGCTGCGCGGTGGTCGCGATGTCCACCTCCCGATCGACCAGACACGGGCTCTTGCCTCCGAGCTCGAGCGTGACGGGCGTCAGGTTCTTCGCTGCGGCTTCCATCACGACGCGACCGACGTGACCGTTTCCGGTGTAGAAGATGTGGTCGAAATGCTCCTCGAGTAGTGCGGTGGTCTCGGGCACACCGCCTTCGACGAGAGCAATCGCTTCGGGGTCGAGGTAGTCCGGGATGAAGCGTGCGAGCGCGGCCGAGGTATGCGGAGTGACCTCCGAAGGCTTCAGCATCACCGCATTGCCCGCGGCAATCGCCCCCACCAGCGGCGAGAGCAACAGACCGATCGGGTAGTTCCAGGGCGAAATGATCAACGCCACACCGAGCGGTTCGCGCAGCACGAAAGAGCGACCGATCAACGGGATCGGCCCGATCCGTTGCGGCCGTGTCCACTTCTTCAGGTTCCGAAGCGCACCGGCGGCCTCCGTCTTCCCCTGGTAGACGTCCATCGCGATTGCTTCGAGAGGAGGCTTGCCGAAATCCGCACGCAAGGCTTCCACGAATTCTTCCGCACGATCGGTGCACATCGCCTTGATCCCCTCGAGCTGCTGGCGGCGCCAGGCGAGGGGACGGGTGCGACCGGAATCGTAGGCGCTGCGCAAGCGCGCCACCGCATCGGGTATCTCGGCGAGATCGGTATGGGGGGCTTCCCTCATGGGGGTCTCCTTCGGGTGCGTGGAATGTACCCAAAGCCGCGGCCCACGGGGTGAGGATGTTCTTTCCGGATCTGCGCTTCCGCTTCGCTACGCGCTCCAGATCCGGCCTTCCAGGAAGATCGCCAGCAGATCGGAATCAATGCGTCCCCGGCTTGCCTCATCCTGTAACACGTCGAGAGCCTTCTCCAATGGCAGTGCCTTCTTGTACGGCCGGTCGGCAGCAGTCAGGGCATCGAAGATGTCGACGATCGTCAGCAGCCGGGTCGGAATGGGGATCGCATCGGCCTCGAGACGACGTGGATAGCCACTGCCATCGAGCTTCTCGTGGTGGCCCCAGGCGATTTCCTCGACACCACGCAGATCCCGCGTCCAGGGGATCTGGGCCAGGAAGCGGTGCGTGTAGCTCACATGGGATTGGATCTCGAGGCGCTCCTCTTCGGTGAGGCTGCCGCGGGCGACGCCGAGAAACGCCATGTCATCCTCGTCCAGCAGCCGTTGCTCGCCGTCGCCGGTTCCGAGGAAGCGATAGGCAGCGACTCGTCGAAGCTCCGCCGGTGCCTCTTCCGGAAGGATCCGCGGCTCGTTCGCGCTCCGAATCGCTTGTTCGAAACGATCCAGACGAGAGCGTTCCCCTGCCACTTCTGTTTCGAGTCGCTTTTCGAAGAGATCGAACCCATCGTGGCCCGAAGAGAGCAGGTAGTTCGCGCGTTCGCGGTGGAAACGCGCATCCAGGGCCTCGCGCGCTCTCGCGATGCGGCCGAATACCCGGACTTCGCGAGGCCGGGGGAGTTTGCGGTCCTTTCCGAGAACCTGCTCCGAAACGAATACCTTTCCGAAATCGTGAAGAAGTGCCGCATAGCGGAGCTCACGAAGCGACTCCCGACCGAAGCTCACCGCCGCCAGGCGCCCGCGGCTACAG
Organism: bacterium; assembly: GCA_024226235.1. Lineage (GTDB taxonomy): Bacteria > Myxococcota_A > UBA9160 > UBA9160 > UBA6930. The sequence goes on from JAAELW010000228.1 coordinate 59,623, forward strand.
CGGTCTACTGCGCCTGCGAACGTACAGCTGAGCTCGGCCACTCGAACGGAGTGGCCTGAGGTCCCCGGATCGCGCTGATCGAGCGCATCGACCGAGGCTCGAACGAAGCCGTCCAGAAGCCGCTCGATCTCGGCCTGGAGGCGTCCATTCTCGATCGAGACTGCGGCTTGCCCGCCCAACGCCGCGGCCATTTGTCGATCGCGGCTTCCGTAGCGTCCGGCAGCCGGATTGATCAGTTGGAGCACGCCCACCAGATCGCCGCGGGGGCTCTTCATCGGAACGACCAGCACGGCACCCGTCCGGTAGCCCGTGGCTTCATCCATTCGAGGGTCGAAGCGATGGGGCGAGTCGGCCGGCAGGGCGTAGGCGTCGTCGATGCACAAGATCTCGCCGCTGGCGGCCGCGCGACCCGCGAAGCTCGAGGCATCGATCGTCAGGCGGAGGTCTGGTTGCTCCAGGCCCGGAATCGAGGCGTTCTGGGTGAGCCGGAAGTGGAGTTCACCGTCTTCCACCAGGTAGAGGCTCCCGGCATCGCTGGTCGTCACCCGCCGGGCCTCGGCGAGAATCCGCGTCAACAGATGCTCGGGGTCCCGGTCCTGCATCAGTGCGGCGCCCACCGCAGAGAGCTCGGAGAGATCGCGATCCGCCTGCTCGCGCAGCTGCTCCAGACGCCGCATCTCCGCGAGGCCCGATGCGTGGAGTGCGGCGGCGCGCAGAGCATCCTGCCAGCCCAGATCGGGTGTAGCACCGGGAAGAGTCAGGAAACGCCTGCCTGCTTCCGACGCCTGTTCCTCAGCCTTTCCCGGGCAGGCCAGCACCACCCAGGCTGCGGGGAGGGCCCGAAGCCACTCGGCTCCACCGGCTAGAACCAGCTCGGCATCGAGCACAAGGACGGCCGGCCCTTCGAGAAGGCTCTGCTGGCTCGGGAGTTGCCGGTACTGGCTCGGCAGCACCTGGGGGCGGGGGCCTTCGGGCACGATGGCCTCCAGGCCTGGAACGAGGGCCACAGACGCGAAGAGCTGCTGCTGGTCAAACTGCACGGGCCTGGCATCGGTCGAACCCTCGAGTCCCTGAAACACCTGACAGGTCAAGCCAGCGAGGAGTTCGGACGATCGCGACAAGATGACGCCCCGCAATATCCGGAAGCGACAAGCCGCCGTCCGGAAGCTCAAGGACAATGCCAGCAAGGCCCTTCGCAAGGGCAAGCTGAAGGATGCCCGGGATGCCTACGAAGAACTCGAGAGGATTGATCCTGAGGAGGGTCAGTGGCCCCAGCGCCTGGCTGATGCGCTGCGCCGCCTGAACGACCAGGAGGGCTGTGTGCAGGCTTTGGACCGTGCGGCCGACCGCTGGGCCGATGGTGGCTTCCTGTTGAAAGCGATCGCCGCCTGCAAGATGGTGCTCGATCTGGAGCCGGAACACACGCGCATCCAGGCGCGACTGGCGGAGCTGTATGCGAGCCGGGGGCACAGGCCGAAGGGCGCTGACGCACCGGAGGCTCTGTCCACAGACCTCGAACCGGGTCGGCCGCTCGAGGAGATCGTACTCACGGAAGTCGTTCCGACCCGCGAGCCGCTCGAACTCGAACTCGAAACCGACAGCAGCGCGGTCGAAGTCCTGCTGACCCCCGACGAGCTGGGTCTTCCGCCCGAACTCGAACTCAATCCGGCCGTCGAAGCCCGTTCCGAGATTCGCCGGACCTTGCCCCGCGTTCCGCTCTTCTCGTCCTTGAACGCGGGAAGTCTGCGGCTCCTGATCGACGGCACTGAACGGACGGAGCTCCGTGAAGGCGAGACGCTCTTCGAAGAAGGTGACCTGGGGGATGCGCTCTACATCGTGGCCGAGGGCGCGGTGGTACCCATCGCACGCGGCGAAAACGGACAGCCGAAGCGAATGGCAGTGCTCGAAGAGGGTGCCTTCTTCGGCGAAACTGCTCTGCTTGCAGACCAACCGCGCAACGCGAGCATCGAGGCACTCGTCGACACCCAGCTGCTGGCCATCGACCGCCGCATCCTGAATGAGCTGCTCGAGCGCGATCCAGAGGTGCTCTCCACGTTACTCGGTTTCTTTCGCGACCGGCTGATGGAGCGACTGGCTCTGACGAGCGCGTTCCTCGGGCCGCTCGACACAGAGGCTCGTCGGGAGCTGCTCGCGAGCTTCCGCTTCCTCGAGGTCGAAGAGGGCGGAAGGTTGATTGCCCAGGGTCGGCCGGCACCGGCCCTCTTCGTGATGCTGGCGGGTGAGATCGAGACCGTAAAGCAGCGGGAGGATGCGAGCGGGCCCACGACACTCGCGACCCTCCAGGCCGGCCACGTGTTCGGCGAGATGTCGATCCTCGAAGACGGGCCAGCAATTGCCTCCTGCATCGCTTCACGGAAGTGCTGGGTCCTCGCCCTGGCTCGCTGTCACGTCACCGAGCGGATGGCCCGACATCCGGAGCTGCGCGACGCCGCGATCGCACTGGCCAAGCAGCGGCGGGCGGAGAACCAGACGTTGGCGAGTCGGCTCGAACTCGTCTGAGCGTCGTGCACCATCGGGTCCACCTCTGCGGTACCGTTGGCTCCGCAAAGGAGACCCCATGGGCGAATTCAGCCAGGTCGAGACAGAAGGACACCTCACCCTCGTCACCATCAACCGACCGGAGCGGATGAACTCATTGCATCCGGAGGCGAACCGGGAGCTCGCGGACGCGTTCGACGATTTCGCCAACGATCCGGAGCAGTGGGTAGCGATCATCACCGGTGCCGGGGATCGTGCGTTCAGCGCCGGAAACGATCTCAAGCACCAGGCCAGCGGCGGCGAGATGAGTGGCCAGCCAAAGAGTGGATTCGCAGGCCTGACCTCGCGCCACGATCTCGCCAAGCCCGTGATCGCCGCGGTGAACGGCGTCGCGATGGGCGGCGGTTTCGAGATCTGCCTGGCCTGCGATCTGATCATCGCTGCCGAGAACGCGATCTTCGCGCTGCCCGAGCCCCGGGTCGGCCTGGCCGCACTGGCAGGCGGACTACATCGGCTCCCCCGGCAGATCCCGCTGAAGCAGGCGCTCGGGATGATCCTCACCGGACGTCGCGTACCCGCAGCTGAAGGGCAGCAGCTGGGCTTCGTCAACGAAGTCGTCCCTGAAGGCGAAGCCCTGGCTGGCGCCCGCCGCTGGGCCGAGATGATCCTCGAATGCGCTCCCATCTCCGTACGCGCCAGCAAACAAGCCGTTCTCCAGGGTCTCGAGCTCGCCGGACTCGAAGCCGCCGCTGCCGGCCACTACGACCAGATCCGCCAGATGATCAAGAGCGAAGACTTCATCGAAGGCCCGAGAGCCTTCGCCGAAAAACGCCCCCCCG
>JAAELW010000229.1 GCA_024226235.1 bacterium
CGACCGGGCGCTGCTCCCCTTCGTCGACTGCTCCGCTTCGCTCCGCAGCAGCATCTCCCTGGGAAAGAGGTGAAGTGATGAAGGGGCTCAGGCGTGATATCTGGCCGGGCGAAAGCCGAGGTCGTCGGCGCGAAGGCCGGGGGGGGCGTTGCTGCGAAACGCGGAGCGCGCGAGCGGCGCGCCGTCCGCAAAGCTGCCGCCCCGGTAGACCCGGGCGGAGCCGCTGCCTAGGTGTCGCGCACCGTCACCGGATCTCGGCCTCGTCTCGTAGCTGCCGAACCAATCGAGGCACCGCTCCCATACGTTGCCGTGCATGTCGTACAACCCGAACGGGTTCGGCGACTTCTCGCCCACAGGGTGTAGCCGGTTGCCGGAGTTACCGTAGTACCAGCCAACTCGGGCAAGATCCTCCTTGGCATCCCCCGACCAGTAGTTCGTTGCCGTGCCCGCCCGGCATGCGTACTCCCACTGAGCCTCCGTCGGCAGGGAGAGACCCGCCCAATCGCAGAACGCGGCGGCATCTTCCCAGCTCACATCTACTGTCGGGAGACGTCCCTCTCTGCCACCCGACCTGAATCGCGTCCAGTGAGACTCTGTCACGTTCATCGCGGCCATCATGAACTCGTCGAGCGGCACTTCGTGCACCGGTCGCTCGTCGTCGGGTCCGTGCGCGCTCCCCATGAGGAACTTCCCCGCCGGGAGGCGCACGAGGATTAGCCCGGTCTCCTCGGCCATCTGAAGGACGCCGTTTCGCCGTCCTGGGATCGGACCACGATGGGTCAGCTCGTGCAGATACTCCTCCAGGCCCTGTGGGTTGCAACCGAGCGGTATCAGTCCCGCGTGCGACTCGCGCGGGACGAGCAGGATCAGCTTCTGCGGCACGGATCGCCGGTACGCTTCGAAGATCTGGTCGTAGCCGAACAGTCGCACGCCCCGTAGCTGGCCCGCCAACTGCCCACGAACGAAGTTCTCTCGGATTCGGTCCGCCCACATCTTCGACATCCCCATGATCACGAACTTGTGCGTCTGGTTGTCGTCGCCGAGAACCAGAACGCGATCGGGCCAGGGGAACTCGTGGTCGTAGCGGTACACCTGGCTCACGGCCTTCGCAGCCCCGCGAGTGAGCGTGACATCGTCCGCGCTCGGGAACGTGAGCACCGGCGCGGTGTGGAGCTTCAGCTCGATGATCCCGCGGGGGCTTCCGAGGACGGCCGGGTCGTCTCGGATGACGAAGTCCGGCTCCATCCTCCCTGGGGTCGCCAGCGGGATAATGTGCCGAGGGTCCACCCGCAGCGGAAGCGAGCTGGAGAGGATGTAGGGGCACTCGGCGAACAGCTTCTGCCACTGCACCTCCTTCGTCTTGGGGTCTCCCAGAAGGGCGTGGAACCGCTCCAGGGCATCCAGGAGCTCGCTGTCAGTGACGTCGAACACAGCCGCAGAG
>JAAELW010000230.1 GCA_024226235.1 bacterium
ACTTTGACCCCATCGAGCTGACGAGCGACGACGAGGCCGATCTTGCGGTAGTCGCGGAGTTCTTGGAAGTGCTTGGATAGGCGTCCCAACGTCGTTCCCGATGTTTCCCGTCTTAACGATTCGGACAAATGGGTGATCTAATCTAAGAGACACATCGCGGGGATTTTATCCTCGAGGAGAGTGTCTTTATGGCGAGCAGAAAGAAGCAAACGAGCGAAGCGGCAGTGCGCGAGATCCGACGGAAGACGCGCCGCAGGTTTGCTCCCGAAGAGAAGATCCGAATCGTACTCGATGGCCTTCGAGGCGAGCAGAGCATCTCCGAGCTGTGCCGGCGTGAGGGCATCGCCTCGAACCTGTACTACCGCTGGAGCAAGGACTTCCTCGAAGGCGGCAAGAAACAGCTCGCGGGGTGACCTGACCCCTTCATATCGATCCGGCATGTAGATTCGGATCGAGCAAGGAGCAGGTCGAATGGGCAGGAAACGCCACACCGCAGAAGAGATCATCGGAAGGCTTCGAAGTGCGGAGATCGAACTGGCAAAGGGCCTCGGAACGGCTGAGGTCGTCCGGAAGCTCGGGATCACGGAGCAGACGTACTACCGCTGGCGAAAAGAGTACGGGGGCCTTCGGCTCGACCAGGCCAAGCGCCTGAAGGAGCTCGAGAAGGAGAACCTCCGGCTCAAGAAGCTCGTCGCCGACCAGGCGCTCGACAACGCCATCCTGAAGGAAGTCAGTTCGGGAAAATTCTGAGCCCGATCCGGAGACGCAGGGCAGTCGAGCATGTCTGTTGCTTGCTCGGCGTCTCTGAGCGTCGGGCTTGCCGGGTACTCGGGCAGCCGAGATCGACGCAACGGCACCGCGTCGAGATCGCTGAGGGAGAGGCTCGCCTCGTGGCTCGCATCGTCCAACTCGCCAGAGATCATGGCCGCTACGGCTACCGGCGGATCACAGCCCTCTTGCACCGAGAGGGGTGGCGCGTGAACCACAAGAAAGTGGAGCGGATCTGGCGCCAGCAGGGGCTCAAAGTGCCGAAGAAGCAACCGAAGCGGGGCCGACTGTGGTGGAACGGTGGCTCATGCGTCCGAAAGCGAGCCGAGCATCGCGATCCTGTCTGGTCGTACGACTTCGTCTTCGACCGGACCCACGATGGCCGACCGCTGCGGCTGCTGACGATGCTGGACGAGTACACGCGGGAGTGCTTGACGATCGACGTCGCGCGGCAGTATCGCTCGAACCAGGTGTTGGATCGTCTGGCGGAGATCTTCGTGGAACGGGGAGCTCCAGCCTATCTCCGAAGCGACAACGGCAGCGAGTTCATCGCGACAGCGGTACGGGAATGGCTGGAAGGGGTAGGCGTAAAGACGCTCTTCATCGAGCCGGGTAGTCCCTGGGAAAACGGATACATCGAGTCGTTCAACGGCAAGCTCCGGGACGAGTTGCTGAACGGCGAGATCTTCTACACGCTCCGGGAAGCGCAGGTCATCATCGAGGGCTGGAGGCGGGAGTACAACACGTTTCGGCCCCACAGCTCGTTGGGCTATCGCCCGCCGGTGCCCGAGACGATCGAGTGGCCGCCTTGGCCGAAGGATGAGAATTTGCTGGGTGCTCTAACATAGGAACTGGTACAACAATCGGGGCAGGTCCGGGTTGCGAACAGCGCGCCGCCCACGCACTCATGCGGCGCGCCTTGGAGGACCTGTCCGCGCGGGGTGTGGCCTGGGCCACATGGGTGCAGGCGCCGGCTTCGAAGCGGACGCGTCGGATGGGCCGACACGCCTCAAGCGGGCTGGTCCACGGGCGCGCGACGCGGTTCGCCCCATCGACGTCCAGATAGGGCCGCACACCGTCCCGCCCGTGGAAGCGACGCGCTGCACCTGATACCGCCAAGACGTGTTCAGCCCGATCCCCGACGCCACGTGCACGACATCGTGCCCGAGCTCCGAAAGCGTCAGGGCACGCTGGAGCGAGGTTCCTTCCTTCGCCCCGACGTAGAGAATCGCCAAGCGCTCTTGGGGCACGTCGGTCAGTTCCGCGCAGTTCGGCGCGGCGATTCAACCATGAGAGGCGGGGCGGCGAAACACGACGCGCGCGGCTGAACCCTCCGGGCCTCACGGCCCGGGGTGCACCATCCGCTTCAATCGGCGCAGCACGTTCGCCAGGGGACGCAGAGGCGGAAAGCGATCGAGAAACATGCCCACCCGGGCAGCCGGGAGCGGGCGCCGGTGGCTCGACTCCTCGCCGATGTGCGCGAATGAATCGCAGCCCTCGATCAGGGCTGCCGCGTAGCGGCTCTGCGCATTGAAGCGATCGCGCATGTCGAACTCGGAGCGCTGCATGTAGCGGCTCTCCTTGTAGGGCCCCATGTACTCCATGAACTCGCGGCTCTTCAGATGCGGGTGGTTGGAGTAGAGGAAGTAATCGCTGCCCGCCTCGGGACGAAAGATCTTCACCGTCGAGTCCCAGCCCGGAACCTCGTGAGGCGGAAGCTCGTCGGAGTCGCTGAACACCCTCGTGTAGCGCACGATTCCGATCTCGGGCCTTGCCCTCAGCAGCTCGACGCCGCGGGCCAGAAAGTCGGCCGGCCCGGTGCAGAGCCAGTCGTCCTCGAGTTGGAAGATGAACTCGCCCTTGGCAGCCGCCAGGCCGGCATTCGTGTTGGCGCCCAGGCCGCGGTTTCGCTCGGCGAACACGAAGTGATCGAAGGGCAGCTCCCGCATGGGCGCTCGCAATTCCTCGGGGCTGCCGTCGTCGGCCAGCACGAGTTCGAGAGGCTCGTACTGCACGACCGACAGGAAGCTCTCGATCGTGCGAGCGAGCTCCTTCGGGCGCTTGTACCCCGTCACCACCACGCTCACGAGGGGCAGGTCTACGCTACTCACGCCTCGCCCCTGTCCCTTCCGCGCAAATGCGGGCGATTTCGTCCAGCACCTGCTCCAACCGGCCGGCGTAGTCGTAGCGTCCTTCCTGGCAGCGCCGATAGCCTGCCTCGGCCACGCGCCGCCGCTCCTCGGGATGCGCCAGGTAGTGCCGGCACTTCTCCAGCAGCTCCGCGAACGAGTCGAAGTACTCCGCCTCCCGCCCCTCCTCGAAGAGGCGCCGGTGCTCGTCCGTCCGCTCGGCCAGCATGAAGCCCCCGCTGGCCGGGATCTCGATGCTGCGCGTCGTCTGCAGGTCACGGTTCACCTTGCGCAGGAAGCCCAGGTTGATATCGGTCGCGTTGATCGCGCGCGCATACTCGAGACCGTCGAGAAATTCCTTGCCGATGTGGAGGTTCGGATGGGCGCCGCGCAGCGGTCCCCACTCCAGGCCGTGAACCGTGACCTCCATGCCCTCTCGACACAAACGCAGGATCATGTCGGCGCGATCCTGCTCCCAGAATCCCACGAAACCAATGCCAGCCGCGAACTGCCCCCGCTCCTCGGCGGAGAGCTCGAGACGGCGGTGAGTCTTCGGGTCGAAAGAGTTGTCGATGAAGAGCACGCGTCTCGCCCCGAGCGCCGACAGCTCATCCACGTTGTACGACTTGTTCGTCACATGGAGGTCGTACCGGGGGATGCAGGACAGGTAACGCCGGGTCTGGTTCTGCAGATTCATCATGTCGTCCAGACTGAACGAGAGAATCACGACTTCCGGACAGCGCTGCCGGGCGACAGCCAGCGTCGGCGGCGCAATGGTGAGCGCCTTGTCTACCCACAGCACATCGAACTTTCGCCGGCGAAAGGTGCGCCGGATGGCCCGGTTCGCGCAGTCGATGTCGTAGTAGGGCCGCACGCCGTCCCGTCCATGCAGGCGGCGCGCAATCCGCTGCACCTGGTACCGCCATGACGCGTTCGGCGGGATGCTGGACGCCAGGTGCACGACCTCGTGACCGAGATCGGAAAGCGTCCGGGCCCGCTGCGCCGAGGTTCCCTCCCTCGAACCCACGTAGAGAATCGCGAGGGGCTCCCGGCGCACGTCAACCGGATCCGGGGGAAGCCGTGTCGCCGACGCCAATCACGCCAGACGCCAGGAGAGCCTCCGCCATCTGCTCGGCCACCAGGCGCGCACCGGCATCGTTGAAGTGCACGTCGTCGTAGAAGTAGCCCAGGCTGCGCGGGATGCTTCCGGCGAGGTCGAGGCAGGGGTAGCCGCGGCGCTCGCAGGTATCGAGCAGGCGGGCGTTGAGGGTCTCGAGCAGGCTCGCGGAGTCTCCCGGCCTACGCCTGTAGGGCCGCCCCTCGTACTCGCCCTTCAGGAGCCAGAAAACCGCCTCCTCCTCGGGCGAGTTCTCTTGCTTCCAGAGCATGGGCTGCGTCGTGAAGTAGACGCGGGAGCCATGGGCCTGCGCCAGCGCGGCAATCGACACCATGGCGTTCTCGTAGTCGTCCAGAGCCTCGGGCTTGAACGACGGCTTCGAGGGAAGCTCCGGAAGCCGCTCGAGCAGATCATGGGACGGCGAGAAGTAGGGCTGACCGCCGAACCTCGCTTTCTGGATGTAACGACCGAGCTGCATCTCGTCCCGTACGTAATACTTCGCCCGTGCGAAGAGGCCCGGCCCCGTCATCGACCTCACGCTATTGCCCATGAGCAGATGCTCGTAGTCACCCCGGGAGCGGATCAGATCGTTGGCGCCCAGCATGAGGATGGTCAGGTCGGGCGCCAGGGTCGGCAGGTGCTGCGCGACGTTCGCGAGGTGCGTCCAGGTTCCCTGATCGGAAATGCCCAGGTTGAGGACGGCGACGCTTCGGCCGGGAAGGGCCTCGCCGAGCAGGCGCTCGAGCACCGCCGGCCAGCGGTTCTCGGGGCGCAGCGCGATGCACTCCACCGTAGAGCCACCCAGCACGGCGATGCACAGCTCTTTCGCGCTGCGGCGCTGGCCCCGCTCCTCGGGGTAGAGGAAGCCGTACCGGTTGACTCGCACCGGATCCGTGTTGGGCGAGACTCCATTCAGCGGCCCGTAGGCGTAGGCCCAATCGACCGGCGGTGTTCCGGACTGGTTCCAACCCGGCAGGAAGCGGTGGTAGGACTCGGCTCCCGCCGGAGGTCCGGGCAGGGGGCGGAAGATCCGCAGGCCGCCCTCCAGCACGATGACAGGGGCAAGGCAGACGAGAACCAGAGCGAGCCAGCTGCGAATACGCGACATTCAGGAGATGTTGTCGTGGGGATGCTTGCCC
>JAAELW010000231.1 GCA_024226235.1 bacterium
AAGGTGGATCCCGAGGGCTGGCTCGAGCAGCTGGAGCCCGGCTACCTCAAGCTGACCGCGATGCTCGAGGAGCTGAAGCACCAGGAGCGCATGGAGCAGGGGCTGCGCCAGGCCCGCGACTACGAGCTCGAAAGCTTCGACGTCGTCTACAGCGAGGCGCTGGACTTCGTGCGCTCGGTCTTCTGCCTCGGCGGTCTGGACGACCGGGAGATCTGGCACTTGCTGCCAAATGTGCAGCGCCGCCGGCTGAGGCAAAAGGCCAGGCAGGAGCGCACAGCCCGCGCCGACGGCCTGCGTGAGCCCGCGGACTCGTCCGAGTCCGGCGCTCCGGACGGCCGGGCGCACGGTCCCGCGAATGGCACGTAAGTGGTCGTATATATGGGCTTGGGTGTCGGGCGACGGGCTGCGGCCGGGTGGTTGATCGATCGGAACATGGCACAGCGATCAGCCACCGGGTCGCCGATCGATCGGAACGTGGCACGGCGATCGGCCACTCGGTGGTCGATCGATCGGAACGTGGCACAGCGATCGGCTGCCCGGTGGCCGATCGATCGGAACGTGGCACAGCGATCAGCCACCAGGCTTTCTGATGTTACGACGGCTTCATATCGTCAAGAATCCAGGTCTATTGACGATTCAGTACCCTGTAAAGAGTCAGCAAGGCGACTGCACTGATGATTTAATGCATGTGGTAGCGTCAGTATTCTGAAGGTATTGACGATTCGTCACGTCCCGTATCGTCAGCATTTCAAGGGCCAGAAAGCCGGTGGGTGATGCCCCGAAGCCGAGCTCAAGGAGCGGTTCCCGGGCTGT
>JAAELW010000232.1 GCA_024226235.1 bacterium
CTTCCCAGGGAGGCCCGGAGTCACGTAAGTGACTTCGGGCCTTTCAGCGTCTGGCCCCTCTCTTCACAGAGAGATCATTGAAAGATTGCTGATCCTGCTTCGTAGATGGAGGTGATGGCTATTGCGCTCTCCATGCCCCAGGCTCCACTCATCGTGAGCACGCGAACTGGAGATTCTGGATCGGAAACCCCTGCGGGGGTTCGCGAGGCGTTGGGCCGAGCACGGCTCGGCGATCGCTCGGCGCTGGCCGAGCTGTACCTGCAGTATCGCGAAGACGTGGGTCGCCTATGCGGCCGCCTGCTCGGCTCGCCGAGTGAGGCGGAGGATGCCCATTCGGAGGTCTTCCTGCGTGCCCAGACTGCGCTGGCGAGCTACGACCCGAAGCGCCCCTTCAGGCGCTGGCTGCTCGGCATCGCGTCCCATCATTGCATCGACCGGTTGCGACGGCGTCAGGTGGAAGGGCGTCTGTTCAGCGCCGACGATCTCGATCCGGACGCGCGTGTGGGCCGCGGCCCTTCGCCGCTGGCCGCGGCCGTGGGTGAGCAGGAGCGGCAGTGGCTTTCCGCGGCCATCGACGCGCTCGAGGATCGCTATCGGGCGCCGCTGGTGCTGCGCTACTTCGCCGACCTTTCGTATCGCGAGATCGCCGAGCAGCTGGAGCTCCGCCCTGGCCAGGTAGGGGTGCTGCTGCACCGGGCCAAGGATCGGTTGCGCCGTGAGCTCGGAAGACAGGGGGGGCGTTCATGAGCTGCCCGCCCGAGTGGAGTCTGGGTGCCTATGCCGATGGCGAGCTCACGGATGCGGAGCGGAGCGACGCCGAGGGCCATCTGGTGGGTTGCGAGCGCTGTCGGCGGCTCGTGGTGGAGCTGCAGGCCGAAGCGCGGCTCGTTTCAGACGTGTTATGCGAGCGCGCGCCGGCGGAGGCACCCCCCCGTCAGGTCGCATCCCCGGCGAGGGGGCTGGCTACGGGCTTCCCCGTCACGCTCGGGGCGATTGCCAGTGTGGTCGCCGTATTCGGTTTCCTGTTCGAAAGCCGGCTGCCTTCGGGCGTCGAGTGGGCCCGCCCGGGCCGCTGGCTCGGAGTCCATGAAATGATCCTGGATGTACTTTTCACGATGCGCGATGAGGTTCCCGGAATGGTCGAACTTGCTTTGGCGATCGCGGTGACCGCAAGTGTCGCCGCATTGATCACTTTCGTGAGCAGTGCGCTGCTCCGTCGGGTCGGGGATTCCCGAGCAATCGGCGGTGTTCTGCTCCTCGGCCTCGGCGTGGCCCTGGGTGATGCATCGCCCGCTCGGGCGGCAGCCGACGTCCGTTTCGACCAGAGTGTGCACATCGCTCCCGACGAAGTGATCGAGCGCGGCCTGCTCAATACCGGAGAGTCCCTGATCATCGAAGGCAAAGTGGTGGGCGATGTCGTGGCCTTCTCCGAACGGGTGACGATTCGTGGCGTCGTCGACGGCGACGTGTGGATGATGGGCCGGGAGCTCGAGGTCTCCGGCGAGGTGAAGGGCAACCTGCACGCCTTCGGTGAGCAGACGCGGATCTCCGGCAAGGTGGGAGGAAGCTTCTACAGCGGCTCCGACCGGGTGACATTGGAGCCGGAGGCCGAGATCGCACGCGATGCGTTCGTGATGTCCGGCCGCTTCGTCCATGACGGGAAGGTTGGACGAGACCTGACCGGACTGTTCTCGCGTGGCGAGATCCAGGGCTCGGTGGGCCGCCATGCGGAATCCTGGTCCGAACAGCTCGAAGTTCGGGCCGGGACGGTGGTCGGTGGAGACCTCACAGCCCACGTGGAAGATGCGGAGGATGTCCGCATCGACGAATCCGTTCAGGTTGCCGGTTCCCGCGACGTGTTGGCAGACGATCCCGCCCTTCGCCATATCCGCTCCTCATACCGGGAGCCGGCGTTCTACCTCTGGCGGCTGGTCTGGATGGCGGCAGCTTTTGGAGTGGGTCTGCTGTTGCTTCGCCTTCTGCCGTGGGCCTTCGAAGGACACATCGCCTCCGGGGCGGAATTCTTCCGCGCACTCGGTCTGGGCTTTGCGTTCGCGGTGCTCGTCCCGATCGGATTGGTCGTGTTGGCGCTGACCGTGGTCGGTGTGCCGCTCGCGCTGATCGGCGCGTCTCTCTACGCGATGGTCTGGTACCTGGCGGTCATTCTGGTGGCCACGTTGGTTGGACGCAGCCTCACGTCCCCAGAGAGCGGTTCCCTGCGCGATCAGGGGCTCGCTCTGCTGCTGGGCCTGGTGCTCGTCACGATCGCCTTCCACCTGCCCTGGATCGGTGGGCTCGTGCGCTTCGTGGGCATGCTGCTCGGGGCCGGGCTGGTGCTCGATCGGGTTCTCGCAGCCTGGAACGCTCGCCGCTCTGCGGCCTAGTGAGAACCTGGTAGAGAGAGAGGGATTGATTGTCCGGAGCCGCTTCGTCGCCAGCACCAGGCAGGCCCTCTGCCAGAGTGCCAGGCTCTTTGGAAGAGGGGGCACCTGGACCCGCTTTCTGGGGCGAAACCGCACCCCCGCCTGGAACGTACTACGTCGGTATGTCGTCCGGAGTTACCGTGGGGCCGATGTGCGTGGGCCTCGGACCTGACCTGGATCGTCGGGATCGGGTGTACTCTCGGGATCGGATCCTGGAATCGGAGCGACAACGTCCCATGGGGAACGAGCGAGAGGAGCGCGCCGAGCGCTGGCAGTGCTGGATGCGCGCCGCTCAGAAGGGCGATGCAGAGGCCTATCAGCGCCTGTTGACCGAGCTGCTTCCCTACGTTCGCGGTGTGGTGCGGGGCAGGGTGCGCGATGATGCTGCCGTGGAGGATGTCGCCCAGGATGTGTTGCTGCGCATCCACACGGCACGCCATACCTATCACCCCGAACGTCCGCTCCTGCCGTGGGTCCGCACCATTGCCCGGAATGCCAGCATCGACCACTCGCGGCGCTGGGCCCGGGAGCGCGGCCGTCAGGGAGAGATGGAGCCCGATGCGCTGCCCGCTCCGGAACGTCTTGCGGAGGGACCCATTTCCCGTGGTCTGGTGCGCGCCCTCGACCGGCTGCCGGAAAGCCAGCGCGAGGCCGTGACGCTTCTGAAGCTCGAGGGCCTGTCCGTGAAGGAAGCGGCTCTCCGAGCCGGTGTCTCACCGGGTGCGTTGAAGCTCCGCGCTCATCGCGGCTACAACGCGTTGCGCGATCTCCTGGGAAGGGAGCGATCGTGAACGAAGACCGGAGCGAGCCCGTGGACGACGGCCGGAGTGAAGATCTGATCCGGGAGCTGGCGAGGGAACTCGAGCCGGTCCAGCCCTTGCCCCCGCTGCGCTTCGTGGTGGGCGGGTTGCTCGGCCTCTGGGCGCTGGTCGCGGCTGTGGGCGTGGCGGTGCTAGGCAGCCGGCCCGACCTGGCCCAGGCCTGGCTCGGGCGTGGCGGCGTCGCATTCGTGTTCGGGGGGCTCGGATTGGCGGGTGTCGCGGGCCTCGCCGCGAGCGTGGCCCTCGGTGTGCCGGGGCGAGAGCGTCTGGTGCGCCTGGCCCTGCTGGCTGCCGGCGTGGGCATGGTGTTGGCCGCCGGTGGCGGAAGCCTGCTCTTTCTCGAGAGCGCGATGCCCTGGAACGGTGGAGGCTTCCGCGCCGACCTCGATTGTCTGGCGGTGGCACTGGTGGTGGGCATCTTTCCGGGGCTGGGTGTGGTTGCCTTCGCTGGACGTGCCGCGGCGTTTCGACCGGTCGTGCTCGTCGTGGCTGCCGCCGCAAGTGCGGCCGCATTGGGCACGATCGTTGCCCAGGCGAGCTGCCCGATGGTGAATCTTCGCCACCTGCTGATGGGCCACGCGCTGGCCCCGGCTGTGGGCGTACTGGTGCTCTCCGTACCGCTCCTGGTGGCCCTGCGCCGGATCGGGAGGGTTGGCTAGGAGTTCTTCCCGGCCAGGTAGGCCGCCATTTGCGGTGCAATGATCTCGCGAAGGGCCTCGATCGTGCCGAGGGGGCGCATCACGACGTCCAGGTTCTGGATCAGGCGGCCCGTTTCGTCCAGGCTGATCAGGTCGACCCCCTGAAGCTCGAGGTCGCCGACGTGGCCCGTGAACTCGAGGGCCAACTCGCCGTCGCGTTGCCACTCGCGGTGATAGGTGAAGTCCTCGATCGTGTGGACGATCAATCCGAGCAGGTGGTGGACCAGTGGGCGTCCACTGAGCTTCTGCCAGTAGGGCGGCGCGCCCATCGAGACGTCCTCTGCGAGCACCTTCTCGAGTGTGACCAGATCCTTCTCGGCGACGATCCGATGCCATTCGGTGAGGAAGCTGTTCGCGGAGTCGGGCATCAGTGGCTTTCCTTCCAGGCGTCCCAGTCTTCGCGAAGCTCGGGCAGGGCACTGCGATCGCCCAGCACCTCGCCGGCCAGGATCGGTTGCAACAGGTCGGAATCCAGTACATCGCTGGCGGTCGCGACCCCGCCGCGCATCACGCCCGCGATGCCCGGGCCCGACGGTGTGCTGGCACCGCAGAGGAAGAGACCTTCGATCTCCGTACGCGGGCCGACCCGCATCGGCCCGGCCTGGCTGCAGGACATCTCGATGCCATAGGACGTGCCTCCGGTCGAGCGCGTGAAGCGCTCCTGGCTCACCGGGCTCGCCGCTTCCTTCCAGACGATGTGCTCGCGCAGATCCGGAATCAGCTGCTCCGTCGTATCGATCAGCCGCTCGATCCATTCGTTCTTGCGCTTGCGGTATTCGGGGTCGCGGTGGTAGCGGCCGCCTTCGGCCGGGCCCTGTTCGACGTTCCAGACGTCGTATTGCCGGGGCGCCAGGGTCATGATCTGGAGATTGGTGTGGCCCTCCGGCGCCAGATGGCGGCTCTCCGGATCCTTCAGGCTTGCGGCTGTCACGTAGCACATGGCCTCCGCACTCGGCTGGCCGGCGTCGAGCTGGTCATAGATCGATTCGATGTCGTACTTGCCCCAGATGAAGTGGTTGCTGTTCGGCATGCCCCGGGCCGCCAGGTCGACGTCGAGGCCGAGGTAGACGCAGAAGAGCGGTATCGCCATCTTGAGCTCGCGGATGTGCTCGTTCGTGGCCTCCGTGAAATGCTCGGATCCGACCAGGTCGAAGAAGGTGCGCTTCAAGTCGGCATTCGAGATGACGATCGGTGCATCGATTTCCTGGCCTTGCCGCCCCTTGCGGCCGACGTCGACGCCCTTTGCCCGGCCTTTCTCGACTCGAATCCGCTGCACGGGGCTGTTGGTCCGGACTTCACCCCCGTAGGCGCGGATCGCTTCCACCAGCCGCGCCGCGATCACCTGACCGCCTCCCTCAGGATAGTAGGCGCCGCGCAGGAAGTGGTCGGCGATCCCCGATGCCACGACGGTGGGTGTCTCCGAGGGTCGCACCGCATAGCATCCCTGCTCGCCAAGGATCACCGCCTGCGCGCGCTCCGAGAGCCGGTGCTCGGCGAACAGGTCGGTCACAGGGCGTAGGCCCCAATTCAGGAAATCCGGGGTCTCGGCGGTGACCTGCTCCATCTCGAGTTCGCCGCGTCCGAGGCGACGACCCGTGCGTGCGATTCCGTGCATCATGTCGAGCACCGGATCGAGAGCCTGCCGTTCGCCCGGGAAGGTTTCGTGCAGGCGTGCCCGGTAGCGATCCCAGCCGAAGGGGACGCGGAATGAGAAGTCCGGGAAGTGGAGGGTCGAGTAGCCGTCTGAGTCGAGCGGGCGGAAGACCACCCGTTCGCTCAATCCGAGCCCGTTCAGGGCGGCCGTGATGATGCCGTCTCGTCCGCATTCACCGATGTAGTGGATGCCGACATCGAACTCGTAGGCCTTCCCGTCGTGATTGCGGCGGAACACCTGGCTGTTGCCGCCGGCCACGTAGTGGGCCTCGAGCACCAGCGTGCGCTTGCCCGATGCACACAGATAGGCGGCGGTGCACAGCCCACCCAGACCCGATCCGATCACGATCGCATCCCATTGCTCTCGTCCGTTCGTTCCTTCGTCACTCATCGTCGCTACTCCTGTCGTTCGGATCGTCTGTTGGAGGGAGGGCCGCAGCATGTGTGCCGCGCAGCAGGGCATGGATCATCGGGCCTTCGAGCTCATCCTGGCTTCGGGTCTGGAGCTGGCCTGCGAGTTGAAGAGCGGCCAGGCCGTGAAGACCGGCCCAGAAGAGGTGACTCACGGTTTCCGCATCGCCCGCCAAAACGCCCAGCGAGATCGCGTGGGAAACCGCGCCGTGGATGGTGCCCCAGGCCTTCAGCCGCTCCTTCTGAAGCTCCGGATAGCTGGCCGCATCCGGCTGATCGAGTTCGAATGCGACCCGGTAGGCGAAGGGCTCTTCCCTCGCGAAGCGCAGGTAGGCGCGCCCGATCGTCTCGAGATGCTGCTCGGGGTCGCACGCCTCCACCCCGCCGCAGACGGAAGCCAGCCGCCCGAACGCCCGGGCGCGAACCGCTGCGAAGATTTCGCTCTTGTTCTCGAAGTAGCGATAGGGAGTGTTCGGGCTGCAGCCCATCTCTTGAGCGAGACCGCGCAAGCTCACGCCAGAGAGCCCCTCCTGGGCGAAGCGACGAGTTGCAAGCGTACACATGCGCTCGCGGAAGACCTGGATCTCGTCCTGGGTGAGGGACGGTCTGGGCATGCCGCAACGCTATGATGAAAATTGTACAGCGTCAACCGTTGGAGGCGTCAGCATCCAGCTACTGCCGCAGTGCCTGGGCCCCGACTCCGGCCAGGATCAGCGCGCCACCTGCGAGCGCCAACCCGGAGAGTGCTTCGCCGTGCACGATCCAGGTCCAGACAGCGCTCATCACGGGTTCCAGCAGCAGGATCAGGCTGAATTCGAGCGTACGCAGGTGCTTCACGCCGCGGACCATGAAGACGTAGGCCAGGCCGATCTGGAAGGCGCCGAGGTAGCCGACCACGAGCCAATCGGTGACGGCGGCCTGGCCTATGGGAAAGGCCAAAGGGACACAGACGGCGAAGGCAAGCAGGTTGCCGGTGATCACCGCCGCACCGGTCGGATCCGGCCCCGATGCTGCGATGCTATCGCGGCCAAGCCAACGCAGCCCCATCAAGGTCGCGGCCCAGGTCAGGCCGCTGGCTGCGCCAATCCAGTTGCCGAGGCCTGGGTCCGGAGCGGTTGCGAATGGCGTATCAGTGCCGACGAAGAAGAGAACGACTCCTCCGATCAGCGCCAGCACGATCGGCAGATCGCTCGGTTGGCGCGGCTCGGCCAGTAGCCTTGGCGCTGCGATCAGCACGTAGAGGCTGGCCGAACTCTGCAGGAAGATCGCAGCGGCGGCAGTCGTCAGCGTGTTGGCGACTGTGAACAGTACGAGGGTCGCTCCGTAGGCCACGCTGACCAGGAGCACGCGCCGATCGGGGAGCTTCCGCCAGTGGGGTAGTGCGATCCACAGCACAGCTGCAGCCACCAGGGACCGGAAGCCCGCGATCTGCCAACTCGAAAGCGCCGCGAGCTTGATCGCCACACCTCCCGTCGAGAAGAGCAGGGCGGCGATCGCAACCTGGAGCCGCGCTCCGTTCATCGGGCCCCAACTTGACGGCGTGCCGCGTTCATCGGGCCGGGCTCATCCGACGGGGTCTACTCCCCTGCACTCGAGGTTCCCGCAGTCGGTTCCGGCATCAATCGCGAGCCGATCCGCCGAGTAGCGCGCCCGCTCGGGCTTCGGCGAAGCGAACGATCTCTTCCGCGAGGTTCTGGTCGCGGGTCAACGAAGTCGGTTCGAAGCCGGCCTCCTCGTCGCGCATCGAGGTGAGTTGGGGTACGAATGCGCGGCTCGGGCCATAGCTTGCCAGGTGAGTCGGGGGGAGGCGGGTGAGCCGGCCTTCGAAGCGGATGAAGGCCTGGCACCAGGCCATCGCGGGTGCCGGACCCGCGAGCGCGTCCAGCAGGTCGAGCGCGGCGAGCATGCGTCGGGTCTCGGTGTGGTGTGCATCGATCCACGGATCGAGTTCGGTCAACAGAGCGCGATCGGCCAGGTTGCTGCGAAGCGCGTCCGCCACGCCAAGCCGCGCCTCCAGATGATTTCGGAGGTTGGCCCTGCTTGTGGGGGCCGCGGGATCGGACCGGAGCCGGTCGAATGCCGCTTCGAGCTCCCGGTCGCGCTCGTCCGGGCAGCCGATGCACCAGCGGTGGGCCTCGGCGAACAGCTGATAGGCTGCGGGGGCTCCGGCGCCGAGCTCGCGCAGCGCGGCCTGCCAGGCGGCTTCGGGCTCATAGCGCTCCGGATCGTCCAGCCAGGCTGCCGCGGTTCGCACCGCCAGTGCAGATGCCCGGGCATGCTCCATCGGGTTGAGCAGCACTCCGGAAAGGTGGGTGACGAGGGCGGGCTCGCGTCCGGTGTACGGGCCCTGGTGAAGGAGCACGCGCATCGGGCCGTCGGCCACGGGGATGTTGTCCCAGACGAGGAGCGGGCGGCGCAGGGTCGCGGCTCGTGCCTCGGCATCGACCGCGGGGATCGTCGGGCTCAGCACGCTCGGGCCCGTCCAACCGACTTCGATCCTCGTGTCGAGTTCTCGGCCCAGTGTTTCCAGGTAGGGCGTCGCGGTACTGCCCTGGTACTCGGTCGGCACGAGCCACCAGCAGACATCGGGAACGGCTTCCGCCAGCTCGTGCATCAGCGCTACCTGTGCGCCGGCCAGGGAGTCGAAGGTGGCAACGTCGTTCGGATCCACCAACCGGCTTGGAACGTCATCGAGCTGAAGGGAAAGAAAGCGCACGCCGAGCCCTCGAAGGCTCTGGAACTTGTCGACCAGCGCCCGGCGGTCGTCGGGTGAGGCGTAGCGGACCGAGAGCCCCGGCGAGAGAGCCATGCCGACATCTACGCTGTGCGCCTCGCCCACCTCCACGAGCTCCCGGATCTCCGCCTGCTCCCTTTCCGGGTAGGGGTCACGCCAGCGCGCACGCTGGAAGGGGTCGTCCTTCGCCGCCACCACGTAACGGTTCATGCCCCAGCTGCCGAGGCGCTCCAGCCAGACCTTCCGTTCGGCATGGGAAGTGGGAGGGCCGTAGTAGCCCTCGACCAGGCCGCGGTGACGAAACGCGGAGGTACTCAGCCTCCGACCTCGGCGCCGACACGTTTGGCGCAGAAGGAGACGATGCCCAGCATCGGATCGAAAGTGTTGCGGTCGGACACGTGCGAAGGCTCCTAGGCGAGTGTACCACCGTCGACGCGGATCGATTCGCCGTTCACATGGGCGCCATCGGCAGACGCGACCATCGCGATCACGCTGGCCACGGTTTCCGGGCCGCGGGGCTTGTCGAGGGGCAGCACGCGTTGCAGCAGGGACACATCCGGGTCGTCGGGCAGGCCACTCCGGCCCGTCATCGGCGTCTTGACGGAGCCGGGGCAGATCGCGTTCGCACGCAGGCCCCGCTTCGCATACTCCACCGCCAAAGCACGCGTCAGCGCAAGCACACCGCCCTTGCTCGCACCGTAGGCGGCGCCATACGGCAGGCCCGAAATCGCGGAAGTGGAAGAGATGTTCACGATGTTGCCCTTGCGCTCGAGCAGGGACGGAAGCGCGGCCTGACATAGCAGGAAAGTGCCGGTCAGGTTGATGCGCAGGATCCTTTCCCATGTCTCGAGGGTGGTTTTCTCGGTCCGCTCCAGGGTCAGGATGCCGGCCACATTCACCAGTACGTCGAGCCCGCCGAAGCGCTCGGTGCAGGCGTCGATGGTGGCCTGGATGTCTGCGGCCTGGCCCACATCGCAAATGTGGCCCTCCGCTTCGGCGCCAAGCTCACGACACTGCTTGACGGTGGCTTGGAGGCCCTCCTGTTGGACGTCGCATAGGAATAGCGAGGCGCCTTCGCGAGCCAACCGTTCTGCCGTCGCTCGGCCAATGCCGGAGGCGGCCCCCGTGATCAACGCCACCTTCTTCTCGAATCGCTGCATCGTCGTCTCCCAATCTCAAAGCGGACTATTTCGTTTCGCAACCCAGCGATTCAGCAAGAGGAGCTGCCTCAGGCGAGGGGCCATGCTGGGAACCCCATGTGGTGTGTCCAATATCGGGGGAGATGTCAAACCGCACGGGTGGGCTTCTCCCGGGAAACCCGCCCCAGGGGCCGGAAAGCGCCATGCGAGGAGTGAGGAGATGCGAGGGGCGCCGAGTCTCGATTCGACATTTGCTAGGCAGGAGTCGAATGGGCTGCTTCGACGAGGGTGCGCATCATCCGGATCGCGTCGTCGTGTGGGACGCGACCGCACCCACAGGAGGATGAAACCAGCAGGCGCTCATCCGGGAGGATCTCGCGCAGTGCGGAAATCTGATCGGTCAGCTCTTCGCGGCTCCGTGGCTCGGCCTTCACATCGGCGATGCCGGCGATCACCTCCATCGATTCCGGTATTCCCGCCAGCAGATCGCGTTCCTTCCACTGGCCGGTATACGAGCACTCCAGATGTACCCGATCGATCTCGCCGTCGAGGAGTTGGATCAGTGGGATGAGGTTGCGCAGGTGTTGCTCCTGGGTCGCGGGCCGCCGCCCCATGTCCCCGAGGCAGAAGTGGATCGTTCGGAGAATTCCGGACGTCTGACGGAAGGGACGCACGATCCAGGGAACGATCTCCTCCGGCTTGCGGGATTCCGTCAGCAGCGCGATGGCTTCGAAGGGCGCATCGAGCTGGATCTCCCGGGCTCCGGCGCTCACCATGTCGAGAACCTCGTCCTCCACGATTCGCTCAACGTTCTCCATCTGTTCGGGCAGCAACGGGTCGCCCAGAAACGAGAGCGTCATGGTCAGCGGAGAGGGTACGGCGGTCTTGTCGAGATCGGGCTGGATGGCCTTCTCGCGCCGATAGGCCAGTGCATGGCCCGTTCCCCGTGGTGCCATCAGGTCGCCCGCGATCCGATATCGTCCGATCCCCTCCGAGCCCGCACGGTGGTCGCGCTTGCGAACGACCTCGAGCCCTGCGAGCCGCGGCGGAACGTGGTGCACGAAATCGGGAGCGAAGACCTCTCCCCCCATGATCTGATCGAGGCCGCAGGCCATCTGCTCATCCATCGCGATCCGAGCCGCGGCCTGCAGTACATCGTGAGCCTCTTCGTCGCTCTGCGCCCCTTTGTAGTAGCGGGTGAGCCCGGGCTTCAGTCCGAAGGGTATGGGCCAGCTTCCGACGACCGTCGTGCGAATCATGTCCGCGATTCTCCCACAAAACGCGGGTCGGACAAGGTATGGTGCGCGAAGCCGTGCAGAGCTCTCGAGAGAGCTGGCTGGCAGGAGGCTGGAGAAGGACGATGACACGCATCAGAGTAGATCTGCTGTTCCTGATCCTCGTTGCACTCGGGATCGGCGGCGCCCAATGCGGCAAGGTGAAGCCCGCGCGGTTGGATCCGCTTCGCCTCTACTCCATTGGTGACTCGATGACGCGCGGCTTCGACGCGTGGATCATCGGTGACAATCTGCCCGTCTCCTGGGTCAACGGGTACCACGGGTTCTGGGAGGATTTCTGGGGCGTCCCGGACATCAACAGCCACAATCAGCGTATCGATGCGGCCTACGGTACTGCGGGCCGAACCAACATGATCGCGGCCCAGAACGGCGCGCGCTGGGACGATGCCCTCTCCCAGGCCTCGGATGTGCCGATTGAAGCGCCGACCTATGTGACGGTGATGCTCGGTGGAAACGACGTGTGTCGCGACACCATCGCCGAGCTTCCGACCGACTCCGAGATGGAGGGCTGGGTGAACGACGCCCTCATCTATCTGGACGCCGAGCTTCCGGCCGGCGCCACCGTGCAGGTGGTGGGCATTCCGGATATCAAACGCCTCTATGACGTGGCGATCGACGAGAAGGGCTTGCTCGGAATCGACTGCCAGGCAATCTGGAGCACCACCGTGCTCGGCTTCCCGTGTGGATCGATGCTTTCGCCGTACAACAGCGAGGCCGACCGGCTCTACGTGCAATCGCGAAACTTCGCGTACAACGACATCATCGAGACGACAACCATCGCTCGCAACACCATCAGCAAGCGGGTCTACTTCCACTTCTCCGACGCGGAAAGCGTCGTCTTCACGGGCGACGACATCTCATCGATCGACTGCTTCCATCCCTCCGACGAGGGCGAAGCCCTGATCAGCCAGCTCGTCTGGGAGGACGGCCCCTTCGGCCCCTGAGCCCGCCTCACCCGGCCGGGTAGCTCGCCCACCCGTCCCCCGGATCGCTAGCGCGGAGGGGAGCGATCAGCTACCTCATCGTGCCTGCGGGGTGGTAGTTCAATTGGTTAGAGCACTGGCCTGTCACGCCAGAAGTTGCGGGTTCGAGTCCCGTCCGCCCCGCCATAAGTCTCCGGATTTGCATAGAGATTCGCGTTCTGGCGGTCCTTGGTTCGGGGCGTTGGCTGCGCTTGGTCGTGGCGGCGAGCGCCTGATTTCGGCCCCCTGACGCCTGGATGCGCGCGGCTCTTCGGACTGCGTTGCTCCAAGCCTGCTACGAGGCGTCGATCCAGATCGGCGATGACCAGACCCGCTCGCGCAGGGTCGCGGGGACGCGGGGATCGGGCTCCCGCGAGAGGCGCAGCGCGTCGTAGGTCGACCACCGGCAGGTCGGGTTCTGGAGGACACGGACGTAATAGAAGGCGCCCTGCGTTGGATCGAAGTCGGGGTCCTTCCAGGCCTTCGACAGCTGCGTTGCGCCGGCGTCTCCCGTCGGCTTGCAGGTCGTCAGGTCGACAGATGCGCCATTGTCGGGGCAGCGCAGGGTGGTCGGGTCCACCTCGAGACCATCGGCGCAGGCGATGTCCCGGACCTTCTCGTGGGTCTGCCCATCCGCGTCGATCCAACCCTTGATGATCTGGATACGCTGAAGGGGAGCGCTCATCCAATCGCCGAGCGCCGCCACGTAGAAGGTGGGGCTCGCCGTATCGGTCTCGGCCGGGCGCAGCACACCGCCCATCGGAACCCCACCCGCGGTCGCGACGGCAACGGGGTCCGGCTCGGTGGCGACATGCTCGTCGAAGCCCCAGCCCGCGAAAAAGCGCAGTGCAATGCGCGGCCCCGACGTGGCGTACACCTC
>JAAELW010000233.1 GCA_024226235.1 bacterium
AGTGCGATGGGAGCCGACCATACGGCGGGCCTCACCGGGGCGTTCGGACTCTCGGACGAGGACACCGCGCGCGCTTCGCGTCAGGAACAGATGCTGATGGCCCTCGTCGACTCGACGGGCTTCTGCATGTTCATCAGTCCGTCGCCCGACGACGTGAGAGGTTTCTTCGGGAGTTTCTTCGGTCGCCCGGTGAGTCGCGAGGAAATCGGCCGCTACGCGTGGCAGATCCTGCTCGATGAATGGGCCTTCAACGAGCGCGCCGGCTTCACCGCGGCGGACGACGTCCTGCCGAAGATCGCCTGCGAGGAGCCGGTCGGGCCGGCGAACGCGGTCTTCGACATCTCCGCGGAAGCGATCGCCTTCGTGAAGACCTGGGAAGAACCGGACGAGAAGTTCTTCAGCCGGAAGGGTGTTGCCTGAAACGACGCAACCGATCGTTCGTCTGAATCGAGAACGGACCGGAATAGCGATCAGCTCACGCCGGACCGCTGCTCCAGAGCCGCGCGTATCTCGCCGTGCCGCGCGCGTGAGAGATCGTATCGGCTGAACACGACGGCACCAAGCGTGATCAGGGCCAGAATGATGAGCCCATGCGCGAGGCCGAGTTGGAAGACGATCTCGGCGGTCGCCTCCTCCGGACTCTGCAGCTTCGTCACGCCGACCCCCTCCACGATCATGCCTGCGATCAGGCCACCCAGCCCGAAAGCCGCCTTGGCAGCGAAGGAAACCGCGCCAAAGTAGACGCCTTCGCGGCGGCGGCCGGTCCGGAGCTCATCCTCATCGGTGATGTCGGCCATCATCGAGCCACCCGTCACCATGGTGGCGGCGATCCCGAAGTTCGCAATTACGCCGGTCGTGATCACGAACATCGGCAGATAGAACGGACTTCCCAGCTCCGGCCAGTAGCCAAAGATCCGAAGCAGGTCCGGAGGAGTCGTGAACAGCACGAATATTCCGATCCCGACGAGAAACACCGGTTTCTTGTCCCATCTGCTCGCGGCGCGCGACCAGAACAGGAGCCCGACGAAGATCGAAATGCCGGCCGCAAAGCCCCAGATCACCAGATCCCCGACGGAGACCTTCCAGAAGAAGGTCCCTGAGTGGAGGCCCATCGTCCCCACCACACCCCAGGCCACGAATGAGGTGACGCTGCCGAAGAAGAGCGCACGAAAGGACCTGAGTCGGAGCGCCTGAAACGCTTCGGAGATCATCGTGCTGAGTACACCGCTTCCGGATTCCACCGGGGCGGGCTTCGTGAGCAGCGGAATCCGCGAGCGCGTCCCCCACCAGGAGAGCAGAATGACCAGCACCATGCTGACGGACGCCACCAGCGCAAAATCCGGATAGGCAGACGGATTGAATCGCCCGTCTGGGTACGCATCGGTCGCGCGCATGAACCAGAGCAGCCCGATCAGGCCGGGCATCGCACCACCGAGCCGCGAAGCAATGGTGCGCTCCGTGACGATCAACGTCCTCTCTTCGTAATGGGTCGAGAGTTCCGCTCCCAGCGAGAGATGGGGAACATGAAAGAGCGTCATCGCAGCGCGAGTCAGGACGGTAAACACAACCATCCAGAGAAACAGATCCCCTTCGGCGAGCCCCTCTGGCGGTGCGAAGACGGCGTAGAAGAAGAACCCGAGCGGAAGGGCAGAGACGAGCATGTAGGGGTGACGACGCCCCCACCGGGAATGGGTTCGATCCGAGAGGGATCCGACCAGCGGGTCCGTCACCGCATCGAAGATCAGGGCGATCAGGATCGCGCGTCCGGCCAGGATTCCGGAGAGCCCGAGGACATTGGTGTAGTAGAAGAGCAGGAAGAGACCGAATGACTCGTTCTTCACCCCTTCAGCGGCCTGCCCCAGGGCGTAGAAAAACCTCGATTTCGCGGGAAGAGGGAGATCCGGCGCGCCAGTGTCCTCTCCTTCTGCTTCTGCTTCCACCTCGAACGCACCCTCTCTGTCCTGGACCATTCCTGGATTCCCGCAGGCGGCGGAGGGTAGCTCGTCCGCCCCCTCTCGGGTTCACGCGGCGAGTCTTGTAGGATCTGTTCGAATGCATCGGCGACACGGCCAGCCCGATCGCGGAGAATGGCCTCGTTCCGACCGACCACGACTGCCAGGAGAGCCCGTGATGGCAACCCCCCTGCCCGACCACATGCCCATCGTCGCGGAGCGGGTCGCACGCGAAGGGACACCCGGCACCTACCTGGAGCGCGAAATCGTATCTGCCGTCGATCTCTGCGATGGGCGCGGCAATCTGAATCCCGAGGCGATCGGTTGGTCGCGACAGCCGCCCGTGCGCGCCAACCTGTCGGGCCATCCACTTCGCAAGAAGCGCTGGAACTTCTGGAATTGGATCGAACCCGATTTCGTCTTCTCGGTGACGATGGCAGAGCTCGACTATGCGTCGCTGTTCGGAACCTTCTTCATCGACTTCGAGACGGGAGAGGAATCGCGAGGTACATGGCTCGGACTTCCCGGCCGCTTCGACATGCCCGAGCATGAACCGCGCTCGATCTCCTACCGCTCCCGGGCAATCGAATACCGCAATGATCTGGACGGAGCGACCCGCAGCGTCCGATTCCGCGCCACGCCGCAGTTGGGTGGGGAGATCGCGGCCGATCTCAGCATCGGGTTTCCCGAAGGTCAGGAGAGTCTGAACGTCGTCGTGCCGTGGTCGGACCAGCGCTTCCAGCTGAACTCGAAGCACAACACGTTACCCACCTCGGGACGCATCCGGGTGGGAGAACGGAGCTATGAACTCGACCCGGAGCGATGCCACGCCGTACAGGACTGGGGCCGCGGCATCTGGCCGCGCCGTTCATTCTGGAACTGGGGAGTCTGTACAGGGGTCCAGGACGGCCGCCGGATCGGCGTGAACTTCGGCGCCAAATGGACGGGTGGTACCGGCGCCAACGAGAATGGAATCCTTCTGGATGGCCGGCTTCACAAGGTCATGGAGGATCTCCACTGGGAATACGATCCTGCCGACGATGCGGGCAGCTGGCGCGTTCACAGCGAACACTCGGACGCGATCGACCTCGTGCTGTCCCCACGCTTCCCGCATCGCTCCCGCACGAACATCGGCATCGTCTCATCCGGAGGCATCTGCAGCTTCGGGACGTGGTCGGGCCGGGTGCGCGCAGGTGGCGAGACGATCGAGATCAGCTCCCTGCCGGGCTGGGCGGAGGAATTCTCCCACCGCTGGTAGCCGGAGCCCGGGCTCACTCGGACATGCTGTCCTTCTTCAACAGCTCCGGGTTCCGCGATTCGACCATGCGCCGAAATCCATCGCGCCATGAGACCCGTGTCCTTCCAATGAGTTCATGCATTCGGGTCGTATCGATCGCGGTGCTCTCGATGGTCTGTGTGGTCGCATCGAAGCGAGGTGTCAAGCCTGTGAGTTCACCCAGGTAGCCGCACCATTCTTCGACGCTCACGACGTCGCTTCCACCCCAGTTCAGGATCGTAGCCGGGACGGATGCGACTTCGAGCAGCCGTGGGATCTGGGCGATCACGTCGTCTTCGTGTATCGGATTGAAGATACTGGGTGGGTTGGCGTGTACCTGGATCGGCTTGTCCCTGCGCATGAGCTCCAGGTGGAGCGCAGGCCAACTCCCATCGTTTCCGTAGGGAACATTGAGCCGAGCAATGACCGTGGGCAACTCGAAGTGGCGAGCACAGAAGCGGGCCGTCGCCTCCGCCGCGATCTTGCAGATGCTGTAGGTGGGCAGGAACCCGAATGGCCGATGGTTGTCTCCCAGCGGCGCGGTCTCTGCCAGGAGTTCATGGTCGTTCGGTTGATACACCGCCGTCGAGGAGCAGTGGAGGAAGGCGCGAGCGTCCCGACAATGGTGCATCAGAAAGCCTGTGCCCTCTGCGTTCGCCGTCAGGTCCGCATCGAAATTTCCAGTCTTCGCAACAGCGAAGTGGAGGACCGAGGAGAAGTCCCGCGGCAGGTGGCCGAGGCCTCCTTCCATGAGATCGACCGTCTCGCAGTGTACGTTCGCCGCCTCGAGCGCCGTGCGCACATCCGGATCCTTGAAGCGGGCGATGGCCCAGACTTCGTTGTCGCTTGCCAACGCCCGTGCAACCGGGGCCGCAACCTGCCCGGTGACGCCCGTGATGAGGATCTTTTCGCCCTTCAGCATATGGTTCTCCTTCAACCTCAGGATCGAGTTGCCGTCGACAAGCAATACTGCTCGAGATAACCGGAAAGCCGGGAAGTGACGGCATCCGGCGTCAGACCATAACTCGCCAGATCGTAGTCATGTGTGCCGTGCTTGCCTTGTGGATTCTCTCGCACGTGCGCCTCCAGCGCAGATTCCGCGGCCGTTCCGAACTCGAGTCCGAAGTGCTCGTAGATGCCTGCTGCGGTAGCGAGCGGATCCGTCAAGAAATCCCGGTAGTCCACGTCCAGGAATTGTGCGGGATCCCTGTTGGCTCGCGCGCGCAGGCCCCGTTCCAGGCTGCGGGCGAGGTACTCGAGCACGCGCTCTCCCAGATCGGGCAATTTCGCGAATCCGCGCGAAGTCATCAGCGCCTCGATCATGCTGCAGTAGGAGGGGATGCACTCGAGTGGATCCCGGTGGGTCATGATGATGCAGGCGTCCGGAAGCTGCTCGAGGAGAGCATCGATCCCCCAGAGATGCGCAGGGGACTTGAGGAGCCAGCGCTCCCCCGGACGCTGGAAGTCGAGCATGCGGAGCAGGTTTCCGTAGTAGGCGTAGGCGCCGCGCAGGTCCTGCCGCTGGAACCATGACCCATAGGGCTCCATCAGCACTTCGATTCCGACCTGAACGTCACAGAATGTGTGCGCCAGCAGCAGCACGCACTCCTCCGGCGTATCGGCCCCGGTCTTGTGGATACGACTGAACTCCGGGTCCCGCTGACGTGCCCTCTCGTCTGCGGCACGCATTGCTTCGCGGCGCGGATCGGGCTGTCCCGGGGTGAGATCGTCCAGGGGATCGGGGAAGACACCTTCCCATGTGAACAGGGGTCGGGCAGCCGGATCGGAAGCGAGCAGATTGAAGAGCGCAGACGTTCCGGTACGCGGCAGGCCCGTCAGGTAGACGGGGTTCCGGATCTCGCGTTTCAGGATCTCCGGATGCTTGCGCAGTGCGTCGGCCACGCGCATTCGCGTGGAGAGCAGCAGCACCAGACGCCGCCAATTGTGCTTGCGACCGCGTTCGGACAATCCGGCGGAGCCATCGTAGGTTTCCAGCAGAACCCGCAATCCCTCCAGGAAGTCGTTTCCGCCCGGATCGGATAGACCGGTCGCTTTGCGAGCTGCCTCCAGGACGGCGTCTTCGTGGAACGGAAAATCGGTCACCGCCGCAGCTCCTCGAGCGGCACGACCCGGGTTCGGGGCTGCGGGTGTTCGCTCGCACCGATCCAGCGCCAGCACATGGTCCCGAATGCGTGTTCGCAGGTATCGAGCCAGTTGTCGACTCCTGGATTCTCCCGCGAAACCACCACGCGAACGGAACCGTCGTCACTCAGCTTGGCTGTGAAGGGGTTCAGGTGGACCGGGAAGTAGCGATAGTCGAGCGACTCCAGCCAGTGGTTGGCCAGCTGGAAATTCCAGTAGTCACATTCCGGGGGCGTGACCTCGATAACCAGCGCTTCTTCGGATTCGAGGCGCCAATAGCTGTGGTAGTAGGCGATGTTCGGATCGCCACCCGCCCGATGGGCGCGCTCCGGATCGAAGCGTGGCAGCTCGTTCGTGTGCTCGGCGAAATCCTCGGCCCAGGTCTCGAAGATGGTCGCGCAGCCCCTCACGAAGCCAGTCGACTTGCGGAGAGCCTGGTCGATGCGTCGGGGATCCAGGTGCCGGGGCTGGCTCGGTTCGTCGATTCGTTCGATGCGGATCTGGGCCGGCACTTCGGTTGCGTGATCGCAACGGGTCTGGCGCACGATGAGTGTGCTGCTCTCCGGTGCCATCGGAAGCCAGTTTCCGGGCTGTTCTTCACAACTCACGACGATATCGAAGCTCCCGTCGGAGCCGAGAACGAGGTCATTCGCGTCGAGGTAGCCGGTGGTTTCGAGCGATCCGGTCGCACCATAATTCCCCTTCTGGGTGCCGAACCCCAGGTACTGCACGGTTCCACGCGTGCCGCTCATGCGGTAGCGGAACGAACCCCGGATCGGAGCGCTCAGGTAGATGTTGTCCGGGTTGTCCATGCCCATCTTGATGGTTTCGTGTGCGGTGCGGCGTAGCTCGGGCGCCTGCGGATCGGACGCCTCGACGAAACTCTCGAGAGCGGCCCGGGTGAGCCGCGTCAGATAGCGCCAACCCTCGGCCCGTGTCAGCGGATCGCTGGGCGCTCCCTCGCTCAAGATCACACTGCCCGCTTCCTTGAGCGCGTCGCAGAACTGGTCCCAACTGGTTCCGTCGACAATCCTCTGGATCGCGTCCTGTGTCTCGCTCATCAGCCCTCCCAGCGCGGCGGTGTTGCCGCAGGTCCGGAGGGTAACCCGAAATGGCCTGCATCCGTTCTCGATTTCGACCCCGCGGAATTCCTCGA
The DNA here is from genome assembly GCA_024226235.1 of bacterium. Lineage (GTDB taxonomy): Bacteria > Myxococcota_A > UBA9160 > UBA9160 > UBA6930. The sequence continues at coordinate 6,527 of JAAELW010000233.1, forward strand.
CTTCTTCCTCCGTTCGACTGTCGGATCGCGGGACGACTTGAGTTAGCATCAGCAGCGGAGACCACGACAGTTTGGTTGGCTGGTTGAAATATGCGGGCCTCGGGCTGATTGCCCTGCTTACCCTGGGGTTCCTCGCAGCAATCGCGATCTTTCTCGCGCTATGGATCGGGAGTTCGCCTCCTCCGGACGATGGGGTCGTGCGTCTCTATCCTGCAGCTCGCGTGATCACGATGGATCCTGATCATCCCTTCGCCGAGGCCATTGCGGTGGGCGGGGGCAAGATCCTTGCCGTGGGGACGAGGGCCGAGGTGGAGCAAGCCGTGGCGGGCGATGGCTTCACCGTCGATGAACGATTCGAAGACAAGATCGTGATGCCAGGTTTCATAGACCCCCACCTCCATCCCTCCCTTGCTGCCACCATCCTTCAGCTCGAAATCGTCTCCGCGATGGAGTGGCTGACTCCCAGGGGTCGGACGGTCGCTGTGCGCGGGCGCGATGCCTTCCTGGCTCGGATCACCCAGCTCGCGGGTGCGGAGGACACCGGGGAATGGTTGTTCGTCTGGGGGTACCACCAGCCGTACCACGGAAAACTCACGCGCAGTGATCTGGACCGGGCCTCGCCCGATCGTCCGGTCATGGTCTGGCAGCGCTCGTGCCACGAAATGTTCTTCAACTCAGCCGCCCTGGAGAAGCTCGGGCTCGGCGAAGCGGACTTCGCGGCCGAACCCAATGCAGACTGGGAAACGGGCCACCTCTGGGAAACCGGCTTGTTCGCACTGGGCGCAGACGTACTGCGCTCACTCGCCAGCCCGGGTCGCTATCGCGCGGGGCTTGCGATGATGAGCGAGATCCTGCATCGCGGTGGGCTCACGACCGTGGCCGAGCAGGGCTTCCCGCAGATCCACCCCCTGGCCGAACTCCTGATGCTTCACCTCGAAATGCGCGGGGACGACACGCCCTATCGCTACGCGCTGGTCCCCAATGCGATGTACCTGATGCGCAAGTCCGACGATGCACAGCAGGCTGAGCGCGAAGCCGAACGGATGCTCGATTGGTCGACCGACCGCGTGCGCGTGGTGCGCCACGTCAAGTACTACGCGGATGGCGCCATCTTCAGCCAGCTGATGCAGATGAGCGAGCCCTATCTCGATGGTCACGAGGGCGAGTGGATGATGTCGCCCGACCAGCAGCGGGCCGTACTCGAATCTTTCTGGACCCGAGGCTGGAGCATCCATGTCCACGTGAACGGTGACGCCGGTCTCGACCTGGTCCTCGATCAGATCGAAGAGATGGAACGAATCCATCCCCGGGCCGCGGATCAGC
>JAAELW010000234.1 GCA_024226235.1 bacterium
CTAGAGGGGGCCCTTGACTACTGAAATGCCAACCGAAGATGCGAGCCGTGTGCGTGCGAGGAAGCAGGGGGAGCTACCGTTGTGGAAGGACCTGACCGCCCCGGATGGAGTCTGGGAGCAGGCGCCCGAGAGCACGCGCGAGAAAGCAGTGTGCCTTCTTGCTGGCCTCGCGCTCTGTGCAGCGCGGCCCGCACAGGCAGGTCGGGAACCGGAGGAGAGCAGATGAGTGCCGATCCCAAAGTACGTAGTGGGCATCTCGATCGCGCGGCGTACGTGTATGTGCGGCAGTCTTCCCCGGGCCAGGTCGAGCGACACCAGGAGAGCGGACGGCGACAATACGCGCGGATCGAGTGGGCCGTTGAGGCCGGCTGGTCGCGAGACCGAGTTGTGGTCGTCGATGACGACCAGGGCCACTCGGGAGTCCTCCCGAACTCACGAACTGGCTTCGCTCGCCTGATGGCGGCCGTGGGTCGCGGAGACGTGGGCGTCGTCATCAGCCTGGAATCTGCTCGACTTGCTCGCAACGGACCGGACTGGGCGCAGCTGATCTTCCTCTGTCGGTGGACCGACACCCTGTTGGCGGATGAGCACCAAGTCTACGACGTAACCTCGAGTGTTGACCGCATGGTGCTGGGGATCCGCGGACAGATCGACCAGATCGAGCGGGATAACGCCGTGCACCGCATGGTGGAGGCTCGGTGGAACAAGGCTCGTCGAGGCGAGCTGGTGACGATCCCGCCAGCCGGCTACGAGATCGACGATCTGGGCGAACTGGTCCCTAGCAGCGACGAGGCCATCGTCGAAGCCATCCGGACGGTCTTTGCGAAGTTCGATGAGCTCGGGAGCGGCCGGCAGGTCTGGCTGTGGTGGCGGGAGGAAGGGCTGAAGTACCCCGTACGGAGGCCTGATCTGCGCACGCACCCCGTGGAGTGGAAGGCACCCACGTACCAGCGAGTGCTGGGGACTTTGCGCAACCCGACGTACACAGGTGCGTACGTGTTCGGTCGGACGGAGACGGTGCGGGAGTTGGACCCCAAGGACCCTGGGCGGCTGCGTGTCCGGCGGACCGCGCGGGAAGAGTGGCCAGTGGTGATACAGGACCACCACTTCGCGTACATTTCGTGGGACCAGTTCATGACCAATCGAGCTCGACTTCGGGCGAACCAGCAAAGCCACGGGGGTGGCGTGGGCCGAGGTCCGGCGCGCGAGGGAGCAGGCTTGCTGCAGGGCTTGGTGCGCTGTGGGGCCTGCAGCCGCCGAATGTACATGAGCTACGGCGGCAACGCGGGTACGGCCAAGGGGAGAACACCGCAGTACCGGTGCTCCCTCGCCCGCCAGCGATACGGTGGTACCGACTGCCAGCTCGTGGGCGGTCGGCGCATCGATGCCGCCGTCGTCGAGGCCTTTCTGGATGCAGTTCAGCCGGCGAGCCTGGCCATTGTGCTCCGAGCAGAAGAGCAGGCACGGGAGCAGGAGCAGGACGTGGCTCGAGCGTGGAAGCTGCAGGTTGAGCAGGCTGAGTATCAGGCCGAACGTGCGAGACGCCAGTATGACGCCGTCGAGCCCGAGAACCGGGTGGTGGCACGCACGCTGGAGCGTCGCTGGAATGACCGCCTGGTCCATGCGCAGGACCTTCGCGCACGGGCGGAGGCGGCTCGCAAGCAGTACTCCCCGTGCACCGAGGAGGAGCGTCAACGCCTGGCGGCCTTGGCTGGTGACATCAGCGCCATCTGGAGCGCGCCAACCACCACGAACCGCGACCGAAAGAGGCTGCTGCGCTGCTTAATCGATGAAGTGCAGCTTCGTACCGAAGACACCAGATACGACCTGCGGATCATCTGGAAAGGAGGCGCCGTGACCGCGTGCGCGGTCCGGAGGTTCCCGAAGGGGGGTGGACAAGCTACACCCGAGGACACCATCGACTTGGTCCGCAAGCTCGCCGTCGAGTTCGATGACGCTCAGATCGCGCGCATCCTCAACAAGCAGGGACGCCGAACCGGGAAGGGCAATCCGTTCACCAAGGTGCGAGTGACCTCCCTGCGAGGACACCACAAGATCCCGGTGGCAGCACCGCAGCCATCGACGGATCCGTTGGAAGGCCCATTCACGGCGGACGAGGCCGCAGACCAGTTGGGTGTGTGTGGCAGCACGATCCACCGCTGGCTCCGCACCGGGATCCTCGCAGGGAAGCAGATGACTCCAGGAGCACCCTGGCGGATCCGGCTCACGGAAGAAGTTCGTGGTCGGCTCCGTAGTGGGGAGGCGCCCGCGAGCTGGGTGGGTCTGAACGAGGCTGCACGACGGCTGGGGGTCTCGAGTTCACAGGCTGCCTATTGGGTCAAGACGGGCAAGCTACCGGCCGTACGCACAACTATCGGCAAGCGCAGATGTTGGCGAATCGATGTTTCGTCCACTACTCTGGGCCGCCAATCCGACATGTTTGAGCAAATGAGCAACGACGAAACCTGAGGAGTCCAGTATGGATGAGCGCATGGCTTCATCTGGCTTCGTTGCGACGACTGCGACGTAGACGCGGTGCTCGCAACCTCCTGCAAGGCGCGCCTGGTCTGCCCGAGGTGCGGCGGCCGGCGCATGGCCTCCACCGCGGCCCAGCTGGTGGACCACGTCCTGCCCGACCACAGATTGCGCCAGTGGGTCGTCACCTTTCCGCAGCCACTGCCGAGGCTCCTCGCATGGAGGCCCGACCTCCTCAAGCGCCTGCTCGCCGATGTCGCCAAGGTCGTCCAGGATGACCTCCGCCGTCGCACTGGCGAGTCGCAGGGCAAAGGTGGACTGGTGTCCTTTGTTCAGAATTTCACGAGAGTCCAACCACGAGACGACATCGTCCATCGGCACCTCGCGTCCATCGACCCGGGTCACGCTGCGCGCCCACCCGTGGTGTGATGAGCCCGTCGTGGTCTGGAGGGTCCATGGCAGGGATGCTGTAGTCATCGAACGGAGCGACGGGGAACGACGCATCGTGCCTGTACGATGGACCGATCTCCACTGTCGAGCTGCGTTGCCGGCGGTCGACGGTCGCCTCCCGAAGCTCCTTCACGAAGCGCTACTCGAGCTCGTCGCCCTCGTGGAGCGCCTCTCCGAGGGAATAGTTGCCGAAGCTGGCGATCTCTGTAGCCGCAACCTTCGGCGATGGGGCCAACCTGAGCATGCTCGAGCCCGACGCCCTGACAGCATGGTGGGCCAAGCCGGTCGACCAGATCCTCACCTCGAAGAGGGAGAAGAGCCATGAACTCCAGAATCACGTCGACCCACCTCGAGCGACGCGCGGTAATCTACGTCAGGCAGTCGTCGTTGGCCCAGGTCCACAACAATCAGGAGTCCACCGCGCGCCAGTACGAGCTCGCGAAGCGGGCGGAGCTACTCGGTTGGCCCGCAAGCCGGATCGAGATCATCGATGAGGATCTCGGCCGCAGTGGTGCCTCGACGGAAGGCCGCTCGGGATTCGTGCGTTTGGCGCAGGCCGTCGCTGGTGGCGGTGTCGGCGCCGTGTTCGCGCTGGAGGTGTCCAGGCTCGCGCGCTGCTCCCAGGACTGGCAACGGCTGTTGCGTCTCTGTGCCGTGGCCCAGACCCTGGTCGTCGATGAGACCTCGGCCTATGACCCCGGAACCGGAGACGACAAGCTCCTGCTCGATCTGAAGGGGACCATGAGCGAAGCAGAGCTTCGATGGCTCGCGCTGCGCATGCAGGGGGCGCGTCTTCAGAAGGCGCGGCGTGGGGCTCTGCGGCTCACTCCAGCCACTGGCTACGTCTGGGCAGGCGACCGCTTTGAACTCGATCCTGACGATTCGATCCGCCGTGCCATCGAGGTCGTCCTCGAGCGTTTCGCCACCGAACCCACCGCAGGCGCCGTGGTCAGGTGGGCTCACCGCACCGGATTTCAGATCCCGACACGGCGCGGCGACACGGTCCGTTGGGGGGCCCTCGGTACGACGCGCCTGCTGAACCTTCTGCACAATCCAGCGTATACGGGCGCCTACGTCTTCGGGCAGCAGCGCAAGGAGGCGGTTCTGATCGGTGGTGAGATCCGCCACCGTCGCCGGCGTCTACCCCCTCAGGAATGGTCGGTCCTGCTCCACGACGCTCACCCCGCGTACATCTCCTGGGAGACCTGGCAGGCGAACCAGCGCAAGCTGCGCGACAACGCCCAATGGAGCCCCACCGCAGCCCGAGGAGCCCCACGGAACGGCGCCGCCATGCTGCCTGGCATCGTGCTCTGCGGACGTTGTGGTCGACGAATGCGGCCTGCATACTCACAGTTCGGCTGGAGCTACGTGTGTCACGGCGATCTCTGCCGTGGGGGTTCCAGATGCTGGTCGATCGCCGGCGCCCACATCGATACCGCTGTGGAATCTCTATTCCTGCAAGCCATGCTACCTGAGGAGCTCGACCTCAGCTTGGCTGTTGCGGCACGCGCGAAGGAGCGCTCCGAAGCACTCGAGGCCCAATGGCGGGCCAGACTCGAGCGCGCGGAATATGAAACTCGTCGGGCGGAATCACGCTTCAAAGCAGTAGACCCAGACAATCGAGCTGTGGCGCGCACGCTGGAGCGAGAGTGGGAAGAGCGCCTGCGCGAGCTGGAGGACGTTCGTGACGGGCAGGAGCGGGCGCGACACCAGTCGACCGCCGTGCTGTCATCAGACGACGAAGCGCGCGTTCGTGCCCTCGCAAGCAATCTCCGGGCAGTGTGGCAAGCCCCGACCACGGCGCCCTCTGACCGAAAGGCAATGATGCGCTTGGCGATCGAAGCCGTGTGCCTGCACCCCATCGACCTGCCGAAGAGGAACGTCCGCATCGTCGTCGCTTGGCGCTCCGGGGCCAACAGTGAGGTGGTCATGGCGCGCCCGAAGCGATGCGGCCATCGCTTCACCTCTCCGCACGCCATGCACCGCCTGTGCACGCTGGTCGCAGAGGGAGTACATGACGCCCAGATCGCAGAAGTCCTGAATGCAGAAGGGGTTCGCTCTGGCTCCGGCAACCCGTGGACCCCGTCCGCCGTGGGCCAGATCCGCCGAAACCGGGGTCTCAGTCGTGTGGCGCCAGATCGGACACGCAGGGCCCCGCTTCCAGATCGACACCCGGACGGCGCGTGGACGGTGCCAGGACTGGTGCGCCACGCGAGGGTGTCGAAGAACATCGTCCGACGGTGGATCAAGCAGGGTCTGGTCTCTGCAGAGCGCGTTCCCCACGTTCGCTTCGGGCAGGTGTGGCGGGTCGAGGTGACGGATGCCCAGCTCGAGACGCTGAAAGCACGAGTGCCTCGACGCGGCCAGAATCCCCGAGTTCCAGAGGTCGGCCCAGATGGCTGGCTGTCACTGACCGAGGCGGCACGCCGCACCGGACGCGCCCGCGCGACCATCAGCAACTGGGTCCGGAAGGGTTGGGTGGCCTGCCGGCGCTCGTCGTGGGGGCCCTACCCCACGGTATGCTGGGTCCCTCCGAATATTGAGTCCATCGCCGCCCAAAGACGCAACCCCGATCCACCCGAAGAACAACCCCGTCAACGCACACCCTGTGGTGATCCATGAGCAGCATCGAGATCAGTCCTTCACCGGCGACTTGCGATGCTACGTGCACCTTCACAGTCTCGTCCCAGACGGCCTGTTTGTTGAGGAAGACAGCGGAGATGTGCGCTTCTCGCCAGCCCCTATCCCGACCTGAGCAGACATCCAACGGGTCGCAGAAGAGCTCGCAGGTCGCGTGCATC
>JAAELW010000235.1 GCA_024226235.1 bacterium
GTCGGCGCCGATATTCCGAGTGAGTACGGCGGCGGAGGGCATGCGGGCTTCCAGCGCATCGCCAACCAGGAGATGGGTCGGGCCGGAACGCCCTTCATGATCAATATCGTCGGCCTGAACATGGCGGTGCCGACGATCCTCGTGCACGGGACTGAGGAGCAGAAGAAGAAGTTCATTCGGCCCGCGCTTCGTGGGGATGAGATCTGGTGTCAGGGCTTCAGCGAGCCCGGTGCAGGATCCGACATGGCGAATCAGCAGACGATGGCTGTGCGGCGGGGCGATGCTTGGGTCGTAAACGGCCACAAGGTCTGGACGAGTCTCGGGCACTTCGCCCAGTGGATGATCCTGCTGGCGCGCACCAGCCGCGACCACAAATACGATGGCCTCACGTACTTCCTTTCGCCGATCGAGGGGCATCCGGGCGTGACGGTTCGGCCTCTGGTGAAGATGACCGGCGAGAGTGGCTTCAACGAGGTTCTTTTCGAGGATGCGGTGATCGCCGACGAATTGCGCCTCGACGATGTGGGCAAGGGTTGGACCGTCGCGATGACGACGCTCACTCACGAGCGGGGCGCTGCAGAGAGCGCCGGTGGCACGAGTGGGGAGCGGGTTCCTCCGATTCAGCAGTTGATCGATCTGGCGCGGAAGAGCTATCGGAACGGGGTTCCCGCGATCGAGGATCCCGCGACCCGCGATGCAATCGTTCAACGAGCGATCGTCGGCGAGGGGATCCGGCAGAACGGGCGGCGCTCCCGTGTTCCGGCGCTATGCGACCATCCGATGCGCTTGCCCCTCCAAGCCAAGCTGACTGGCTCCACGTTCTCACAGGACAACGCGAAGCTGGGTGTCGAGATCGCGGGAGCGCATGGCACGCTCTACAAGCTCGATCGGAATGCTCCGCACGATGGGCATTGGCCGCTGGCGTACATGAACTCCTATGGACATACGATCGCCGCGGGTACGAACGAGATTCAGCGAAACATCCTGGGCGAGCGCGTGCTCGGCCTGGCGAAATCGAAGTAGAAGGCCCGAAAGATGGCAGGCTCAGGAGCCCCGAAAGATTTCGGCTTTGGCGAAGACGAAGAACTGCTTCGCGATCTGGCGCGGAAGTTCTTGGATGAACAGCTACCGGTGGAGAAGCTGCGTGAACTCGTGGCGGCAGATCCGGAGGCCGTCTATGAGCGCGGGGAGCCGACCACCTGGGACGAGGGATTGTGGAAGCAGATCGTGGAACTCGGTTGGACGGGCCTGGCCGTGCCCGAAGTTGCGGGTGGTGCTGGCTTCAAGGCGGTGGGAATCGTCGGACTGGTGGAGGAGGTCGGACGCCATGCGTTGCCTTCACCGCTGATCGCCACGCTGAATGCCACCTTCGTGCTGCGCGAGGGCGAACCGGACGCGGCGACAGGTTGGCTCGCGCGCATCGCGGACGGTGCGTCTGCGACGTTGGCGATCACCGATGCTCGGGGGAGCTGGGCGGCCACCGACACCGATGTTCGTGCGCTGGAGGATGGCGATGGGATCGTTCTTGCCGGACGCGCGAGCTTCGTTCAGGACGCGAAGAAGGCCGATTTGCTGGTGACGACCGCGCGCCAGGGAGATGCCCTGCTTCTATGCGTCGTACCCGCCGATGCCGCGGGGCTCGAACTCGAACGGGATCACATTCACGACCTGACCCGCGACCAGGGCTCGGTCAGATTCGATGAAGTGCGGATCCCCGCGGCGAACGTGGTCAGCCGGGATGCGGCCGCCGCGCTCGGTCGAGCATGGCCCTCTGTGCTCGTGACGGTCGCGGCCGATCTCTGCGGCACCAGCGAGTGGCAACTGCAGGCCACCGTCGAATACGCAAGAACCCGCAAGCAGTTCGATCGCCCCCTGGGCTTCTTTCAGGCGGTCAAACATCCGCTCGTCGACGTCATGGTCGGGGTCGATCGCGCACGATCGCTCCTCTACCACGCAGCATGCTGCATCGATGAAGGAAGCGAGGACGCCGAAGCCGCCGCGCGAATGGCCAAGAGCGCCGCCTCCGACGCCGGCGCCTACGCTTCCGACCGGTCCGTCCAACTCCACGGGGGCATCGGCTTTACCTGGGAAAGCGACGTCCACATCTTTTTCAAACGCAGTCTTCACAACCAGACGTTGTACGGAGACGGCACTCATCAACGCCGTCTGCTGGCCGACAGGCTACTCGCCTGAGCGTCTCCTCTGTTGCGCTGCTGCAACCGCCTGGGTCACCGCCAGGCTCTGGGATCTGATACTGTCGGGTTCATCCCAGGTGGCTTGGCGTGGGTCGGCGGCCGGCGCAGCGGTTGAGCCGCCTATCCGTTGACGGCTTCAGGACATGGTCAGCGTCGAAGAGCAGCATCCAGCAGATTCGACCACAAAGACGACGCCCCGTCCGGTCATCGACTCGGTGGTGCGCTCCGTCTGCGGCCGCGAGGTCGAGCGGCTCATTCGCCTTACCAGCGGCGGCCTGCACGAAACCTACCGCGTCGAGGTGCCCAACCACGTGCCCGTGGTCGTCCGGATCGCGCGTCGGCCGGTGCCGTGGTTCACCGACGAGGAGCACGCCATGGCGCAGGCGCGTGGTGTCGGCGTGCCCACGCCGGACGTGCTCGGCGTCGAACAGGTGGACCACGACGGCGAGCTGCTGTCGTTCTCGATCCTGCGACTCGTGCGGGGCCGCTCGCTCGACGAACTCGCTGGTGAGCTGTCGGAGTCGGATCTCGAACAGTTGGTCATGGACAGCGGCGAGCTCCTGGCACGGCTGCACAGCGTCGCCCCCGACCGGGGCATGCCGCACGAGCTCGAACCGCCCGGCGAGCGCTTCGTCGCCCGCGTGGTGCGTGTCGCCGACCAGGCGCTTGGCCCGGCGGCGGCCGCGGTCGTCGAGCGCGGTACTGAACTCCTCCGTGGTGAGGTGATGACCCGTCCATCGCCCAGGCTCTCGCTCGCTCACGGCGATTGGCTGCCCAAACATTTCCTGATCGACGACGAAAGAGCGATCGTCGGCGTGATCGACTGGGAGTTCGCCGGCCCAGCGTCACCGGCGTTCGACCTCGCCCACTGGGAGGTGGCCGCTGGCGACGGCCTCCACGACCGCTCGGACCTGCTGCGCCTCGGGTATGCACGGGTCGCCGATCCCGACGCAGCCGACGCAGGCTGGGTGCCAGCGTTTGCCATCGACTTCGCCCTCGGAGTGCTCGGCTGGAAGAACCCTGCTTCTCCGGCGCGGCTTCGGCGCTGCGTAGACGTGATCGCCCGCCATGTCGGCGGGTGACCGAATCGCGGCCTGGTCGAAAGCCATCTCCGCTTTGTCCGGCTGCCTCCCGATACTGTCTCTTCCGCCGCGCGCCGCTCAACACGCCGTAGCAGGGGACCAGCGACAGCTCGCTCCAATTGGCCTTGGTCGGAGTCTGGCGGCATACTTCGGAAGCATGGTCAGGTCTGTTCAGCGCTGTGGCTGGCCGCTGAACGCCGATCCGTTAGTACGGAGATTGAGCGAACATGTCTGGTCGTCTTCAGTCATTTCCTCCGGCGATTCGCCGAGCGATTGTCGGCAGCTGGGCGGCCATCTTCATCGTCGTCATCTTTGGTCTAGTTCCCGAGTGGGCTGCCGAGCTCAACGGTAAACTTGGGTGGCCTCGGTGGCAGACCAGCGGCGGACAGATCATGGGTGTGACGCTGTTTCTCGCGAGTCTGGGCCTCGTGATCTACTGCTCGCGTCTCTTCTCGCGCATCGGGAAGGGTACTCCGGTGCCCATCGACCCTCCGCGTGAGCTCGTCGTTTCCGGGCTGTACCGCTTTACCCGCAACCCCATATACGTTGGCCAAGTCGGGATTCTCCTGAGCTACTTCGCGTACTCCGGAGAACTCCTGCTTCTCCTCCACGCTGCTGCCTGGTTCTTGGGCGTCCAATCGTTCATCGTCTGGGTCGAGGAGCCTGGTCTTCGAAAGCGCTTTGGCGCAGCCTACATCGAGTACACTCGTGAAGTTCCGCGTTGGATCGGGATTCGATCACGGCGTTCCGTCTAACGAGGACTTACAGCTGAAACGCGATCCGTTGTCCGGCACAGTAGGAGAAGGCACGGTCGATCCATGTCCGTCGCGGAGACGTTTCAGACCGCCCGACTCGAGGGCGAGAAACTTGCGCCCGAACACCTCCAGGCGCTGCGAACCCTCCACCGTGATCCGGAGATGATGCGCGGGCTGGGTGGTGTGCGAAGCGATGTGGAGACATCGCGCTACCTCAGCCGGAACCTACACCACTGGGCTACGTACGGATTCGGGGTTTGGATGCTGCGCCTGAAGGGTGGCGACAGGACGATCGGTCGTGTCGCCCTTCGGTGGCTCTCTACCGAGAGCATCCACGATGTCGAAATCGGGTTCGCCTTCCTGCCCACCCATTGGGGTCGAGGCTTCGCCACGGAATCCGCCCAGTTCTGTCTCGACGTGGCAAGAACAGATCTCGAACTACAGACCCTGATCGGAATCACAACGCCCGAGAATTCGGCGTCTCAGCGAGTATTGAGCAAGCTCGGCCTCTTCCACGAATGCGATACGATCGTCGAGAAGACACCCTGCTTCTTGTTTCGCTCGCGTTGGTAGCTCCGCGGTTGACGCCACACTCATCTGGCGCACCTTTGAATCATGCTGCCGAATGACCATCCGCTGCTGGCTGTCATCTCGCCGCCTCGCATCGAGCGTTTCTTCGAGGTCGCGGGCATCGATCCGAACGAGGAGTTGACCGGTGATTTCGGCGGGTGGAGCAAGCTCGTCCTGTTGACACGGGATCGCGCGTTCCTCTTTCCGCGCAACGAATCGCAGGTCGAAGCCATGGAGCGGGAGATCGAGGGCCTCCGCGTGTTTGGCGCCACCGGCCTTGGCGAGATTCCCACCCTCCTCGATGTGTGGCGAGACGTTGGGCTGGGGCCTTACCCGATCGTCGCCGTCCAGCGGCTGCCGGGAATCCCCCTCGAGAGGCGGCTGCCGGGGACGGACATCGAGGCATTGGGTGCAATCGCGGAGCGCCTTGGCGAGTTGGCTGGGCGTTGGCATCGGGTCGATCCGGGAACGTTGGCGCGAAAATCAGCTCCCAAAGCAGATCTCCTCTCGAGCCTCGACGCATTGCTCGGAAATCAGATCAGCGTGGCCGATACCGCGAACCAGATCCGCGCTTGCCTGAGACTGGATGCGACCGGCACCTCCCGCGCGCGGGATGCACTCATGCATGCCCGGGCGCTTCCGCCCGTTCCCATCCACGCTGATCTCCACGAGGCCCAACTCCTGGTCGAACCGGAAGGCCGGCCCCTGCTGACGGGCGTAATCGACTGGCAGACTTCCGTCGTCGGCCATCCTTTTGCCGAGTTCGATCTGGAGCAGTGGGGGCCGACGATCTGGCGCGAGCATCGTGCCAGCTTCCCGAAGCTGAGAGCGCGTTTCTGGAAGAGCTACGCACCGGCGCGCGGCCTCGACCCGGAGCTGGGTCGTGTCTTCGAGTGGGTTTACGCTGTATCGCTCGCCATGCAGTTCGAAAGGGACGACCCACCCACCCACGACGTCCGTGTCAGTGGCACGGTGGACGAAGCTCGCGCTGGAGCCGTTGCAGCCACGGCGAAGCTCTAGCGTTCGCCGGGGTTCAGCACGCGGTTGGATTGCCCTGTCCGTCAGGATCACTCTGCAAGCCGAGCCCGAGTCCTGACGGGTCCGCGCGTGTCTGGGCGAGGATCGGCGCTACGGCCATGTGCTTTGCATCCCCGCCCACGGCGAAGGCAAGGGGATACTGCAGACGGAGATAGAGGGTTCAAGCTGGGTTTTCGCTCAATGACCGGGTAGTGGATGTTCCGTCGACTACCCAGTCATTGAGCGAAAACGCAGCCTGAACTCCCTATCTTCGGTCGGAGTTCTTCGCGAAGAGCACCCGATCCGGGAAGACTCGGACGGCGGTATCACACATGGCGGTCGAGTGCCGCACGAACAAGCGGGAGCCGGTCGTTGCCGAAGAACATGTCGTCGCCGTCGACGAACATGGTAGGTGAGCCAAAGCCGCCGCGTTCGATCAGTTCGTCCGTGTTGGCGCGCAGCCGATCCTTGATGGATGGCTTGCGGATGGCTTCGAGGAAGTCGCCGGGATCGAGCCCGACCCCTTCCGCGATCGACGCGAGGACCCCCTCTTGGGAGATGTCTTCGCCTTTGCCCCAATAGCGTTCGAAGGTGGCGCGCGCGTAGGGCGGGAGCCTGTCTGCATCCCCTGCGACCAATGCACCGCGCATCGCTTTGACACTGTTCACGGGGAAGACATCAGGCCAGCTCATCTGCAAACCGTAGAGCCGCGCCCAATCCGCGAGATCCTTCGCGTGGTAGCGCGCCCGCCTCGGATTCGGATTGGCCCGCGCTTCGTACACCTCCGGATTCACGGAGTTGAAGACGCCACCCACCAGGATCGGCCGCCAGATCAGCTCGGCACCGGCCTCCTCTGCCAGCTCCTCGATCTTGTGGAAGGCCAGATAGGTCCAGGGACTGCCGCAATCGAAAAAGAATTCAAGACGGGTCATTGGGCGGGTTCCACATGGACCGGGATTCCGTTCAGGATGGCGTTTCCGGAAAGGGGATCGATGGCGGCTTCGTCAGTGAGGCGATTCGAGTTGACGCCGGGCTGACGTTCGACGGCAACCTGGAGGCGGACACCGGGCACATCGTGGCCGAAGCCGTGAGGAAGACTGACAACGCCGGGGCGCATCTCGTCCGAAATCTCCACCGGTGCTTCCACCTGCCCGACCCGTGAGCGGATGCGAGCTCGACCTCCGGCGGCGATGCCGCAAAGAGCTGCGTCTTCGGGATGAACGAGAAGAGTGCAGCGGGCCTTTCCCTTGGCGAGGGCAGGCACGTTGTGCATCCAGGAGTTGTTGGTGCGCATCTGGCGTCGGCCGACCAACACGAGCCTTTCAGGCTCTCGGTCCATCGCCTCGCGAAGCCGGGCAACGTCCTCTATGAAGAGTTCAGGGGCCAACTCGATGCAGCCACTCTCGGTGCCAAGCTTCTCGGGCAGGCGCGGCTCCATCGGCCCGAGATCCACGCCGTGCACGGATTCGATCATGGAATCGAGCGAGAGCCCTTCGGCTCCCTCCTTCAGCCGATCCCCAAACCTTCCGGCCCGGAGCATCAGATCGAGAAGACGCTCCGGTCCCTCGTGCTTGGCCAGCTGTTCGCGGGCGTGCCTCTCGTCCGTTTCCGAGCACGCTTTTCCCATGCCGACCGTTGCGCCTAGCAACCCGGAGAGCAGAAGTTCCTCGACGGAGGCCTGATCCGCCCCCTGCGTCCGGCCAGCCAGCTCCAGGCTGACGTCCCAGAGCGGGCGTACCCCCGGCGGAGGCTCGAGGACGGCGGGCGACCACTTGGCGTGCTGATGCACCGAGAAGCCGTGGAACACCATATCGTAATTGGTCCGCTCGAGAGGGGCGGTGACCGGAAGGATCACGTCCGCATGACGCGTCGTCTCGTTCACGTAGAGATCGATCGAGACCATGAACTCGAGCTGTTCGAGGGCCGCTTCCAGACGATCGGCATTTGGCGTCGAAAGCGCCGGGTTCCCAGCGATCGTCAACAGCGCCCTCACCCGATCCTCTCCCGGCGGTTCGATCTCCTCGGCGAGAGCCGAAACCGGGAGTTCGCCCATGAATTCCGGAAGGCCGCGCACCCGGCTACGCCAGCGACCCCGAGGTACGACACCCTTTCGGCGCGGCGTCGGATCGGCCGCCTCATGAGCCGTCCAGGGGAACATGGCTCCGCCCGCCCGATCCAGATTGCCGGTCAGCACATTGACCACGTCGACCAGCCAGCTCGATGTCGCGCCGAACTCCTGGGTGCAGGTGCCGATGCGTCCGTAGCAGACAGCGGTCGGTGCGCCGGCGAAGCGGCGTACAAGCCGGCGAACGGCCTCCGGCTCGAGCCCGGTGGAACGGGCGACTGCCTCGGGGGAGAACTCTCGGGCAAGATCGCGCACCGCATCCACACCGTTCGTGAAATCCGCCAACCTTCCCGGCGAAACGAGGTCCTCGTCGAAGAGGACGTGCACGAGAGAGAAGAGGAAGAGCGCATCCGTGCCCGGGCGGATCGCCAGGTGCTCGTCCGCAACCTGGGCCGTCTCGCTACGCCGCGGATCTACGACCACCAGCTCACCGCCGCGCTCGCGCAGCTCACGCAGACGGCGACGCATATCGGGTGCCGTCATCAGGCTTCCATTGGAGGCCAACGGATTGGCGCCGAGAACGAGCATGAAATCCGTCCGGTCGACATCCGGAATGGGGAACATGCTGACGCCTCCAAACAGGAGGCAACTGGAGAAATGCTTCGGAAGCTGATCGACGCTGCTGGCGGAGAAGCGCCATTTCGTTCCGAGGGCACGTACGAGCGGCGCGACGGAAAGATTGGAGGCGAAATCGTGGGCGTTCGGATTGCCGAGGTAGGTTGCGACGGAATTGGCCCCGTGGCGCTCACGCATTTCTGCGAACCGCGAGCTGACCAGATCCAGCGCCTCATCCCAGCCGATCTCGACGAACTCCCCATCCACCTTCTTCACCGGCGCACGCAGCCGATCCGGATCTTCCGACAACGCGGACAATGCGACCGCCTTCGGGCAGACATATCCCCGGCTGACGACGTCGTTCTCGTCGCCGCGAATATCGATGACCCGGTTTGCGGCCCGATCGACCGTCACCGCAATGCCGCAATGGGCTTCACACAGGTTGCAGCTGCGGTAGACGACGTCATGGTCGGGGGCGGCGGACTCGGGCATTCGCGATCTCCTTCGCCGGGACCGTAGCCCGTTTCGGCCTCCCTTTTCCCAGGGAAGCAGACTCGCCGGTGGTGGAATGGGCTCTAGTGAGGGGGCGCTGGTTCTAGCGAGCCTCAGCCCGGATCGGCCTGATCGCTCCGAATCCGGGCCTGTCACCGCGGGCTACTGCGGCTCGATGTAGTTGAGCGCCAGCGCCGCGCGCTTGTCGAGGCTGTTGATGAACGGCAGCGCCTCTTCGCGGATCATGTGCCGAAGCCTCGGAGTCATCCAGGCCAGGTGCTGCCGCTCGTCCGCACTCGACCCGCGCAGCCGGTAGAGCAGGTTGGCCATCAGCTGCTCTCGGACGCCGTCGAAGTTCACCTCGTCCATCATCTCGTCGAAGACGCCCCGCCCGCTCTCGCCCGCGAAGATCTGCCGGATGATCTCGCCCTTGTCGACATCCCAGTTCTCGCCAAGGTCGAACAGGAACGAGCAATGTTGGCGCAGCCCTTCGAACCAGGCGTGGTCGTTCAGCAGCTTCCGGAGGCCGAGCGCCGGGCCGAGGCGCAGCACGGGGCGAAGCCTCGGTGGCACCAGATCCGCGACGTCGAAGGGATTGCTGGAGCCGACCTCGAGGTTGTGCATGTTCTTGAAGTCGCCCACCGGCAGGCGCGTCCCACCGAGAGGAACAACTCCGTCCTTGGGATTTCCGATCGAGATCGCCGAGCAGTCGAAGGGAATGAACGCTCCGCGCAGGGTCTTCAGGAACGCGCTGCCGTGGAGCATCTGGTCCACACCGGGAATCCACGTCTTCACGGCGTACCGCACGCCGTCCCAGCGGAGGGCCTTGTAGCGCCTGCCGTCGATCCCGGGCGGACTCCGGTCGATGCCGTCGAACGGAGCACCGAGCCCGATGGCCAGCGCAACCGGGCTGTAGCGGTGGACACGGCCACTGCGGGGCGAGTAGAGGAAGCGCCGCGAATCCTTCACGCGGACCTGGCGCATCCCGAGTTGCATCGCGCGGATGGCGACGAGACCGCCCTGACTGTGCCCGATCAGGAACATCCGCGGCGCGATCGCATCGAAGACGCGATTGACGATCTTCAGTGCCGTGTCGTCGGCGATCGGGGCGCGAACGCCATGATCGTCCACCACCTGGTCCGGGATGAAGGACGCGAATTCTGCCCGGAAGCGACGCTCGAGATCGACGAAGCGGCTCGCCGTCGAGGATCCCTGTAGCCAGGCAAGTGGGGCTTCGGGGATCGCCGCGCCCTCCGCGGCGAGTCGCTCGATGAAGCGGGTCTCTGCCATCCGGACCGCGATCTGCTGTGCGATCGCCGAATCGTCGAGGTAGAAGATCTCCCGGATCACGTGGGGTCGGTCACGGTCGCGCCGCGCAGAGCTCGCCAGGTGATCGACGATCTGCGCGATCGCATGCTTGAACTTGACCGCCCGCGTGATTTGGACCTCTTCGAGCTTGCGCCTCGAGTTCTTCTCGAGGTCCTGCGCCGCCATGACGCCCAGGTTGGTCCGGTTTGCGACCCGGCGGACCTTCTGCTCGCTCTCGAAATGGTCGGTGAGGCCCTTGCCGGTGGAGGCGGGGCCGAACGTCCCCGCGATGAACTCGACGAGGTAGTTCTTCGGCAGGATCGATGGGCGCGACGGCCCATCCGGCCGCACGCTCTCGCGTGGGCCGTTCTCCCCGTTTCCGGAGATCGAGGCCACGGCACGATCTATGGCCTCTCGCCAAGGGGCTGTAGTCATCGGGAGCTTCCGCTGGGAAGAGGTTCGTTGCTTCGGGAGGGGTCGCAAGCCTAGCCGCTGTCCCGCACGAGAGCCGGCCGGCGCCGCCGGAGGTGCAGCCGCCCCCGCGGCGCACCGGCGTTGGATTACCCTGTCCGTCATGATCACTCTGCAAGCCGCGTCCTCGCCGGCCTGGCGATCCGGCCCGCACTCCACTGAGCCGGGCGGGGCTTCGCGATGATGCAGAGACGATGAAACCCGCTACCCGGAAGCCCGTTCGCAAGTACCTCGCCCAATGGGCCGAGCCCGAGTCCGGACGGGTCCGCCCGTGTCTGGGCGAGGATCGGCGCTACGGCCATGTGCTTTGCATCCCCGCCCACGGCGAAGGCAAGGGGATACTGCAGACACTTTCGAGCGTCCCTGAGGGGCCCCGCGGAGAGATCCTGACCATCGTCGTCGTCAATGACACGAACGCGTCTCCCGCCTGGGCGCGCGAGGCCAATCAGGTTTCACTGGCCGCACTGGGCGGAGGTACAGCGAGGCCGACGGGGTCCGGAACAACCATGGAGCGACACGTTCATTCGAGCGGTGATCTACTGGTCGTCGATCGGACCCATTCAGGTCAGCCCCTTCCCGAAGGCCAGGGCGTCGGGCTGGCGCGCAAAATCGGTGCGGATATGGCTCTCGCGTTGTGGTCAGCCGACCGAATCGAATCCCCTTGGATCCACTGCAGCGACGCCGATGTCTCGTTTCCGGCAGACTACTTCAGCCGACCGCTCGCCACAGCTGGCGATCTCCTTCTTGACGATGGGCCTGCCGCTTTCGTCTACGATTTCCGCCACATACTCGAGCCCGATCCCGAAGTTGCACGGGCCGCGCTTCGCTATGAGATCTTTCTCCGCTACTACGTGCTCGGCCTTCGCAGCGCGGGCTCACCCTACGCCTTTCACACCATTGGCAGCACGCTCGCAATCTCTCCCCTCGCCTACGCACAGGCACGCGGATTCCCGAAGAGACGGGCGGCGGAAGATTTCCACTTGCTCGCAAAGCTCGCCAAGCTGGGGCCAGTGGTCCCGCTGCCGGGCGAACCCATCCTCCTGAGCGGCCGTGTGTCGACTCGCGTTCCCTTCGGCACCGGCGCCGGGATCGCCAAGGAGCTCGAGCGCGTCCAAGCTAGCGAGTTCTACCCTGCCTACGATCCTCGGATCTTCACATGGCTCGGTGTCTGGCTTCGCACACTCGGCTCCCTCAGCTCAGAAAACCTGCCGGAAGCCTCGAGCCTTGATGACTGCCTCTCCGAACACGCCGCAGCCGCCCCGGACGTCGATGCAGCACTTCTGCATCACATCCTGGATGAACTCGGCGCGCTCGGCCACGCAGAAGCCGGACGCGGGCAGGGCCTCCGACGCCTGCATGAGCGATTCGACGCTCTTCGCACTCTCCGCTTCATCCATTCCCTGCGCGATCACCACTTCCCCTCGATTCCCCTGGAAGAGGCGATCAGGAAGGCAGGCTTCATTTCAGGGGACGTACTCGCTGACGAGCAGGATCTCGCTTCCAGCCGCCTGGCCCTCGCTCGGATCGAAGCGACGGAACACTCCTGAGGGAACCCAATCGCTAGTTCCCTATTGATTCCGATGTTCGCTCGAGCTTTCCCGTCGACCCCCTCCTTCCCTGTGATGGCGGCAAACGCGAACCAACTGGGTGCCGGTGCGCGAAGTGAGACCAGATGTCACACTCCTGTGGATTCGTGGACCCCCGTCGGCGTGCCAGATCGCGCACTCCGATCAGCCACGACCGCCTGGTTGGGAACGCGTGCGAAACGAGATCGACGTTCAACTACATCACCAGCTCCGCGCCCTGGGCGAGGAGACGCCTCTGCGCGTCCGCGAGCCCGCGTGAGCCTCGAAGCCTTCGACCACGAGGAGCCGCAGGGCGAATGAAGTGGCCGGCAAGCCTGGTCGCCCTCGTCGACTACGGAATCATCGACGAGGTGCTGCGACCCTTGATGAGCGGCAAGGAGGCCCAGGTCTACCTCGTGCGCAGCGGCGCCGAGGAGCGTGTGGCCAAGGTCTACAAAGAGGCCGAGGGTCGGAGCTTCCGCCAGCGCGCCGACTACACGGAAGGCCGCCGAACCCGCAATAGCCGTGACCAACGGGCTGTCGACAAACGCACCCGGCACGGGCGCGCCCAGGACGAAGAGGCCTGGCGCGTGACCGAGGTGGATCAAATCCGCCGCTTGCGCGCTGCCGGTGTGCGGGTGCCCGAGCCCCATGAGTTCGTCGATGGCGTGTTCGTGATGGAACTGGTCAAGGACGCAGAGGGGCATCCCGCACCGCGTCTGGGAGATCTCAGCTTCAGTGCCGCGGAAGCCGGCACGATCTACGACACACTGATTCGCGAAACCGTTCGGATGCTTGCGGCCGACATCGTCCACGGCGATCTCTCGGAGTTCAACGTCCTGATGGGGTCCGACGGACCGGTGTTGATCGATTTTCCCCAGGCCGTGGATCCTGCGAGCAATCGCAATGCGCGGACTCTGCTGCTGCGAGACGTGAAGAACCTCCACCGCTTTCTGTCGAAGTTCGCACCCGGTCGCAAGATCCGTCGGCTCGGGGAGGAGATGTGGAAGCTGTACGAGGAGGGAAAACTGAAGCCCGACAGCGTCCTGAAAGGCACCTACCGGGTCGCATCGGGCCCCGCCGAAACGGGCGCCGTACTTGCGTTGATCGAAGACGCCAAACAGGACACACTTCGGGAGCGCAGTTTCGACAGGGATGAGGACGCGGAATTCGAGGATGAGCGTTCCAAGTACTCGAGCTCGGAAACCGGCGGAGCAAAAAAGCAGCCCGGCGCATCTGGCAAAGGGGGCTCATCCCGTCGACAGGTCGTCGATTTCACCAAGAACAGCGGCGACGCTGGAAGCCGAACGCGGCGGTCACGATCCGGCGCCCGCAAGACCCACCGCAGCGAGGGGCAGCCGGGGCGTTCCGACAAGAAGGAGGCTGATCGCACAGAGCAGCCGAAGCGGGGTCGCGCACGAGGCGGTCGAAAGCGCGCTCGAAACCGGAGCGGAACCAACGAAACCCGCGGCGACGAGACCCGAAACCGTGGCGGCTCGCCTTCGGCATCCCGATCCCAGGGACAACCCAACTCAAAGCCCGGGACGGCTTCGAACGAGCCTACGCGAGGGAGACGTCGAACGCGCCGCACGCGGAAACCCGCCAACGAGGGGCGGGGCGCATCTTCCGAGAAAGCGCGAACACCCAGCACGCCCCGAACCCAATCATCTCGCACAAATGTCCGTCAACAAGACCGGGACGAAAATCGCAAGCCGTCACCCGAAGGCGAACCCACTGCACCGCGAAAGCGCTCCCGCCGACGAAGACGAAGGCGCCCCACCCGCGGAGACTCGGAACCGACTTCGAGTTGATCCTGCGCAAGCTTCCCGAGAGGGACGCCCAGCCCGGAGGTGGCCGTCAGAGCTCGGCGATGAGCCGCAGCGCGTCCGTGCTTGTGAAGATTCCGACCAGTACGCCGCCGTCCGTCACGAGCGCACTGCCTACCTTGCGATCGATCATCTCCTTCGCCACCTCGGCGATCGGCATCAAGGGATGCACCGTCAGGAGATCCCGGCTGCACGCGTCGCCGGCGACGAGTTCCTTGGCGGTTGCTTGCTCCCGCAACGTGAGCTCGTGAAGATCTTCCCGAGAGAGGATCCCATACAGGTGCGACCCATCCATGACGGGTATGTGGTGGCAATGCTGCTCGCGCATCTTCTCCGCTATGTCACTTACCGGATCGTGGCGGTCCACCTCGGCCGGGAGATGACTCATACATTCTCGCACCGGCATCGTCTTGCGCATGTCTGGCCTCCACTGGTCTGCCTGGCTCGAGCCACCGCGACCGTCGGATCGACGTTCCGGCACCCATACGGCGAGTATGCCACCTGTTGGCATGCTTTCGCTCCCCACGCGGGTTTCGATATCCGAGAACTCCCGTTTGTGGCAAAACGCCGCGGCTCGCGCCGAACGAGCTCGCCGAGGTGGGCTACGCTGTCGCGCTCCATCCGGTCTCGCTGCTGCTCCACGATATTCATGCGATGCAGGCTGCTGCCGGCCGCATCGCGAATCAAGGAGAACTGACCATGGGCGTCAACCACATCGCAGTCACGGTGAAGGACATCGAGGCAACCCACCACTTCTACACCGAGGCGATGGGCTTCGCACTCGTCAAGGTCGAGATCAACCCGCAAAGGGGGGGCTTCAACCGCCACGTCTTCTACTCAACGGGCTCGGACGTCGACGCGCTGATCGCATTCTGGGACATGTCGAACGTCCCCGACTGCGACAACCTTCGTACCGATCTGAATCGCGACCTCGGCCTCGACCCGATGATGAACCACCTGGCATTTCAGGCCGACGGACCCGAGGACATGGAGCGCCGAAAGCAGCGCCTGCTCGACTTCGGCCGCGACGTGCTCGAGATCGATCACGGCTGGATCCACTCGATCTACACGGAAGACCCCGATGGCAACGTCGTCGAGTTCGCCATGCTGACGAAGCCGTTTACCGAGGACGATGCGCGCATGGCGCTCGAACTGCTGCGCGCGACGTCACCGCCGCCTGCCCCCAAGAAGCCGAGCGTCACATTCCACAAGGCCGGTGCGGAGGCCTGAACCGAGAATCTGAAGAGAGACCCGGATGCTCAGGCATAGAGAAGTCTCGAAGAAGGACTCCAACGTCGAAGAGGTCTAAGCCTTCGCGGGCCCCTGCGATCGGTAGTAGCCCAACGACCGAGAGCTAGATGTCGCGACGGAGGCCGGCGAGCAATGCGGCGGGCGCGCGCACACGAACGTGTGCACCGTCCTCGTCGTAGCGCTCCTCGAGCACTCGGCAGCGTTCGTGCAGCAGGGCGACCTTGCCCTGCTGGTCGTACGGGATCACGAACTCTTCCTCTTCCATCGAGCGCTCGAAGAAGTCACGGATTCGACCGTGCAGCACGGAAACGTCCTCGGGCGACTTCGCCGACATCATGACCGCCTCCGGAAACTCTGCAGCGAGCGCGGCACGCTGCGGTTCGGAGATCAGATCGCATTTGTTGAGGATCAGCAGGCGGGGGTGGTCCTCTGTACCAATCTCGCCGAGCACCTGTCGCGTGACGTCGTACTGATCTCGGAATGCGGGGTCCGAGGCATCCACGACGTGCAGATGCAGACTCGCATCCCGGGCTTCCTCCAGCGTGGAGCGGAACGACGCGACGAGATCGTGGGGAAGGGCCTTGATGAAGCCGACCGTGTCCGAGACGAGGATCCGTGGGCGCGTCTCGGGCACCAGCGCGCGCACCGTCGTGTCAAGCGTCGCGAAGAGCTGATCTGCGATGTACATCGCGTTGTTCGTCAGTGCGCGCATCAGCCGCGACTTGCCTGCGTTCGTGTAGCCGACGAGGGCGACGGTCTGGGTCGTACTCCCGCTGCGGCGGCTTCGTTGCACATCCGCCTCGCGCTGCACGACGACGAGGCTCCGGCGCAGTTCCGCGATACGGTCGCGCACGGCCCGCCGGCCTAGCTCGAGGGTCGATTCGCCCGCTCCCTTGCCGCCAACCCCGCCGCGCTGCCGTTCGGTACCCGCGTTGGCCTCGCGAAGCCGCGGCGCCATGTAGACGAGGCGCGCGATCTCGACCTGGATCTTGGCCTCCCGGGTGCGCGCATGGCGCTGGAAGATCGAGAGGATGACCATCGAGCGGTCGAGTACCTCGACGCCTGTGGCCTTCTCCAGATTGCGCATCTGCGTCGGCGTGAGGTCCTGATCGACGAGGACGGTGACCGCATCGGTCGGCGAGCCCTCTTCTTCTTCGGCCTCTACTTCGACCGCATCGGCGGCGGATTCGTCCTCTTCCGAGTGCGCCCGGGAGCCGGGCGGCGAATAGCTCGGAACGAAGCCCGGCCCACCTGTGTAGCCTGCGAGTTCCCGGAGCTTTCCCTCTCCGACGACGTTGGTTGCGCCCAGGCCCCTACGCTTCTGCGTCACGCGCCCGATGACGCGCAGTCCGAGCGTCTTGCCCAGTCGTTCGAGTTCGTTCAGCGAGCTCGCGAAGACCTCATCCGTCACGCCCTGGAGCTGGACGCCTACGAGCACCGCGGGCGGTCGATCGGCTTTGGATGCGTTGCGAGGAGGGGCGCCGCTCATGCCGAGCAGGCTCGCAGCATCTGAGCGGAGATGCAATTGCGCTGCACTCAGCGGCGAACCCCGCCACCTGGTGGAAATTTCATCCATGTAGCTTAGAGTCGCCGCGGAGGACGAGAGGATGTGGGGATCGATGAATCGCTGGAAGCCCGCCCGGAGAGGGTCGATGCTGCTGGCGATGTGGTGCGCTTGCCTGGCGTGCGAGGTGCCACCGCGATCAGCCGGTGCCGACCTCCCCAACGTGGTGCTGATCACCGCGGATGACCTGGGTTGGTTGGATCTCCCCGTATACGGAAATCCAGATCTGAGTACTCCCCACATCGACCGCCTCGCCCGAGAGGGGGTGCGCTTCACCCGCGCCTTCGTGGCTGCTCCCAGCTGCTCTTCGTCACGGGCCAGCATCATGACCGGGCAGTACCCGCACACCAACGGCGTTACGGGGCTCGCACACCGCCATCTCGGAGCCACGCTGTCACCTTTCCGTGACACCCTCGCCGATCTTCTGTCAGCGGCCGGGTACGAGACCGGCCTCGCCGGAAAGTGGCACGTCGCACCTTATCTACCCGCTGGCTGGTACGGCTACAACGAGCGGCTCAGTGGGCTGCTGGACCCTTGGATCCGCGACATGGATCCCATTCTGGACTTCATCACTCGCCATCAGGAGCGCCCTTTCTACCTCGAAATCAACTTCATGAACACGCATCGCGAGGACTCCGGCGAGTTCGAGTTTGATCCCGCCTTTCCCGTGGATCCGGACGCAGTGCAGGTTTCCGACTATCTCCAGCTTCCGGACTGGCCCGAAGTCCGCCACGAGCTGGCCAAGTTCTACAGCCAGACCATGGGCATGGACGCCATGATTGGCGATGTGCTCCGCACGTTGGACCGGCTGGATCTCGCCAAGAATACGCTCGTTCTCTTCGTGAGCGACAACGGCCCGCCCTTTCCGGGGAGCAAGATGACGCTCTACGATCGGGGAATCGCGACCCCCTTGATCGTGCGATGGCCGGCTCGCGTCCCAGCCGGCAGCGTCCGACATGCGATGCTGAGCACCGTCGACATCCTCCCCACGCTTCTAGAGTCGATCGGCCAGTCCGTGCCCGAGTGGGTCCAGGGGCGCTCCTTTCTCCCGCTCCTCGCACGAGGCGGCGCCGACACGCACCGCGATGCGATCTTCGCGCAGATGACCAACCACGTGGACTACATCCCAACCCGTGCCGTGCGGACGAAGCGCTTCAAGTACATCCGCAACTATTCCGACATCGCCATCGGGCTCGATCAGCTCCACACCGCAAAGTGGGCCCACCGTCTGTGCGATCGGCCCGACCAGCCCTGGAAACGGCCACGTCCGCGCGAAGAACTCTACGATCTCGTTGTCGACCCCAATGAGCAGACGAGCCTCATCGACGACCCGAGCCATCAGCCCATCCTCGAAGAGCTGCGCAAGCGTCTCGACACCCACATGCAACAAACCGCCGACCCGTTCCTCGATGCCCCCTTCGGCCACGACCACGATCCGCGTGCCTACGAGCCCCGATGAGAAGCGCCTGGCGGATCGTAACTCCAAGCTGGTTTCGATGTCCGAGAACTCCCGCTCATGACAACGTCCGGAGGGATGTCCGCCTCGGAGAACCGCAGGCGGTTCATCCCGCGCGAGTGCTTGAAACAGATTGACACCACCAGGCGCAGGCCCGATATTCGGAATGTCATGACCTGCCGTTGATGCCGATCTTCTGACATCCATCGTCCACCGCGCCCAGCTTCGCGCCCAGCGCTGGAATGGGCGCGCATTCGGCGCCGGCGGGATCCCTTGCACGGCTGCCGGCTGGAGAGACCCGTCATGGCATCTGAGACGATCTACGACCATCCCCTGTACTATGACATCCTGTTCAGCTGGGACCGCAGCTTCGAGAGCGATTTCTATGCCCGCTGCTTCCAGCGGCACGGAGTGGGGCAAGATGAATCCGTTCTCGAGGTAGCCTGCGGCACCGGACAAGTTGCTCGGTTGCTCGCCCGGTGCGGCTGGCAGGTCACCGGGCTCGACCTGAGTCCGGCAATGCTGGCTTTTCTCGAAGAACGCAGCACGGCGGAGGGACTCGACATCCAGACAGTGTGCGGCGACATGGCCGTTACCACCCTCGAGGCTTCCTTCGGTGCGGCCTTCAATCCGCTGAGTTCGTTCCGCCTGCTTCACTCGAACGCGGAGGCAGAGGCTCATCTCCAGGCCATGGGGGCGAACCTTCGGCCAGGAGGAATCTATGTGTTGGACCTCGATCTGGTCGCACACGAAGCAGAGCCCAGCATCACGACGGATGAGGACTGGGAGATGTCGCGTGACGGCGTAACCGTCAGAACCATCGACGACGCCATCTCTGTCGACGACCACGGGGTCCATCTCGAACTCGCGTGGAGGTCGGATCTGCACCTCCGCAGCTACACGGCGTCGGCGTTCCTGGAGCGCGTGGACACAGCGGGAGGTTTCCAGGTCGAGGCCTGGTACCCCGAGGCCACTCGTGAGACGGGAATCACCCAGTTCGCCCACGAGCCAACAGGCGATACCCCCGGAGCGGGGCGCGGGATGATCGTACTGCGCAGGAGGTGATATGTGTCCGGCGCGACGACCGCAAGGCGGATCATCACTTCAAGTGGGTTTCGATGTCCGAGAACTCCCGCTCATGACAACGCCCGGAGGGATCTCAGCCTCGGAGGACCGTAAGCGTCTCGTTGAAGCGGACCATCCGGTACCTGGGCGATCCTGGTATCATTCTGGCATCGAAACTTTGGGCAGTCTCGCTGACGGTCAGCGGCCGGCCGCTTGACTTCATCCGTTGCACGGCGCTCCC
The DNA here is from genome assembly GCA_024226235.1 of bacterium. Lineage (GTDB taxonomy): Bacteria > Myxococcota_A > UBA9160 > UBA9160 > UBA6930. Next base: position 19,539 of record JAAELW010000235.1, read on the forward strand.
GCCCTGCACCTAACTCGCACCACGCGGTGGAACTATCGATGAACGAATCGAACACAGAAAGCCGGACGGGAAGTTGCCTCTGCGGATGCGTCCGATTCGCTGTTTTGGGTGACGTGAAGGGAATCGGCCGATGTCTGTGCTCGCAGTGTCGCAAAGTCTCTGGCACAAACGGAAACGCGGTGTTCCTTGTGCCAAATGACAAGTTCAAATGGTTGGAGGGAGAATCAGGCACGATCAAATTCTCCCTCGCTTCTGGATGGTCGGTTCTTCGTTGCCGGGAATGCGGGAGTCCGCTTCCTCAATCTCATGATGGCAAGCAGACGTGGGTGCCGGCCGGTTTGATGGACGCAGATCTCGGAGCGAGCGTGGGCCTCAAAATCTACGTCGGATCCCGAGCTGACTGGGATTGCGACGCTCCCAATCTTCTCGAATTCGAGGAGATGCCGAGCTAGGGATAGTGAAGCCACGAGACGCCGCGCCGTGTTACAAGTCGCTACACCAGACAAAAGCGGATCGTAACTCCAAGCGGGTTTCGGCGTCCGAGGACTCCGGCTCATGACTACGCCCGGAGGGATCTCCGCCTCGGAGGACCGTAGGCAGAATCCCACCGCTGCGGCTCAGGTTCTGGCGCACCGGGGCTTCTCCGTCGGCCCGGGGATTCCAGCGGCCGGATTTTACTCGGGCGTCTCCTGCTGCCTCATGGGGGTCGGGGTGACATGGAGCGCGCCGTCGCTGTCCCACTCGAGACGATCGATGCAGATGAAGCGATCCCAGGCCCAGTCCGAGGACGCCTTCTGGTGATAGACCATCCAGA
>JAAELW010000236.1 GCA_024226235.1 bacterium
GCGATCGGATGGACGGCGGCCTCCATCCAGCCCGCAACTGCCGCGGCTACCAGTGCGCCGACACTCCCGTAGATCAGGGCGAAAGGCATGGCCGCTCGGACCCGAGTTCGAACGGCCGTGAGAAGGACGATCGACAGCAGGGCTCCGCAGAGCATGATGGCCGCCATGAGGCGAGCGCGGGAATCGAGGATATCGACCACGAAGGATCGAACGATCACATCCGATCGGCTACCCGGCGTCACCGTGAGCGAGATGATCCCTGGCGGTAGGGATGCGACGACTGAGCGGACATCCCACTCGGAATGAACCAATGTCGATCCCCGCTGCGATCCGATTCCATCGATGCGAGTGCCATACGGGAGGGAACAGGCGGGGTAGAGCGGTGCCCCCATCCCGACCACTGCGTTCGGATAGAGAGGGCACGGGAATCGAGGCCCTTCCGAGTGAAACAGAGACGGAAGCCCAAGCAGGAGAACCAGGAACGGTGGAAGGATCGCTACCAGACAGCGAATGGCCGGGCGACTCGTGGAAAGCGGAACCCGCAGCAGGAGGAACGCACCTCGGAATGGAGGAGAGGTTGACGAGCGAGACACCGGGGAACTCCATCGATGAGCCGATTCAGGAAGTAAATGGGCTGGTACTCATCGTATGAGCTGGTGAGGCGTCAAAATTCGCCGAATATCGTCAAAATGTGCACACGGACCCCCGAGGGGGAATCCGCTGGCGAGGAGCCCGCTCACCTGTAGCCTCGCTCGGATGCCTGCCCTGGAACTCGACGCCGTTTCGAAACGTTTCAACGGACGAACCGCTCTCGAGGGCGTGAGCTTCGCCGTCGAAGCTGGGAGCGCGGTCGGGTTGTTGGGCCCCAACGGCGCCGGCAAGACCACAGCGCTGCGCCTACTGCTGGGGCTCGCGCGGCCGAGCGGTGGCGAGGTCCGGCTGCGTGACCGCTCCCCCGCAGAAGCAGACGCACGCGTCGGCCTCGGCTACCTGCCGGAGAGGCTCGTGCTGCCCAGCCGCATGACGGTCGCTGGGTTTCTCGCGTTGCAGGCATCTCTGGCCGGTCTTTCGGGTGGCGACCGCGACCAGAGCGTCGAGGAGGCCATGCAACGCGTCGGCGTGGCGGATCGCGCCGAAGATCGCCTCGGCGGGCTCTCCAAGGGGCTATGCCAGCGCGTCGGCTTCGCCCAGGCCTTTCTGGCTGCACCGGATCTGCTGCTCCTCGATGAACCGACCTCCGGCCTCGATCCCCTGGGCATCCGTGACGCCAGGGATTGGATCGGTCGCGAACGAGAACGGGGCTGCACCGTTCTCGTGAGTTCGCATGTTCTGTCCGAGGTGGAGCGGGTCTGCGATCGGGTGATCATCCTTCACGAGGGAAGGATCGTCGGCAGCGGTTTGACCGCGGAGATCGTGCAAGAAGGTGAAACCCTGGAGGATGCCTTCGTCCGGCTCGTGCGAGGGCAGCCCTCATGAGCATTTTCCACGGGTTCGGCACCCTCACCCTCGAAGCGATACGCGATGCGATCCGCCGGCGGATCGTCGCGGCCATCGCCGTCCTCTCGGTTCTCTCGCTGATGGTGGTCGACAGCTGTTCGGGCTGCTCGACAGGCGACGTCATGGTGAACGGCCAGGCCCAGGAGTTGATCCAGTTCGCCGGATACAGCGCAGCGGTGAGCTTCGTCGTTCTCGGCCTGTGGATCATCACCCTGGCCGGTGTGCTCGCAGCAGACCACTTGACCCAGACCCTGGAAGACGGAACCGCGCTGCTCAGTCTGACGCGCCCCGTGCGGCGCGAAATCTTCGCATTGGCGCGCCTGCTCGGCACGCTTGGAATCGTCGCGCTCACCGGTTTGATCTTGCTAGGCGCCACGGCCTTTTTGTTCGCGACCCGGAACGGCCTTCCGTTGGCCCCGGCTGCCGTAGCCGGCGCAGCCTGCGGCCTCGGTGCCATCGCAGTCGCCAGCCTGGCGATGACCGCCTCACTCTTCCTGCCGCGCCTCGCCACCTGGCTGCTGGTCGTAGGCGCCGTCGGAATCATCGCGATCGCGGGTGGTCTCGGTCTGTCACCGATCGAGAACGGAGGCTGGCTTGCCTGGATCGGCAGCTACGGCCCTCCCCTTCTCCACGCAATGGCCGTCCCATTGGCTTTGTGGATGGAGGAGGTCACGCTTCCCACGGGCGCATTCGACCTGTGGCCGCGGCTGGTAGTCTGGGATGCCATCGGAATTGCCTCGCTCTGCATCGCGTTCCGATCCCGCGAAATATCGACCTGATTGCACACCCGAAAGGAGCCGCCATGACCCGCTTCCCCTTCATCAGTCTGCTTCTTCTGCTCGTCGCCTGCGGTGGCCCGATCGGTCCGTTCTCGGGCGGCCGGCTCTCCGGTGATCTCAGTACCCAACCCGTGGCCGATTGGAGCTTCACGCAGGAGCACGAGACTGTTCAACTCGAGGTGAATCCAGCCAACCCGCACTCGGTCAACACCTGGTGCGTCGGGCTCGGGCCCGCCCTGTACGTTCCGACCTCGATGATCCTGGGCCCTACGGACCCGGACGAACGCGGCTGGGTGGGCTTCGTGAAGCAGGATCCGAATCTCAGGATCCGCATCGACGGTACGGTCTACGAGCGAACCGCCGTACGCGTCACGGATGCAGACGAGTACGAAACCGCATTGCGGGCCCTCGAGGCAAAATACGAAGAGGACCCCACGGACCGGGACCCGGAGCGTGTGATCTGGATCTTCCGGCTCGATCCGCGAGCGGACTGACTTCGAGGGTGTAGAAGCAGCCTTCACCCCTCCCTGTCGAGTACCGCGCGAATCCGTGCCGCGATCGCTTCCATCTCCGCGGGCTCCCCGCGTTTGCGTCCGTGCAGCGCAATCGGATCGCCCTGATTCCGCGGGATCAAGTGCATGTGATAGTGGAACACGGTCTGACCCGCGGCCGCGCCGTTCAACTGATGAACACCGATTCCATCCGGCTCGAGTGCGGTCTTCAACGCATGTGCGATGCGACGTGAGATGGCCATCACGGCGAGCAGCGACGCTTCGTCTGCCTCGAAGATGTCCTGATGGTGCTGCTTCGGAATGACGAGGAGGTGCCCCTCCCCAACCGGGAAGAGATCCATGAAGGCGAGCGTCAGCTCATCCTCATAGACACGATCACAGGGCGCGTCGCCCGCGACGATCCGGCAGAAGATGCAGGGCTCTGTTGTGGCCATGGCTAGACGAACGTCAACCAATCGGTGTACTTGGCATTTCGCCCCGCAACCACGTCGAAGAACGCCGTCTGCAACAGCTTGGCCACGGGCCCGCGGTGGCCTTCGCCAATTTGACGGTGATCGATCTCGCGGATCGGCGTCACCTCAGCAGCGGTCCCGGTCAGGAAGACTTCGTCTGCCACGTAGAGCTCGTCGCGGGTGATCGCACCTTCGATCACCTGAATGCCCTGATCCCTGGCCAGCCGGATCACGGCATCCCGAGTGATGCCTTCCAGGATGGTGTGGAGCGGCGGAGTGTACAGGACTCCACCGCGCACCAGAAAGATGTTCTCGCCACTGGCTTCAGAAACCAGGCCCTGCGTGTCGAGAAGAATGGCTTCGTCGTAGCCGTCGAGCAATGCTTCGCGTTTGGCAAGGATCGAGTTGACGTAGTCGCCGCAGGTCTTGCCCTTGGTCATCTTCGCATTCACGAAGTGGCGGCTGAACGTGGAAATCTTCGCGCGAATGCCGCGCTCCATCCCCTCTTCACCGAGATACGCGCCCCACGGCCAGACGATGATCGCTACCCGGATGGGATTTCCCGCAGGGTTCAGACCCATCGCGCCTTCACCAATGAAGACCAGCGGGCGGATGTAGCCCTCTGGCAGCTCATTGGCGCGCATGCATTCGAGGATCGCTTCGGTCAGCGTGGCCTGATCGAAGGGCACCTCCATCAGGTTGATGTGCGCGGATTCGTACAGGCGCCGCACGTGCTCCGGCAGGCGGAATACCGCCCCGCGATCATCGTGCGTGCGGTAGCAGCGGATGCCTTCGAATACGCCCAGGCCGTAGTGGAGGGTATGGGTCAGGATGTGGACCTGGGCGTCGTCCCAATCCACCATCTGGCCGTCGAGCCAGATCTTCTTTCCTCGAATGCGATTGCCAGTCATGGTCCCTCACTCGGCTTGCCGATTGCCAGTCACGGTCCCTCACTCGGCTTGCCGAAAGGGAGGATCCTAACCCCGCTTGAGGATCCGGCCCAGCACCCCCCTTTTCCGCTTCCGCCGCAGGCTGATCAGGCGGAGCTCCTGGAGGGCTTCCTCGCATTCCGGATCGACCTCGACGGCTCGGGTGAACAACCGCTCTGCAACCTCGGTCTTGCCCTCCACGTTGCAGAGCCGCCCGAGGATCAGGAAGGGTGCGGCACACTGGGGGGCGAGCTTTTTTGAAAGCAGCGTCCTCTTCTTCGCCCGACGTAGCGCCACCGGATCCGCCGGGGCAGCCAGGTGCTCGGACCATCCGTAGTAAGCGTGGTACTCACCCTCTTCCGGGTATGCTTCGACTGCTTCGGCGAAGCACGTCACAGCATCGCCGAAACGACGAGCGCGCAGGGCCCCTCGCCCACGCTGGAACGCCCGCTCCGCCCGCAAGGCCTTCTGGCCCAGGTCGTTTGCCTGGGCATCTTCACGGCGCTCCGCTGTCAACCGTCGCGCTTCAGAGGTCGAAATGGCCTTGTATGCACGATTGACGCGGTCAAAAACCTGCTCGGCGAGCCCGCGCACGGCCTCGCTTCCTGCGGCGAAACGATCCGGGTGTGTGCGATGTGCGAGCTCAGCAAAGGCCTTTCGGATCGCGGCGTCATTGGAACCGGATGTGACTCCGAGCATCTCGAATTCGTCCTGCTGCTCGAAACGCGCTGCAAGCTCCGTCAGCTCCAGACGGGCTCGGTGTTCTTTGCGGCCCTCCGCGCGATCATCGACGACGCGCACCTCCTCCCTGGCCACGCGGCCCGCCCGCGGAAGGGAACGGATCGGCCGATTCCCCGCGGAAGCGGTTTCGAGATCCACCCGACCCACCACGATCAGGCCGTACAGGATGCGGCGCTCTGCCTCCCCGAGCCCGGAGAGTTCGGAGAGGTTTCGCCTTCCATCCAGACCATCGAGCAGAGTCTCGACGTCCGGATCATCTCCGATGTCTTGATAGGCGTGGAATGGAGCCGAGCTCGGTAGGGCATGGAGATGGACCCGTTCCGTCAAGAAGGCGTCGACCTGCTCGAGAGATGCCCGCTCCCGAACGCCCTCGAGGATCAACGACGCGGGCGAGCGCTTCAAGCCGACCGTCTCCCCTTTGAGCTTGGCACCCTGCTGGAAGCGGAAGCTCCCGGAGTTCCACGAGAAGACCTCGAGCAGTCGCTGCTCGGCCTGGTGGTAGAGGGCATGGGCCAGGTCGGCATCGTCGAGCATGAACATCGCTTTCAGGATCTGGCCCTGGAGGCCCTCGCCACGCTTCACACGCCGGACGGACTCATGCAATACGTCCCAGCTGATGGTTCCGCTCGCGACCAACAGATGACCGAGAGTCTCTTTCACCATGTTGGAACGGACAGAAACGGGCTGCCCGCCACGCAGTTGAACCAGTTTCTTCTTCGTACCCTGCTGAATCCGGAGTACTCCGCTGGCGCGGAGGCCGTGGAGGTGGTGGAGCAGCGCCGGAAATGGCAACTCGGTAAACAAGCCAGACAGATCGAGCGGGCGGTTCTGGCTTGCGGCCTTTCCGTCCGGTACGAGCCGGCCGACCACATTGAACAGAGTCTTCAGCGGCACCGGCTTGGTCAGGACGACGTCAGCTTCGAGATCGCGAGCCCGAGCTTCATAGTCCGGCGTGAAGCGACAGCCCGAAAGCATCACCACCGGCAGCCGACTTCCGCGATCGCCCCGACGAATCTCCTCGAGCACGCTGAAGCCATCCTTGCGCGGCAGCATCACGTCCAGGGTCACGAGATCGGGATGCACGGTTCGCAGCCGCTCGAGCGCGGTCTCTCCATCACCGGCCGTCTCGACCTGGTAGCCCTGCTCGCGAAGCGCCCGGGATAGGATGCGTCGAAAGTTGGAGTCGTCATCGACGCACAGGATCGTTGCGGTCACCAGTAGCCTCCGGCCCCTCGTATCGTCCGACTCGATCCGCGAACTGAGGGGATATCTCTACGGAAACTCAGGAACCGGCAGAAGATCCGCAGGCCGGACGCAGCATGGCGGCAAGTGAGGCCCCGAACGGCGCCCGGGCGACCCCCCGCTCGGTCACGATGGCGCTGACGAGGTGCGCGGGCGTCACGTCGAAGGCGGGATGCCGGACCGCGACACCGTCGGGTACCACGGGCCGGGCACCGAAATCGGCCACCTCTTCTCGCCCGCGCTCCTCGATCGGGATCGCGCCGCCATCGGGGGTGTCCGGGTCGATGGTGGAGCACGGCGCGGCCACATAGAACGGCAGCTGGTGGGCGTCTGCCAGGAGCGCAAGGCCATAGGTACCGATCTTGTTGGCCACATCTCCGTTGGCCGCGACCCGATCCGCCCCGACGATCACCAGATCGACCTCGCCCGTGCCCATGAAATGCGCCGCCATGTTGTCGGTGATCACCTCGACAGGAATCCGATCCCGATCGAGTTCCCATGCGGTGAGCCGCGCGCCCTGCAGGAAGGGACGCGTCTCGTCGGCGAGGACGCTGACCCGCCGCCCGGCCTCGACTGCAGCCCGAACGACGCCGAGCGCGGTTCCGTAACCTCCAGTTGCCAGAGCCCCTGCATTGCAATGGGTCAGGATGCGCGCGTTGTCGGGCACGAGCGAGGCGCCGGCAGCGCCCAGTTTCCGGCAGATTTCAATGTCTTCGTCCACGAGTTCAGTCGCCTCGACCAACATGTCATCACGCAGAACCTGCGCGCTCGCACCCCCCGCAGCAGCGTTGGCGAGCCAGGTCCGCATCCGATCGAGGGCCCAGAACAGGTTCACTGCTGTCGGGCGGGTACGGGCGAGGCGCCTGGCCGCGACATCCACATCGGCGATCAGGGCCTCGGGCGTGTCGGCCGTACTGGTGCGCGCCGCGAGCGCCAGACCGAGGGCCGCAGTGCAGCCGATGGCCGGTGCACCACGCACGACGAGATCCTCGATCGCCAGCGCGACCGCTTCGACGTCTCGGAGATGGAGATAGCGCTCCTCGGAGGGCAGAAGCCGCTGATCGATCAGCGCGACAGCTTCGTCCTCCCAGCGGACAGTGAACCAGCTATCACCACTCACGGCGCCTCGGGCTCCTCGGGCAGGGGTTCGTCATTCAGGATCGAATCCAGGAGCTTCAACACATCCTTGCCCGATCCTTCTCCGAGCCGCTCGTCGATCTTACGCTCCCATTTCTTCCGTCGCCGATCGTCCGCAATGTAGGCCGAACCGAAAGCACGAGCCGCGTCCCGGGTGACGGTCACCTTGGGGTCGTCGATCGTGCCCGTCACCGCCGCCAGCGGAATCACCCGCTTGCGCGGTGCGTTCGATTCGCCTCCATCTTCCGGAGCCAGCACCTCGTCGAGTTCCTCGAAGATCGTGAGCTTCCCGGTGAGATCGAGCTGGCGGCTCACGACGCCCACCGTCCCGCGAAGATCGACCTGGTAGTCCCGATAGTCGAGCCGCAGATCGCGCGTGCTTGCAATACCGTTGCGTACGTTCAAGCTGCCGCCGAGCCGCTCGAACTCATCGCCATAGTATTCGTCCGTCTTGTCGCCCGCGGCCAGACGGCTGGCCGCAACCAGCGCACCCCCTTTGCTGCGCAGGCTCTTGAACGTCTGCTCCAGCAGAGAGACTCCCTCCAGCCGGCCAGGCGCGATATCGAAACGCAGCTTGCCCGTCACCCGCTCGATCAGTTCTCCCGCGCCCGAAAGTGCACCTGCCCACTCGCTGCGCAGCCGGAGCGGACCTGACAAGCTGCCTTTCTTGCCCGCGAAGGCCGCCCACAACATCTGGCTATCCGCATCATCGGTATCGAGGCGCCCGGTGAACGCTGGCGAGCCGCTGAGATCGTGCAGGCGCAACGCCAATTGGAAGGGCTGATCGGCCACGCGAAGGTCGAGCGCCTCACCTTCGATCGCATCGCCCGTGCCCCGCAAGCGGCCGCTCAACTTCAGCCGCTTGCCGTCTTTCAGGGGGTACTCGAAACCTGCCACGAGGAACTCTCCCCGAACGGAGAGCGGACCGAAGCCAACCGCGAGATCGTCGAGCTGCAAGGTTCCGAGCAGAGGCTGATCGCCCAGCGCCGGAAGGAGCTTCTCCCAGCCGGCCAGGCCAAACGCCTCTGCATTCAGCTGGAGCTCGGTGCGCTCTCCCAGGCTCGCCTTCCCGGTGGCCTTCAGATTATGCAGCTCGATGTCGAGTTCCTGGAGCGTGCGAGCGTCGCCCTCCTGGATGAGGTGGCCGGCCAGACGTCCGGACACGCCCCGGGGCTTGTGGAACGTATCGTCGATGGAGAGCTCGACATCGGTCAGATCCAGTTCCACCGGCCCCGCGAGGCGATCGGCCGGGCCAGCAAGAGTCGCCAGGACCGGAAGGACTCCTCGCACGAGAACATCGCCAAACTCGAGAGTCGCCTCCGTGAGCCGCGCCTTCACCTCGAGGTTGTCGAAGACATCCCGTTGCAGCTCGGCCGTCACATCGAGCTCCAGGTTGCCCGCGAAATCATCGTCACCCACCCAGGGCTCCAACGTGTCGAGCGCGAGCGCTTCCAGCTGGAGACGGAGCTGCATAGCCCCGCCGGACGCCCGATGCCCCTGGATGGCCAGACGCCCTGTTTCCGCCACCTCGGCCGCCATCTCGAAATCCACGGCGGTGCTGAGCGAGGCGCCCTTCAGCGTGGCGGATAGCTCGCGAATCGTCAGGCTGGCTGGTGGCTCGAGGGTCCGGTCTTCGATCGTGACGGTGGCATCCGCGATCCGAACGCCCCGAAGCAACAGCTCGAAACCCTCGCTCCTGGGCGTCTCCTCGCGCGGCGCATCGGGCTCGGGGATTTCTTCTTCTTCTTCTTCCTGGGGCGAGAAGGGAAGTACGAAACCATCCGAGGTCCGCAGCACCTGAAGGGAGGGGCCTTCCACGTCGATGCTCTCGATGACGATCTTCCGGACGAGCAGCGGCAGCCAAGCGATGCGAAGGCCGATCCGTTCAGCAGATATGGACGCTTCGCCCTCTATACCTGCGAGCACCGGCCCCTGCATCTCGAAGCGCGGTGGCAGCAGACCGATTCCGATGCCCTCATAGGAGAGCTCTCGTCCGGTTGCAGCACGCGCTTCATTGACGATCCGCTCGCGCACCTCCGGACGCTCCGCGATTCGCGGAAGGAAGATCGCGATGGCCCCGACTGCGACCACGACCAGGGCCACCAGCACGATCACCAAGATCCTCAAAGCTCGCATCACAGGGCCTCGAGCTTGGCGATCAGGATCTTCCGAACCTGGGCGGGGTCGGCCTTGCCCTGGCTCTGCTTCATCACCTTACCCATCAAGAAGTTGACTGCCTTCGCGTCTCCGTCCTTGAACGACGCGATCGCCTTGGGCTCTGCCGCGAGCACTTCATCTGCCATGGCTTCGAGGGCGCCCGAATCGGAGACTGCCTCGAGTCCGCGCTCCTGCATCAACCTCTCCGGATCGCCTCCCTCCGCGAGCAGTTCCGACAACAGGTCCCGGCCGCTCTTGGCCGTCAGCCGCCCCGCATCGACGAGGCCGATCAGAGCTGCGAAGCCTGCAGGATCGAGAGCCACCTCGGCGAGCTCGCGCTGGTGCTCGTTCAGCCAGGCCAGCACGTCCCGTGTGAGCCAGTTGGCCGCGGTCTTTGGCTCCGCGCCGGCGGCCACGGCCGTCTCGAAGAAATCCGCCAACGCGCCGGTTCCCACCAGCTTGACCGCATCGGCGGCAGCCAACCCGTGATCCTCTTCGAAGCGGTGGCAGCGCGCATCCGGGAGCTCCGGAAGTTCGGCCCGAATCGTGTCGATGCGTTCCTGCGAAATCACCAGCGGGATCAGGTCCGGATCCGGGAAATAGCGGTAGTCATCTGCATTTTCCTTCAGCCGCATCAGGAAGAGACGATCCTGCTCGGCGTCGTAGCCCACCGTGGCCTGACGGACTTCACCTCCGGAATCGAGCAGATCGGCTTGATAGTCGATCTCCGCCTCGATCGCGGCCTCTACGAAACGGAAGGAATTCACGTTCTTGATCTCTCGCCGGGTGCCGAGCTCCGTGGCCCCGTGCTTGCGAAGGGAAACGTTCGCGTCGCAGCGGAACTGGCCCTTCTCCATGTCCGCATCGGAAACCCCGGTCGTCCTGAGGATCGAGTGGAGCTTCCTCAGGTAGGCACCCGCTTCCTCCGCAGACCGCAGGTCGGGCTCGGATACGATCTCGACCAATGGCACCCCGGCGCGGTTCAGATCGATACGGCTCTGATCGGCACTGCCATCGTGAAGGGACTTGCCGGCATCTTCTTCCATGTGAATACGGGTCAGCCGGATTCGTTTCGGCCCACCGGATTCGGTTTCGATCTCGATCCACCCTTCTGTGCACAGGGGCTCCTCGAATTGGGAGATCTGGTAGCCCTTCGGAAGATCCGGGTAGAAGTAGTTCTTGCGCGCGAAGATCGACGTCGGATGGATCGTGCAATTCGTCGCGACTCCAGCCCGGACAGCCAACTCGACGGCCTTCGCATTCAGCACGGGCAGTGCGCCGGGAAGCGCCAGACACACAGGCGTCGTGTGATGGTTCGGGGGGTCGCCGTACGAGACCCCGGCCGTCGAAAAGAGCTTGCTGCGCGTTCGCAGATGTACGTGGACCTCGAGGCCAATGACCACTTCGTAGTCGGGATGCGCACTCATGCGA
>JAAELW010000237.1 GCA_024226235.1 bacterium
CAGGCCAGGCGCAGCGGCCGGACCTGGAAGAGATGGACCACTCCGTCCGCCCATTCGATGCGCAGCTCGCTCGGGCCGGCCTGGTCGATCTTCGTCGGGGTGGTGGACTTCGTGGCCGCATCGTCGGACATCGGACCGGATGCTAGCCTGCGCCCCCGATGACGACACCGAACTCCGACGCGATTGCCATTCTGGGAGGCACCGGCGACCAGGGCCTGGGTCTGGCGCTTCGCTTCGCCAAGGCCGGTCGCCCTGTCGTGATCGGCTCCCGCAAGGCCGATCGTGCCGTGGCTGCGGCCGACGAGGTGGCGCAGCAGGTGCCGGAAGCCGAGGTCGCCGGCTTCGAGAACAGCGAGGCCACACCGAAGGCCCGGATCGTGATCCTCTCCGTGCCCTTCGAGCACACGGCCAGCACGTTGAAGACGATCAAGGAGGCGCTCGAACCCGGCCAGATCGTGGTCTCGATGGCGGTGCCCCTGGCCACGGCCATCGGCGACGGCGCCGTGCGTACGCTCGGCATCTGGCAGGGGTCGGCCGCAGAGATGGTGAAGAGCCTGGTACCGAAGGGCGTCGAGGTGGTGTCGGCCTTCCAGAACGTCTCGGCTCATCGCCTCCAGCAACTCGCCGATCCGGTGGAATGTGACGTGCTCGTCTCCGGCGCGAAGGAGGCTCGCGCCGAGGTTTCCGCGCTCTGCGAACTCGTGCCGGGCCTTCGAGCCATCCACGGAGGTCCGCTCTCGAACGCGAAGATCGTCGAGGAGGTGACCGCGCTGCTGATCGGCCTCAATATCCGTTACAAGGTGCCGGAGGGCCTGGGCTTCCGGCTCACGGGTCTGCCCGAATGACCAGCCTTGCGGCCCTGGCCAGTGCGAGCTTCGCCAGCCATCTCGAGCAGAATCCCTACCCGGGGCGCGGTCTGGTGATCGGCCGCGAGGCTTCTGGCGAGGCCTGGTTGCAGGTCTACTGGATCATGGGGCGCAGCCCGAACAGCCAGAACCGCGTCTTCGTTGCCGATGGCCCGGAGCTGCGGACCGAGCCGCATGACCCGAGTGCCGTGGAGGATCCCACCAATATCATCTACGAGGCGATGCTCGAGCTGCCGGGCCTGCATATCGTGTCGAACGGCGACCAGACCCGGACCGTGGCCGACGCGCTCGCCAGTGGAGGAAGCTTCGAGGCTGCGCTGGCCACCCGCGAGCGCGAGACCGACGCGCCGAACTACACGCCCCGGATCAGCGGGCTGCTCGATCTGCGCGGGGCCGAGGCCGGTGTGGCGTTGTCCATCCTGCGCGCCAACGATGCGGATCCCGCATTCACCGATCGCACGACGTTCCGACCCGCAGCGCCGCCGCCGGGGCTGGGACGCGCACTCACGACCTATCAAGGCGATGGCTCGCCACTCCCTTCATTTCGCGGCGATCCGCTGTGGCTGCCGCTCGAAGGCGACGCCGACGCGGTCGCGGATTGCTACTGGGGAGCGCTCGACTGCAACAACCGAGTTGCTTTGGCGGTCAAACGGGTTCCGGCCGATGGCGGCCCCAGCCGAATCTGGGTGCGCAACCGTCACTCCTGACGCGACGCGTCGACATGACGCGTTAAGTCTTGAAAATCGGGATGTTACGGAACTCACTTGCCGGGTGGCATCGGTTCCGTCCACTCGCCGGTCGAAGTGGGTCCTTCCGGGAACCCGAAAACACGAGGTGTTGTGGTACTCTCGGTCGACCAATACAAGATTTTGTGGTTTGGCTGACATTTTCCGTTGACTCACCGGGTCCGGTCCAGCTAAGACAGACTCTACGGGGATGATCTCCTTCCGGCGGCCTGGGGGGTTCGATAACAGGCGGTTGCCGGAGGGATGTGAGCTTGCGGTGGGAAGGAGGACCTGCCCTGGCTCGGGGGCCCCGGGTTTTACCCGGGGCCTCTCTCGTCTCCAGAGTTCGATTTCCCTTCGAGGGCACCTTCCGGGGATTGCGGTCCCAGACGGCCCCATCGAAGGGGCAATTCAAGGTCATTCTTCGACAACACGGTTCATCAAGGGGGAAGCGGTGAACGACGGCGATCGGCATCAGGAAACTCGGGCTCGGGAAGCTCAGAATCAGGAACAGCCTACGGGCAGCGAAGGCAAGGCTCGGCAGGGTGTGCTCGGCGCCGTCGGAGCCGGGGGCCAGCGCAAGAGTCGCCGCAAGCCGAAGGGTGTCCAGATTCCCCGTTCCTTTTCCACGGAAGGCGTCCATCCGTTCGACGAGATCAGCTGGGAGCTGCGCACCGCCACCATCGGCAACGAGCGTGGCGAGGTGATCTTCGAACAGAAGGACGTGGAGATCCCTGCGGATTGGTCGCAGTTGGCGACGAATGTGGTCGTCTCGAAGTACTTCCGCGGCCACCTCGATTCCGCAGGCCGAGAACGCAGTGTGAAGCAACTGATCGGCCGCGTGGTCGATCGCATCCACGAGTGGGGCACCGAGGGCGGCTACTTCCGCACTCCGGCCGACGGCGAGCGCTACAAGGACGAACTCAGCCACCTTCTGGTTACCCAGAAAATGGCATTCAACAGCCCGGTCTGGTTCAACCTGGGAGTGGAGGGTACGTCCCAGCAGGCCAGTGCCTGCTTCATCAACTCGGTCCAGGATACGATGGAGTCGATCATGGACCTGGCCAAGACCGAGGCCATGCTCTTCAAGGGCGGCTCGGGTACGGGCTCGAATGTGTCCTCCATCCGCTCCTCCAGGGAGATCCTGGCCGGTGGCGGCACGGCCTCGGGCCCGGTTTCGTTCATGCGCGGACTCGATTCCTTCGCCGGTGTGATCAAGTCCGGTGGCAAGACCCGACGCGCGGCCAAGATGGTGATCCTGAACGCGGACCATCCGGATATCCAGGATTTCATCCACTGCAAGGCGGATGAAGAGAAGAAGGCCTGGTCCCTGATCGACGCCGGCTACGACGGAGGCTTCAATGTCCCCGGCGGTGCCTACGATTCGGTCTTCTTCCAGAACGCCAACCACTCGGTGCGGGTCAGCGACGATTTCATGCGTGCGGCCCAGGACGATCGGCCCTGGCAGACGCGTGCGGTCACGACGGGCGAGGTGGTCGAGACGCTGTCCGCCAAGCAGTTGCTCGATGAGATCTCCGAAGCGGCTCACATCTGTGGCGATCCGGGCATGCAGTACGACTCGAACATCAACCACTGGAACCCGGTCAAGGCCTCCGGGCGCATCAATTCGAGTAACCCGTGCTCCGAGTACATGTTCCTCGACGACACCGCCTGCAACCTGGCCAGTCTGAACCTGATGAAGTTCCAGACCGAGTCGGGGGAGTTCGATGTTGCTGCGTTCCAACGCGCAGCGGCGCTGACGATCCTGGCCCAGGAGATCCTGGTCGATTTCGCCGCGTACCCGACCCAGCCGATTGCTCGCAACAGCCATCGGTACCGCCCGCTCGGCCTCGGCTACGCGAATCTGGGCGCGCTGCTGATGGCCCAGGGTCTGCCCTATGACAGTGAAGAGGGGCGCCGGCTGGCTGCGGCGATCACCTCGTTGATGTGCGGCGAGGCCTATCGGATGAGTGCCGAGATGGCCGAGGCGATGGGCCCGTTCCCGCGCTACGCGAAGAACAAGAAGTCCTTCCTCGAAGTCATTGGCATGCATCAGGATGCGGCCAAGGCGGCGCCGGGGGGCGGCGTGCAGGCGGACCTCTGGGAGGCCCAGCGCGCGGTCTGGGGAGAAGCGCTCGAGCTCGGCCGCAAACACGGCTACAAGAATGCGCAGGTCACCGTTCTCGCCCCGACGGGCACGATCGCCTTCATGATGGATTGCGATACGACCGGCGTCGAACCAGACATCGCGCTGGTGAAGTACAAGAAGCTGGTAGGCGGCGGGATGCTGAAGATCGTGAATGGCACCGTGCCGATGGCGCTCACGCACCTGGGCTATGACGAGGCTGAGATCGCCGGGATCGTTGCCCACATCGACGAGAACGAGACGATCGAAGGCGCACCGCAACTGAAGGACGAGCACCTGTCGGTATTCGACTGCGCGTTCCGCCCGAAGAATGGCCAGCGCTCGATCGATTGGATGGGTCACATCCGGATGATGGGTGCGGTCCAGCCGTTCCTTTCCGGTGCGATCAGCAAGACGGTGAATCTGCCCCCCGAGGCCACGGTGGATGATCTTCGCCAGGCCTATGTGGAGGGCTGGAAGCTCGGTCTGAAGGCCCTGGCCGTGTATCGCGATGGCAGCAAACGCACCCAGCCGCTGAATGCGGGCAAGGATGCGGAAGCGGGCAAGGTCGTCGACCTTGCCGATGTGGCCGAGCGGCGCGCCGTGCGGGTGAAGTTGCCGGACGAACGCCAGAGCGTGACCCACAAGTTCTCGATCGCTGGCCATGAGGGTTACATCACCGTCGGAAGCTACGACGACGGAAAGCCCGGGGAGCTCTTCCTCAAGATGGCCAAGGAGGGCAGTACGGTCTCCGGCCTGATGGATACGATCGGCATCATGACCTCGGTGGCGCTGCAGTACGGTGTGCCGATGAAGGCGTTGGTCGACAAGTTCAGCCACACCCGCTTCGAACCGTCCGGGTTCACCAACAACCCGAAGATCCCGATGGCGAAGTCGATCACCGACTACGTCTTCCGGTATCTGGGCGATCGGTTCCTTTCCGAAGAGACGACGGTGCCGGATGAGCAGGAGAGCGACGCGGAAGCGTCGGGCCTCGCGCAGCCGCCTCGCGCAGCGATTGCAGGCGGCTCCGGTAGAGGTGGGGCGGACAGCCTCGGAACATTCGTCAACCAGGCCGATGCGCCGGCCTGTACCGAGTGCGGCAGCATCACGGTGCGCAACGGCGCTTGCTACAAATGCCCGAACTGCGGGGCATCCAGTGGCTGCAGTTGAGGGGTACGACCACGCGGCGTCTTGATCAGGGGGGTGATGGATGCCGCGGAGCGCGGAGTCGGGTCCTCGTGACCTGGCTCCGCGCTTCACGTTCCGGGTTCTTCGTGTCTTCGTGTTTTCGTGGGAGGGGAGTTCGATGATCAGACCTCTGCGTTTCGTCCTGCTGCTGGCCGTGAGCCTTGCCGTTGGTGGTTGCATTACGGTGGAAGTGCCTCTGTTTGGAGGCAACAAGTGGGTGGAGCAGGTCGTCTACGGCCAGGGTGATGCCAAGATCCTGATGCTCGAGCTGGGAGGCACGCTTTCGACCAAGGGCGATGCCGGACGTTTCGGGTTCGGTGGGCGGGCGAGCATCGTTGCCAGGGTGCGGGAGCAGTTGGAGCGCGCAGCCCACGACGACGAGATCAAGGCACTGCTGCTGCGCATCGACAGTCCAGGCGGGACGGTCATCGCCAGTGAGATCCTTTACCGCGAGATCCTCCGCTACAAGCACGAGACGAAGGTCCCGGTCGTGGCCCAGTTCATGGGAATGGCCGCATCCGGGGGCTACTACGTGGCGATGGCCGCCGATGAGGTTCGGGCCTACCCGAGTGCGGTGACCGGGTCGATCGGCGTGATCATGGCCGGCGTGAACGTGGCCGGACTGCTCGACAAGATCGGCGTGGCCAACCAGAGCCTGACCACCGGAGCATTCAAGGATGCGGGCTCGCCACTGCGACCGATGCGTTCGGAGGAGCGCGCCCAGCTCCAGACCATCCTGGATGATCTCTTCCAGAGCTTCCTCGATGTCGTGGATGAGGGCCGCCCCGAGCTGGATCGGGCCGCGATCGAGAAGCTGGCAGATGGCCGCATCTACAGCGCGAAGCAGGCCCAGGAGGCG
This sequence comes from bacterium, assembly GCA_024226235.1. GTDB lineage: Bacteria > Myxococcota_A > UBA9160 > UBA9160 > UBA6930. The sequence goes on from JAAELW010000237.1 coordinate 5,767, forward strand.
GGGCTCGTCGATGCGCTGGGTGATCTTCCCGAGGCCGTGACCGCGACCCTCGAGCGGGCTGGCCTCGAGCAGGCGCGGCTCGTCGTCTACCACAAGGGGAACGATCCGCACGAAAATCTCTACTCCGGTGAGACGCAGAGCCCGGCGCCCAACGGCCTCCTGGAGATGGTCCAGGGTGTCGGTCGACCCGCTTTCCTCTACATGTGGGTGCCCTGGTAGGGCGCTGGGCGTCCACGACCACGTGGTCAAGCCATTCAGTCCGCGCGAACTGATGCGGCGGGTCGACAAAGCCCGCTCCCGGGATCTCGGGGGCACCGGGCTCGGGTTCTCGATCGCGAAACACCTCGCCCAACGCAGAGATACCTGGAAGTCACAGAAGGAGGAATCCCGTGAAGGGTTTGTTTCGATCCATGGCCACGGCCGCCGCGATGGCGTGGCTCGTGGGAACGCCGGTGGGAGCCGAAGAGCCGGTGGTTGAAGACGTCCTCGAGATCCTTCGGGAGCGGGGAATCATCGATGAGGCCAAGCACGCCGAACTGGTCTCGAAGAACCAGGCCTACGAGGAGGAGAACCAGGGCCTGCTCGGCCGCATCGAGTGGAGTGGGGACTTCCGGGCCCGGCTCGAGCATCTCTGGTACGACCGCGACGACACGGGCAGCAACCGGGCCGACCGCACCCGAGCCCGCTACCGCTTGCGGATCACCGGCAAGGCAAAGGTCAACGACTACACCAAGGTCGTCTTTCGCCTGGCATCCGGCACCGGAGACATACGGAGCACGAACAAGACCTTTGGCAGCGGAAATGATTTCGATCCAGACGGAATCTTCATCGATCGCGCCTATGTCGAGTTCAAGGCACCCAAGACATGGCTGGGCGAATCCACTGGAGTCAAGGCGATCATCGGTAAGACGAAGAACCCGTTCCTTTGGAAGAACGGTAAGGACTACATGCTGTGGGACCATGACATCAATCCCGAAGGCGGGGCGCTGATGGTCGATCACCAGTTCTCGGACGCGATGCGGGCCTACGTCACAGGCGGCTATTACGTGATCGACGAGAACTCGACCTCCGAGGATCCGCACATGACCGGGTTCCAGGGCGGGGTCGACTACTCCCCGGCCGAGTTGCTGGACGTCGGAGCGCGAGGAAGCTTCTACAGCTTCGCTTCACTGAATGAGTCCTTTCTGGGACGCAGCACCGCAGTCGGCGCAGTGACCGACGACGACTATCGAGTCTTCGAACTCGCTGGTTACCTTCGCTACCGCGGTATAGAAGACTGGCCGGTCCTGATCTTCGGGCACTATGCCCGGAACCTGGATGCCGGAAAGGTCTCCAGCTTCACCGGTAGCGACGAAGACACGGGCTGGGGCGTCGGCCTCGAAGTCGGCGACAAGAAGAAGTACCTGAAGCTCGGCTTCGGCTACTACGCGGTCGAAGCGAACTTCTTCCCGGCCCAGTTCACCGATAGTGATCTCTTCGATGGTCGCACCAATCGCAAAGGATTCACTCTCTACGGTTCCAAGCAGATCCTGTCCGGCACCGATCTCAACATCACGCTCTTCCAGAGCAATGAACTCCGCAGCGGCCTGCCGGTGTTTGCCAGTTCCGTCCGAAACGCGGATCGGCTGAGGCTTCAGACCGACCTCGTCGTGAAGTTCTAGGAACGGAGCAGTCCAGGGGGACTTCGCATCGCATTCCTGTTAAGGAAGGGGCCAGGCACGA
>JAAELW010000238.1 GCA_024226235.1 bacterium
AGTGCTCGGGGAATCCGAGCCCGGGCCGGGCCGCGCGGTGACTGCGATCATTGGGCAACCTCCGCAGAGCAATGGAGCAAGCCTGGAAATCTCCGCGCTTGCCGTCATCCCACACCCCGGGCAGGCAGAGCCTGCGACCGAGGTATGCAGCACGCCTGTATGCGGCTGCGAGGCCTGCTCGCGGCTGCCTGCGACGCTCATCGGCGTCGGAGGTCAAACGCACGCACACGCGGGCAATATCTACGGACCGGGCGAAAACGCGTTTGACCAGACCTACGCCATGTTATGCGCAAGCGAAGAGTTGCTACGCGAGGCGGGGATGGGCTTTCATGACGTGGTTCGCACCTGGATGTACCTGCGCGACATGGACCGCGACTACGCCGAGTTCAACAGGGCACGGCGGGAGTTCTTCCGCAGCAGGGGCATCGAGCTGATGCCGGCCAGCACCGCCGTGGGAGGTGAACCCGCCGCGGCGGCTCACGATGTTTCCATGCGTCTATACGCCGTGAAGTCGCCGGAGCCGCTGAACGTGGAGGTCATGTCGACCCCTACGCTCAACGAAGCCTGGTCCTACGGCTCGGATTTCTCCCGCGGGCTGAAGGTGGAGGATGCGAACAAGGTCACGCTCCATGTGTCGGGTACGGCGAGTATCGACGAAGCGGGACTCACCGTTCATGTCGGTGACTTGGAGGCCCAGGCGGAGCGCATGCTCCTGAACATCTCCTCCTTGCTCGAAGCACAGGGAGCTTCGTTTCAGGATCTGGTCTCCGCCGTCACCTATCTGAAGAGCGCCGATGATGCGCCCCGGGTTCGCGCAATCTTTCACAGGCGCGGTTTCGAGGGCTTCCCATGCACGCTGGTCGAGGCTCCCATCTGCCGCCCCGAACTCTTGTGTGAAACCGAAGCCGTCGCGGTTCTGCCTCTGCCGGGGCTGGGAAGTCAGCAGTGAGAATAGGTGCCGTTGCCCTCGTCGCGTTGCTTCTTCTCCCGGGCTGCGGAGACCGCGAGCTATCCATCGAAACGATCGTGGCGTCTGCGGGTTCTGCCGAGCTCGAAGGACAGCTGGAGATCAAGTATCCGCAGGACGGGACACTGTTTCCGCCGGAAATCGTGGCTCCGACATTCCTGTGGAACGACGAATCGGCAGCCGCCGATCGCTGGATCCTGCTGGTCCGTTTCCCGGCCAGCGGTGAAGTGCTCCGGATCTCGATGGACGCTCCAAGCTGGCGGCCTTCGGAGGAAGACTGGGAGCGCATCAAGGAGAATTCACGCGATTCCGATGCCGAGATCTTCATCGTCGGCGTCGACGACGAGGCGCCGGAAACGATCCTGTCCGGGTCCAGCATCCACATCCGTACGTCGAATGACGAAGTGCGCGATTCCATCTTCTATCGCGAAGTGCCGCTGCCCTTCCTGGAAGCTGTTCAGGATCCCTCTCGGATCCGCTGGCGTTTCGGCGGCGTCGACTCGCCGGCCGCGCCCCCGATCGTCCTCCAAGACCTGCCCGTGTGTGGCAACTGCCACTCCTTCTCGGCGGGGGGCAAGGTCCTGGGCATCGATGTCGACTACGGCAATGACAAGGGTGCGTATGCGGTGATCCCGGTCGAGAAAGAGATGGTGATGAATGATTCGAACATCATCACCTGGGCGGACTACAAGAGAGACGACGGGGAACTCACCTTCGGGCTGTTGTCGCAGGTCTCGCCGAGCGGCAGATACGTGATCAGCACGGTCAAGGACCGGTCGGTCTTCGTGGCCACGCCGGAAATCGCCTTTTCGCAGCTCTTCTTTCCGATCAAGGGAATCCTCGTCGTCTACGACCGGGAAGAGAAGACCTTCCAGGCGCTGCCCGGGGCCGACGATCCCGACTACGTACAGAGCAATCCTTCGTGGAGCCCTGACGGAACGGAGATCGTGTTCGCCAGGGCGAAGGCCTACGAGCTATCGAGCGACACGGGGAAGAACAGTGTCATCATCGACCAGGCGGAGGTCCAGGAGTTCGTCGTAGAGAAGGAGCCGTTCCGCTACGACCTCTACAAGATTCCGTTCAACGAAGGCAAGGGTGGGGTCGCCGAACCGCTCGCCGGTGCGTCGGACAACGGCATGAGCAATTTCTTTGCCCAGTACTCGCCTGACGGAAAGTGGATCGTCTTCTGCAAGGCCGAGAGCTACATGCTGTTGCAACCCGACAGCGAGCTCTACATCATGCCCGCGGCCGGCGGTACCGCACGCCGTCTACGGGCCAACACCTCGCTCATGAACTCGTGGCATAGCTGGTCGTCGAACAGCCGATGGCTTGTGTTCTCGTCGAAGGTCAATACTCCCTATACGCAGTTGTTCCTGACGCATATCGACGAGAACGGGGTCGATACGCCGCCCGTATTGCTCGAGCATTTCACCAGCAGTGACCGGGCCGCGAACATCCCCGTCTTCGTCGATCTGGGCGCCGAAGCGATCACCCAGATCGACGAGGATTTCCTTGATGCGTACTCGTTCCTGCGGGCAGGGATGGCCAATGAGAGGACCGGCGACTACGTGGGGGCCGAACGCTCGTTCCTGAGGGGCCTGGAAGTCGAACCCGAGAACGTGGAACTGCGCAACGCATTGGGATGGACCTACTTCCAGCAGGGAAAGAGCGCGGAAGCACTCGCAGAGTACGAAAAGGCACTAGCGGTCGAGCCCGAGAACGTGAAGGCCAACAACAACATCGCACTTGCCTTGACCGAACAGGGGCAACTCGAGAAGGCGGCCGAACACTTCAAGGCGTCGCTCGCCGCCGAGCCGGCAGCAGAGATCTACAGCGACCTGGGGTTCGTTCTGGACCGTCTGGGAAAGAGCGAAGAGGCGGTCGAGAATTACCACAAATCGCTCGCATTGGATCCTGAGTGCGCATCGGCGCATTTCAATCTGGCGGTGTCCTTGCTGAAGCGAGATGAACTCGATGAGGCCGCCGCTCACTACAGATCGGCACTGCTCGCAAAGCCGACCGCAGAGACCCACAACGGTCTGGGGTATGTGCTTTCGAAGCAGGGAAAGGTCGACGAAGCCATTGCCCAGTTCCGAGAAGCGATCAGCGCGAATCCGAAGTACACGGCTGCGTACAACAACCTGGCGGGCAACCTGATCAAGCAGGGAAAACTGGACGAAGCCGCGTCGAACTACCGGCTCTCTCTCCGCGAGAAGCCGAGCCCCATCCTCCATAACCAACTCGGAGTGATCCTCGTTCGGCTGGGCCGGACCGACGAAGCCGCTCGGGAGTTCCGCAACGCACTCGCGTTGAACCCCGGGTATGCGGAGGCGCGAAGCAATCTCACGGCCCTTGGCGGGGGTCCCGAGCGCTAGCATCCGCATGCCATCTGACGAAGCCGCCGTCGGAACTCCCCTTCATCCCACCTCTTGACAGCGGAGATCCGGTGCTTGTTTGTTCCTTCTGAGCGCGTGAGGACAGGGCGAGATGTTTCGTCCGTGCCTTTCGCGAGGAGGAAGGGACATGGCAACCGAGAGAGAGTCGAGACTGTCGCGAATCGATCCCACCTTCGATCTCGAACCGTTCTTCGGGGGTTCGGGGATGGGGCGCCTGATGGAGGGGATGCTCGGCCGCTCCGCTGCGCGAACGGGAGCCTGGCTCCCAGCCGTCGACGTGAATGAGAGTGATCTGGCGTTCGTCGTGACGGCTGAGCTTCCCGGGGCGAAAAGCGAGGACATCACCGTCGAGGGTCATGGCGATCTGTTGACCATCCGGGGAGAGAAACGCAGCGAACGCGACGAGAAGGACGAGCATCGGCGTCTGATCGAGCGCAGCTACGGCTCTTTCAGCCGCTCTTTCACGCTCCCGCCCACTGCAGATGGTGATCGCGTAGAGGCGGATTTCAAGGACGGCGTACTCACGATCACGATCCCCAAGCAAGAGGAGCACAAGCCGCGCACGGTGCCGATCCGGTCGTAGGCCGCGGAGGCGGAATTCGATCTGGAAGGCTCGCTTACGGCTGACTACGATCTGACTCTCGAGGCAACAACCAAGGAGAGTCATGACGAAGACCATCGATCAGGCAGTGCGGTACGAAGAGCGCGGGACGCTGGCGGTCATCACGCTGAATCGCCCGGACAAGCTCAATACCCTGACGGAGGCGATGGTCCAGGGCCTCGCCGATTGCATCGACACCGCGACGGCATCCCGCGAGGTCCGGGCCGTGGTGCTGCGGGGCGAGGGGCGTGTCTTCACCGCCGGCTACGACCTGACTGCTGGCGAATATGCGGACTGGTCGAACCCCTACGGCGCCCCGAGTGTCGAGCCCCGCCCGGGAGCCTGGGATCCGGTCCGCGACTGGCAGTTCATGGGGAAGAACGTCGAGCGCTTCATGAAGATCTGGCACTGCCCCAAGCCGGTCATCGGACAGATCCACGGATTCGCAGTCGGTGGAGCGACTGACATGGTCTTGTGCTGTGACCAACTCTTCATGGCCGAGGATGCCTACATCGGGTACGCCCCGTCACGGATTTTCGGCACTCCGACGACCATGCTCTGGATCTACCGGCTGGGTCTGGAGCACGCGAAGCAGTTCTTGCTGACCGGTGAGGCCATCGATGCGGAGACGGCGCTGCGGATCGGTCTGGTGTCGAAGGTGTATCCGGCAGCCGAACTCGATGCGCGCGTCGAAGAGCACGCGAGCCGGTTCCAACACATCCCGGCCAACCAGCTCGCGTTGAACAAGCTGCTGATCAACCAGGCCTTCGAGAACATGGGCCTGCGTACCACGCAGCTCCTCGGCACGTTCTTCGACGGGGTCACCCGCCACACCGAAGAGGCCTACCGCTGGGCCGAGTCCTTTGGGGAAAAGGGGTTCCGGGAGGTCATTCGCGAGCGCGATGAGCCTTGGGGGGACTACGGAGAGCGCCGCCGCCGATAGGCGTCTACCGGCCGTGGGTCCGACCGCGACCGCATGGCGCCGGTGGTGGGCTACGCGTTGACCGGCCCGCTCGGCCAACGTAGCCTCGGGGCCTGTGCAACCCAACCTGACCCATGTCGCGATTCATGCAGAAGACCTCGCGCAGTGCGTAGCGTTCTATCAGAGCTACTGCTCGATGGCGGTCTGCCATCGACGAGATGATCAAGGCGCCGGGGTGGTGTGGTTGGCTGAGCCGGGACGCGAGAGCGAACTCATCATCGTGATCATTGGCGGTGGTTCCGCATCAGACCAGAAGGATGGGGACTTCAGCCATCTGGGTTTCGCGGTCGAGAGCCGCGAGCAGGTGGATGCAATCGCGGCGCGAGCCAAGCGGGAAGGATGTCTCGTCTGGCCTCCTCGTCAGGAAGCCCAGCCTGTCGGCTATTTCTGCGGAATTCGAGATCCGAATGGGAACTGTGTAGAGTTCAGTTTCGGCCAGCCTCTGGGGCCCGGCGCGCGTGAGTCCGAGATCGAAGCCGAAGCCCAAACGCAGGACTGAGATACGACGAGGCGCGATCACCCATCGCCCGTGGGAATGGGGTGGGGGCTCAGCTCCTGATGCGTCGCGCGGCGCGTCTCGCTGCGGCGAGCAACGCGAGGGCCCCGGCGACTTCGAAGCCGAGTCCGCAGGCGAACGTGACACCCGGCGACTCCGTTTCCGATCTTCCCGCGGCGCATCGCGCATCCGCGGCATCGGTTGCTCCGTCGAGGTCGTTGTCGAGGCCATCGTCACAGGGCGGGTCCTCGCGCTGGCCTAGCGGGTGGGCGCAACCGGGATCGTCCGGGAAGTCCGTCCAGCCGTCACCGTCATCATCGAGGCCATTCTGGCAGACGGGCGCCGGCATATCGCAGTCGGGGTCGTCGCTGTCGATCCAGCCGTCGAGGTCGCCATCTTCCGCATCGGAGCAGGCTTCCCCGGCCACGATCCGGACTTCGCGAGCAAGACTTGCATTGCCATCGGGGTCGGTGACGACCAGTTCGACCCGAAACGGGCCCGGACGATCGATCGCGAGGGTCGGGGTCTTGGTATCGGCCTCCGAAAGAAGCCACTCGCTGCCCGGAGGTGCGGAGAGCAGCCGCCAGCGTGCGGAGAGTGGATCGCCATCGGCGTCGCAACTCCAGGTGCTGTCGAGTGTGAGCAGCTCACCGACATTGGCTCTCCGATCGGGCCCCGGGTCGGCAGCCGGTCGAGCGTTGCCGGGAGCGGCACGCAACTTGAAGCGGGTCTCGCTGCCGAGCACGACGCGGGCGCCAGCCGGAGTGGCGGTGAAACCACAGACGCCGTCTGCGCCCGCCACTAGAAAGGGAAGGTTCTTCACGTCGACGAGATGTGCGGAGGCGTCGACCACCAGGTCGGCGCTTTGCTCGTGCAGCCGGATGGAGAGGAATCCGGGCTCCGGGGTCTCGAGGTAGGTCACCCCTCCGAACGCGAGCCGGCCGCCTCCCTCGACGATCGCGTGTCGCAGGCTTCCGTCCGTGTGGGCATCGAAGATGGCGAGGTTCGCGCTCACCTCGGTCTCCGGAAGGCCGGTCGCCGCAGTCGGCAACAGCAGCGCGGGTCCACGAGCGCGGCGATGCACCGCAATCAGCCGCCTGTCCGATGCTGGTTGGTCGAGGCGAATCCCGGCGGCGCCCACTAGATCGAGCGAAGTGAGGGTGGGGATCCCTTCATGGCTCGGTGACGGCGCCAGCAGGAGCAGGGAGCGAAGCCTCGAGCCGCTGGAAGTGGCCTCCAGCACGTCGTGGGTGAGGCTCGCTTTGCCCGGACCCTCGTGGTTGCTGACGCGCGTCGAGAAGGTCGGCGCTCCGGCACCATCATCGTCGAAGCCCGCATCGAGCCGTGCCTGCGCCCGGGTCCAGCGGCCGCCGTGAGGCAGCGCCTGGTAGCTCCCTCCACTGGTTCCGCCTCCATTGCCGTGGACCTGCCAGGTGAAGTCGTGTGCCTGCCCGGGTTCCGCGTCCAGCGAGTCGGCGATCAGCAGCAGGCTTCCATCGAGGAAGAGGAAGCGCCGGTCGATCCGCGGAGCGTTGGCAGAGGGGGCGGCGTAGCTCCAGGCGCCGTAGCGGGTGATGACGCGCGCGGCTGCGAGCCCCTCTGCATCCAACAAGTCGGTCAGGATTGCGTGCCCATCCACAGGCGGGCGCAGATCCGGTGCGGTTGCCCAGAGGAGTGTTCCGCTGAGGTAATCGAACGGGCCCTGACCGTCGACCAGGATGATGCTGTGATCTTGCGGCTTGCCGACCATGGACCGTAGATCGAAGCTGAGGTACCCGGGATCGAGGGCCAGGCGCTCTCCGTAGGCGTGAAGCAGGAAGGCACCCGGCTCGGCATGTTCGTGCGATTGGGGGAACAGCGCGTTGCCGTCGCGATCGCGCCCGAATAGCGAGGCGACATCGTGCTCCGCCTGGACCACGGCCACGACCGCGTCCTCGGACCAGGCGCTGCGGAAAATGGCGTTTCCTCCTTCGGGGTAGAACGCGTTCGGGCGATCAGTGGGAGCCGCTGGCGTGATGCCATCGTCGTAGATCGCGATCGCATCTGGTCCGAGATCGACGTTTCCGTCAGTTTCGAATGGGGAAGGTGCATTCGCCCATCGCCAGGCAAAGGCGGCTGCATCGGGATGCGTCGTCGGGTAGGCGCCGAAGTAGTGGGAGCGCCCGACGTTGGCGTCGTCCTGTGGCACCAGGGAGCCATCGGGGAGGGTCATGTCGAGCAGCCACCGGAGCTGTCTCGACGTCACCGGGTGGCGCCATAGGCTCGGGTAGCTGCGCTCGCCAACCGACACCACGGCTCCACCGAACAGGCGATCCCAGGTGCGGGCGAATGGGATCCAGTTCTGGTGGGTGAAGCGGAGGTAGAAGGGGCCTTCCGCGTAGGCGCCGTCGCCGGTCACCAGCGCGTCGCGCAAGATGGTGTGGGTCAGGTCGAGGCCGAGCACGACCCAGTCGGCCGGGTCTCGGATCGCGTCCGGGTCGGTTCCCGGTGCGGGTGCGTACTCAGCCAGCGCCATGGCGGCCACGACCAGAGACATCCCGGTCTTGGAGCGGTGATTGTTCTGGTGCATGTTGGGATAGCCACCGGCCGTTTCCGGGTTGCGGTAGTTCAGGAACAGCTCGGAGGCGAGGGCGACCAGCCGGTCCACGATCTCCGCCTCGTCGTCCGGATCGAATGCATAACCAGCGCCCTTCAGCGTGTCGTAGGCGGTCGCGAATTGGAGGAGTTCCTCCGAGGTCGAGATGTCCCGGTCCGAGCCGCCGAGTGGCGGCGGGACGGCGATCCGGCTTCGGGGGTAGAGGTGGAGGAGCCAGTCGCGCACTCGGTCTCCCTCGGCTTGGCGCGCGGCGGGGCTGGGGAAGGGGACGATGGCGTTGTCGATCCGTGTCCGGTCGAGCGCGTAGAGAAATGCGCGAACCTTGGCCGCACGCGCCTTGAAGCGCTGCGCTTCGATGCCGTGGTCGTCCAGCAGGATCCCGTCCGCCATCATTGCGCGCCCGAGCATCTGATCGAACAGAGTCCGGTAGGGCTCCCGCTCGAGCCGGTCCTGAAGCTCCGGGATGTCACCCGGGCGTGACAGGATCCGGGGCCGGGTCCAGTCCGCCTCCGTCGGGAGCCACTCTGCCAGGCCGAGGCTCGGCACGAGCAGGATCAGGAACGCGGCGACGGGAAGCCAACGCATGAGGGCGCGTCTTCGTACCGGAGCTCTGCGTGGGTGCGTCTCGGGGAGGGGCATCAGCGGGGTTTCTCGAGGTTGCGCCCCGGGGCTCGGGCACGCCTCATCGCGAGTATACCAGCCGGGTGGAAGGCCCGGACGGGGCTATGCTCGGCTGCGCAAACGAGTACCGAGGCCCACAGGAGCATCCCCGTTTGAGCTTTCTGGACATCGTCCGACGTGCGAAGGCCTACCTGGAGGAGCAGGGTAGGGTCTCGCTCCGCGCACTGAAGCGCGAGTTCGATCTCGATGAAGAGACCCTCGGCGATCTGGTCGACGAACTCGTGGATGTGCAACTGGTTGCGGCCCACGAAGGCAAGATCCTCTCGTGGGTTGGTTCCACCCGGACGATTCGCGAGCCGGGAGCGCAGCCCGCCGGGGCCGAGCGTCGCCAGCTCACGGTCATGTTCTGCGATCTCGTCGGCTCCACGGATCTTTCGCAGCGTCTCGATGCAGAGGATCTGCGAACCATCGTGCGCGCCTACCATGAATCGGCCTCTGGGATCGTCGAGCGGTTCGAGGGCCATATCGCGCAGTACCTGGGTGACGGCCTGCTCGTCTACTTCGGTTATCCCCAAGCTTACGAAGACGCCGCCGAACGGGCGGTCCGCGCCGGGCGCGGAATTCTCGCGGCACTCGTTCGGTTGAACGGCAGGTTGGAGGCAGAGTACGGCATTCGCCTTGCCGCGCGGATCGGCATCCACACCGGCCCGGTCGTGGTCGGCGAGATCGGGGGCGGCGGAAGGAGCGAGGCACTCGCTCTTGGAGACACGACGAATATTGCGGCGCGGCTTCAGGGCATCGCCGATCCGGGAACGGTCGTAGCGAGCGGAGCCACGTTGCGCCTGGTCGACGGGAAGTTCTCGACCAGGGATCTCGGCACTCCGATGCTGAAGGGCATCACCGATCCGATCCGAGCCTATACGGTGCTTCGGGTACCGCGGGTTCGCAGTCACCTCGCGATGGATTCGAGCAGGCTCACGCCACTCGTCGGATGTGATCAGGAACTGGGGATTCTGCTCGAACGGTGGGACAAGGTCGCGGAAGGTGAGGGCCAGGCGGTGCTCATCTCGGGCGATGCGGGCCTCGGCAAATCGCGGCTGCAGATCGCGTTCCGAGACCGGCTGGCCAACACGCCGCACGCGTGGCTCGAATGCCGCTGCTCGGCATATACGCAGCGGAGTGCCTTCCATCCCGTGATCGAGCTGTTGGAACGAGAGCTGGGGTTTCAGCCTGGTGACGAGCCCGAAACGAGGCTCGCGCGCCTGGAAGAGGGCATCGCTGCCACGGGCCTCGCTGTCGACGAGAGCGTGTCCTTGCTGGCCCCGCTGCTCGGGCTGCCGATTCCGGATCGCATTCAGCCGCCCGGGTTCTCTCCCGAGCATCAGCGCCAGAAGACCATCGAAGTCATGGTCGGCTGTGTCATTGGCCTTGCGCAGTCGCAACCGCTGGTCTTGATGGTGGAAGACCTCCATTGGTGTGATGCCTCGACGGTGGAGCTCCTGGGGTGGCTTCTCGAGCAGAATCCGGCGGCCAAGATCCTGACGCTCGTGAGCTTCCGGCCCAGCTTCGAACCGCCCTGGCCGACGCGCTCCCACATCACACCGCTGGCCCTGAAACGGCTCTCGCGTCGGCAGGCTACGAATCTGGTCCACGAGATGACCCGTGGCGTAGAGCTTCCCGACTCGATCGTCGAGCGCATCGTCGAGCGCGCAGATGGCGTGCCGTTATTCGTCGAAGAGCTCACGAAGATGGTGTTGGAGTCGGACCTCGTGGAAGAGCACAGCGGCCGCTACGAACTCACGGGGCCGATCGCAGAGCTCGCGGTGCCGTCCACTCTCCAGGATTCGCTGATGGCGCGGCTCGATCGGCTTGCAGAGGGCAAAGAGGTCGCACAGCTCGGTGCCACCCTTGGACGCGAGTTCGTCTACGAGTTGTTGCGCAGTGTCTCGCTCGATGAGGAGCCCCGTCTGCGCGCGGGGCTGACCCAGCTCGTCGACGCCGAGCTCCTGTATCAACGCGGGGTGGTGCCAAACGCCGAGTTCACGTTCAAGCATGCGCTGATCCAGGAGACCGCCTACCAATCGCTTCTTCGAAGTGTCCGCCAGCAGTTCCACACGCGCATCGTACGAGTGCTCGAGGAGCAGTTTCCGGAGCGGGCTTTGCAGGAGCCCGAGGTGATCGCACGGCACTACGATGCGGCCGGCCTCTCCGAGTCGGCGATCGCGCACTACCAAAGGGCGGGTGAGCGCGCGATGGAGCGAATGGCGAACAAGGAAGCCTCGGGGCACATGAGGCGCGCGCTGGATCTGCTGGCGGAGCTCCCGGAATCTCCCGGGCGGGATCAGACCGAGATCGACCTCCAGATGGCGATCGGAGCGCCGCTCGGAGTGGCGCAGGGGTTTGCGCATCCGGATTGCGAAGCGGCCTACAAGCGAGCGCGCGAACTAGCCGACAGGATCGACGGCGCCCCGGAACTCCCTCGAATTCTCGTGGGGTTGTCGATGACCCACTACATCAGGGGCGAACTATCGGTTTCGAGAGGGCTCGCCGAACAGGCACTTGCTGCTGCCGAGCCGCGGGGTGATACGAATAGCCTCGCCTATGCGCACGAGTCGATGGGTCAGTCCCTCTACTGGGAGGGTCAGCTCGCGGATGCACTGCAGCATTTCGAGCAGGCCATCCGTTTCGATGATGCCCGCGATCGGGCGCCGATCGTGAATCCGGGGATCGACTGGGAGCCCGGCGTCGTGTCGCGCAGCCACGCGGCGCATTGTCATTGGGTGCTAGGCCGTCCCGAGCAGGCACTGGCGCTCGGCCGGGAGGCCGTATCCCTGGCCGAAGGACGCCAGCGTGCGATGAGTCATGCGATCGCTCTCCATTTCCTGGGTTTGATTCACGCACTCCGCGGCGAGTGGGCGCTGACCCGGAAGAGCACCGAAGATCTCATTGCGCTCTGTGACCGGCTCGGGTTCCCGGTCTATCTGGGGTTGGGAAGAGCCTACCGGGGTTGGGCACGTGCTCATCTGGAGGATCCCGCACAGGGCGTTGCAGAGATGCAACAGGGAATCGCCGAGATCGTCGGAACCGGAGGTGCAATTGGCGCAGGAGAAGCGATGAGCATGCACGCCGAGATCCTCTGGTCGGTCGGGCGGGGCGATGAAGCGCAAGGTGCTCTCGAGGTCGGAACCGCTCTGTCCGAACAGCACGGTGAGCATCTGTGGGATGCGGAGCTGCGTCGGCTCCGGGCGGGAATCCTTCTGGACCAGCCCGACGGCCAGACGGAAGTAGCGGAAGGCCTCTTCGACGAGGCCCTCGAGATTGCGCGCAACCAGGGGGCCAGATCCTGGGAGCTGCGTGCCGCCACTGGCCTGGCACGGCTTCGACAGCATCAGGGCAGGAGGGTCGAGGCCCAAAGTCTCCTCGCCCAGGTCCACGACACGTTCACAGAGGGCTTCGACACGCTGGACCTGAAGGCAGCGAAGGCACTGCTGGACGATCTCGCGTAGACCCGGCCCGCAGCAGTGCCGGGCGTCGCTGGGAATTGCTGCTTTCGAGCGCGCAGCACTCTCAGTCGATCAATTTGCCAGGGTCGGTGCGCCGGCCGAGCGAAGATGCTCGTACTCCGGCGGCGGGCCGACCCGGAGATCCTCACGCAGCTGCTCGAGCGGTTGCTGCAGGAGCGCTTCCCAATCCTGATCGATCAGCCATTCGGCGCGACGCCCCCGCCAGTACCCCTGGCGGATCACCCTGCCCATTTCGGAGCGCCAGCCCGCCCCACGCAGAACGCGTAGCGCCAGATAGCCGATACCGGTGTTCTTCGTCTGCGAGTAGGTGAAGGCGAGACACGCGACCTCTCCCCTCACATCACGTCCGTAGCCGGTCAGGACGTGGAAGACATCGTGCAACTCGCGCAGACGTCGTGCGAAGCGCGTTCGATCATCGTCTCCCCCAAAGTAGCCATCCTCGCCTGCAGCGGTCTCGCTCGCGGCCTTCAGGCCTTGCGCGCTGAGCTCCTCGCTGGTGTAGAAGGCCCAGATGGCCCGGCCCAGCGAGCCTTCGGGCATGGCCCTGAGGTCATCGAGATTCGAAAGGATGTCGTAGAGTTCGCGCTTCTCGCGCAGGATCCGCTGGCCGCCACTGGACCGTGCGAAGCGATTGAAGCAGCGTTCCCCTGAATTGCCCGACATCGCCCCGATCACCCGAATGGCCTGTGCTGTGTCATCGGGATTGGCGCTGAGCGCCATCATCGCACGCTGTGCTTCACGAAGTTGGAATGCCATGGGTTCGTTCTCTCGGGGAAACGGTTCGAGCGAGTTCCGTGGGGTTGTTCTCTCAGACGCGCTGGGCTGGAGCATTGCCCACTGCGGTTGATGACATTCTGGACCGTGGAAGTCGCAAACGCAACGCCTGAGGCACGGAGCCGCTGCTCCCCTCGACCAGGCTGTTGATCAACGTCTATTCTCGCGGAGCCATCTGGGTAAAGGGAGGGAAATGTCACTGCTCCAAAGCCGCCTGGGCCGGGTTCGGCTTGCGCTGGCCGGGCTGCTTGGCGGCCTGGTGGTGCTCCTGGTCCGCAGCGAGAACCCATGGACCGCGGGGGTCGCGCGCGCGCTGGAACAGGGCAGTAGCCCGAGGTCCGTCGACTACTGGGCCAGCCATGGCTGGGCCTTCGGAGTCGCCGATGCTGTGCTGTTGGCAGTGCTGATCCTGTGGGCAAACCACTGGTTGGGGCCGCGCGAGGTGCCGCGGGTGGGCCGCCTGACGCCACGCGAGATGCCCCGCGTGGCCGGCCTGACGCCACGTTCTTCGAGCAGAGCAGTGATCGGGCTCGTGGCGGCGGCCATGCTGGTGGGCGGAAGCCTCGGCGCGACGCGGCTCTCCTTCGGCCTGTGGGACGACGAGGTCTACAACGTCTACCGCTCGATCCACGGTGGCTGGGGTCTCGACAGGAAGAGCGGTGAGTACAAGTACCGCAAGGTGCGGTGGGCCAACACCCTCTGGTACTACAGGATCCCGAATAACCACGTCTTTCATTCCATCCTGGCGCGCGTCGCCTCGGAGATCCCCGAGAAGAGACAAGACCGGTTGGTGAACGAGGTGGCTGTGCGGATGCCGGCCTTCCTCGCGGGGATCCTGTCGATCGGAGCCATCGCCTGGTTCCTGTGGCGGATGGGCTTCCCCGGGGCGGGGGTCTTCGCGGCCTGGCTGCTCGCGCTGAACCCATGGGCGCTGCGCTACATCGCCGAGGCGCGGGGCTACTCGCTCGCGATGCTGCTCGTAAGCCTCACCTTCGTGGCGGCCATCTCGGCGCTTCATCATGGGCTGTGGCGCAGGTGGCTGTGCTTCGGCCTCGTGCAGTTCCTGCTGCTCTGGAACCTTCCTTCGATCCTCTGGATCGTGGTCGTTCTGAATCTCGCCCTTCCCGTGTCGATCTGGCACTTCAATGCGGAGCCCGAACCCCGCCGGGCATTCCTGACGCGGTGGGCGGCAGCAAATCTGATGGGGGCGATGCTGTGGCTGCCGCTGATGGCCCCGAACGTCGCGCAGCTCTTCGCCTACTTGGCCCGCAACGCGGGCAACTGGGTGGGTCCGGGCTGGCCGGCCAGGATTGCCAGCCATCTGATCGCGGGCATGGACTGGAAGCACGGCGGCTCTCCTGTCTATCCGGAGCTTTCGGCGGGTTTCGCGGCCCATCCGCTGCTCGCCGGAGCGACCTTCGCGGTGGCAGCCCTGGCGGTCGCGCTGGGCGTGGCACGACTGTGGCGGGCGGGCGGCATCGCCCGGCACCTCTCGTGGGCCCTGTGGCTTCCGTTGCTCCTTACCTATCTGCAGCTGAGTTTGGGCCACGACCGCACGTACATCTGGTACTTCGTGATCTTCCTGCCCGGAATCCTTGCGCTGGCGGGTCTGGGCGCGGCCTGGCTGGCGGAGAGCGCCCGCACGCGACCTCGCTGGCTGGCGGGGGTCGGGGTCTGCCTGGCCTTCTTCGCTGCGTACACCTGGCTGGGCTCCCCCGCACGCGAGGCGCTTCGAGCCCGCCCGTACTATCCGACCCGCGATGCGGTTCTGCTGACCCGGCCGAACCTCGATCCGCTCTCCCCCGAAAACCAGCGCATCCTGACGGCCTCCTGGGCGGCCGGGCCGGTCTACTACGACCCGCGGATCCGTTACGTGTTGGAGCCCGGCCTGCTCCAGCAAGTGATGGATGAGGCCGACGCCACGGGCTTCCCCCTCTACATCAACCTCGGCGTGTATGGTCACGCGGCAGAGCGGTCGCCAGAGAACCTCGCGATCGTCGAAGATCCGAATCGCTTCGAGAAGGTCGATGTCCTGCCGGGCTTCATTCCCGCCCGAACCCGATATGTCTACCGGTACCTGGGTTCAGAGGTGGTGTCCGGCCCCACGGTGTCCGTGCCGAGCCCCTGACGATTCCTCTGCGGACTCGGCCGGTGCGATGGCGTATCATCGGCCGGCGGCACGGTCCGGAGGGATCGCGCTGCTCGAAGCATCAGCCACAACGCATTCCCGGAGAGAACTGAATGGATTTCGAGCTTTCAGACAAGGCCAAGGCGGTAGAAGAGCAGCTTTGCCGGTTCATGGACGAGTACGTCTACCCCGCGGAGCGCGAATATGCCGAGCAGGCCGAGGCGAAACCCAACGAAGAGCCGGGCATCATGCTCGAGCTTCGCGCGAAGGCGAAGGAGATCGGGCTCTGGAACCTCTTCCTACCCGACGATGATTGGGGCGCGGGGCTCACGAACCTCGAATACACGCCGCTCTGCGAGATCATGGGCCGCAGCGGCATCGCTTCCCGCGTCTTCAACTGCCAGGCACCGGATACGGGAAACGCCGAGATCCTGGCGGAATTCGGAACGCCGGAGCAGAAGGAGAAATGGCTCCAACCGCTGCTCGACGGAGAGATCCGGTCCTGCTTCTCGATGACAGAGCCGGAGGTTTCGGGGGCAGATCCGACCAAGCTGCAAGCCCGCGCGGTGAGCGACGGCGACGACTACGTGATCAATGGTCACAAGTGGTTCACCTCGGGCGCGATCGGCGCTGCCTTCGCCATCGCGATGGTCGTGACCGATCGCGACGCCGCTCCCCACGAACGCATGAGTCAGATCCTGGTTCCGACCGACAATCCGGGCTTCGACATCATCCGGCCGGTTTCGGTCATGGGGCACAGCGGGGGCGGAGGGCATTGCGAGGTCCGCTACGAGGACTGCCGCGTGCCTGCGACCAATGTACTGGGGCCCGTGGGCTCGGGGTTCATGATCGCCCAGGCGCGGCTCGGCCCCGGGCGCATCCATCACTGCATGCGGGCAATCGGCATGGCGGAGCGCGGTTTCGAGATCATGTGCCGAAATGCCAACAGTCGAGAGGTTTCGGGTGGCCTGCTGCGCGACAAGCAGTTCATCCAGGAATTCGTGGCAACCTCCCGGATGGAGATCGATCAGGCGCGTCTGCTGACTCTGCATGCCGCTCACAAGATGGACAAATACGGAAAGAAGCAGGCCCGGCAGGAGATCTCGATGATCAAGGTCGTGGTCCCGAACATGGTCATGACCGTCCTCGATCGCGTGATCCAGAGCCTGGGCGCACTCGGGGTTTCGGACGACACGCCGGTGGCGGCCATGTGGCGAAACGGACGAATGCTGCGCATCGCGGATGGCCCGGACGAGGTTCACAAGATGGTGATCGCCAGGCGCGAGCTCAAGCGCTTCGCGTAGAGTGCTTCCGGGGGGAGCGCAATCGAGGAGAATCCGATGGCAGACGACGGGACCCGGAACATGATCGAGGGCATGCTCGCCCAGCTCGAAAAGGAGAAGATGGCGGGCCTCTCGATCGACGATCTCCGAGATGCGATGATGGCGCCCGGTGCAGCCGAGTCCGTGGCGGAGCTGATGCCGATCGAAGCGGCGTCGGTGCAGCAGGGTGAACCGGCGCCGGATTTCGATCTGGCGTGGCTTCCAGGCAGTGGTCCCGAAGGAGAAACGCTTCGGCTCTCCTCCCATTTCGGCGACCGACCGGTGGCACTCGTATTCGGCAGTTACACCTGACCGCCTTTCCGGGCCCAGGCTGGGTCCATCAACCGCATCTACCGCCGCTTCAGGGATCAAGTCGCCTTCTACGTCGTCTACATCAAGGAGATCCATCCGACCGACGGCTGGCAGGTGAAGGAGAACGAGCAGGACGCGGTGCTCTTTACACAACATCAGTCGATGGAAGAGCGCGTAGAAGTTGGCGAGGCCTGCATGTTGAAGCTCGCGCTGGAGCCTCCGGCTGTGGTCGATGAAATGGACGATGCCGTTGCGCGGAACTATGCGGCCGTGCCGGAGCGGCTCTACCTGATCGGCGCCGACGGTCGTGTGGCCTACAAGGGCGGCATGGGTCCGATGTTCTTCCGGCCCGATGAGTGGGAGGCCGCGATCGAGAGCCACATCGAGAGCACTGGCAAGTAGCCCGCTCCTATAGCTGCGAAAGGTAGGCCTCCATCACGGGCTCGAGGTGGTCGGGGTTGAAGCCGAACGGGCCGATTCCCGGGTTGTAGATCACGCGGCCTTCCAGATCGATGAAGTAGATTCGAGTGGGCCGTGCCGTGTAGAGCGTGGCCACGCGGTTGTCCATCGCATCGACGTAGAGCGGGACGACGCCCTCGAACAGGTTGGCCTGGCAGCTTGCGGCCACCCGTTGCCGCTGGGCCAGAGTCACCGGTTCCTTGATGTCGGTACGCGCGCGCTGGCCCGTGAGATCGTTCACGAGCCGCTGGGTACGTGAGCGGCCGAGCCACCAGCGATCGGTGGGATGGGCTTCCTTGATGTAGACGACGATGAACTCGACCCGATCGTGATACCGCTCGTAGAGGTCTTTGAGACGCACGGTCCCATTGCTGAAGGGCGGTCACGTGTAACTGCCAAAGACCAGCGCAACGGGGAGCCTGCCCCGGAAGTCAGAGAGCCGGACCTGGGCGTTTCCCTCCGGGTCTAGGAGTTCGAAATCCGGTGCCAGATCGCCGGCCTTGGGAGATTTCACATCCTGGGCGAGCTGCCACGTGATCTCTTCATTGCGCCACTCGGCGGCCTGAACCAGCAGATCCGTTCCGAGCGTCAGATTGTCCTCGCCCTCCCAGACCATGAAGAAGGACACCACCGCCGCGATCGCGACCGCACCCCCTCGGACGAAGCGACCCGGGGAGCGCCGGTTTTCGGAGAGCCCACGTGCGACGTGGAGGAGCAACGCGAATGCTCCAAGCCCGGCCACCAGCGAGACCATCATCGGGGCACCCCACATCAGGGGCGCCAGCAGGAGAAGGCCCAGCAGCAACCGCAACGCACCGGCTCGGTGGTGCAAGAACAAGCCATGCGCACCGCTGGCAAGCAGGTAGCAGGAGAGGGCCGCGTGGAAGAAGGCGATCGCTGCGTGGAGGCCATAGACGAGCACGGTCCACAGCAGGTTGGTGGTGTCGACGACGGTTTCATAGCTGGGGTCCATCGGAGCCTCCACGCCGGGCATGTGTGCCTGGCAACCCTAGCCGAGGCTGTTTGCCGCTGAAGACCGTGCGGACTAGAGTCGAATTTGTGAATGTGAATTCCGGATCCTATTTGCTCGGATGCTTCGAGTGAGGACCCATACGCCCCGGATCGACGATCTCCGGTGGGCAAAGCCGGCCCATCAAGCCCGCAGCCAGCGCACCCTCGAGCTCCTGCTCGACGCGGCTGAGGCCGAGATCCGTGAGAAGGGCTACGCAGATGCGTCGGTCGCGGAGATCGCGCGTCGCGCGGGGTGCTCGGTCGGGACCGTCTACCGGCGGTTTCGCGACAAGACCGCGCTGCTCCACGCCCTCGACGAACGCTGGGGGGCGGCGTTCCGTGCCACGATGGAGGATGCGGTCGCGCCCGAGCGCTGGCAGGGCGCTCCCATTCTCGAAGTGTTGACCGGCTACATCGCGTTCACACTCAACGAGGGTCACGAGCGTGCCGCACTGCAGCGCGCCGCGATCACGATGGCCTCGCGTGACGCCAGCTTTGCGGAGCGGCAGATGAAGCTCGCTTCCGAGCTTCATGCGGGACTGCGCGCACTACTCACCGCGCGGATCGACGAGATCGGCCACGCCGATCCTCCGCTTGCGATCGAATTCGCACTCGAGCAGTTGAGAGCCATGCTGATGCTTCGTCTGGCTACGCTTCCGCTCGAAGCGACACTGTTTGGCAATAGTGATGAGCAGTTCATCGATCAGGCCTTGACCAGTATCGCGGCCTATCTGAAGCTCGAACCGCTATCCGCATAGCATCTGCTCAGGAGGGGAACCATGGAAGAACGGAGCACACCGAAGGCCACTGCCGAGGCTACTGGCGGCAAGGCTCCCGCCGCGGGGCTGAGCCGTCGCCGCTTCCTTCACCTCAGTGGGCTCGGTGTGGCATCGCTGCCGCTGCTCCACTTCGAGAGTACGCCCGCGCGTGCGGCCGCCACGGCGAAACCCAAGCTCCTGAGCTGGGAGGATCTCTACCGGGAGCGCTGGACCTGGGATCGCGTGGCGAAGGGCTCCCACGGCTGGCTGAACTGCCGCAGCGCGTGCAACTGGGACCTCTACGTAAAAGATGGGATCGTCGTCCGAGAGGAGCAGGCGGCGAACTACGAGGCTTCGGAGCCCGGGGTACCCGATTTCAATCCTCGTGGTTGTCAGAAGGGCGCCTGCTACACGGAGGTGATGTATGGCCCGAGCCGACTGACGGTTCCGCTCAAGCGGGCCGGCGAGCGGGGAGAGGGCAAGTGGAAGCAGATCGGCTGGGACCAGGCCCTCCGCGAAATCGCCGAGAAGCTGATCGACATCTGCCAGCGGTATGGCGGCGAAGCGCTCGTCCAGGATCTGGGCCCCCACTTCGATCTCGGTGCAACCAATGCGGCTCGCAACCGATTCTTCGGCATGTTGGGTGCGTCTCTCCCCGATGACTGGGCGGAGATCGGGGACCTGAACATTGGCGCGACGCTCTCGCTCGGAATCCCGCACATCGGAGGCTCTTCCGACGAGTGGTTCCTCTCGGACTTCCTGGTGGTCTGGATGATGAACCCCTCCGTCACCCAGATGTCCGATGCCCATTTCCTCTACGAGGCGAAGTACAACGGCGCGGAGCTGGCGGTGATCGACCCCGTCTACAGCGCCACCGCGATGCACGCGGATCAATGGGTCCCGATCCGGCCCGGCAGTGACGCAGCGCTCGGGCTGGCCACCGCGCGCCACATCTGGGAGAGCGGGCGGATCGATCTCGACTACGTCCGGGAGCAGACCGACCTTCCCATCCTGGTCCGCCTGGATACCGGACGCTTCCTCCGCGAGTCGGATCTTCGCACGGGAGGGGCGGACGACCTGCTCTACCTCTGGGACTCCAAGCAGGACGCGCTCGTCCCTGCACCGGGCTCCCAGGGCAACGACGAGCGCGTAAAGCTCTTCCTGGAGGGACTCGAGCCCGTGATCGAGGGGCGCTTCGAGGTGGACCTCGCCGACGGCACCCGCATCGGGGTAGCGCCCGTGGGCTCACTACTGCGCGAGCACCTCGATCCATGGACCTTCGAGCGCGCGGCTGCGGTCACCGGCCTGGACGCTGCGGTGGTCGAGCAATTCGCCGAGGGCTTCGCGGCAGCCGAGCGGCCGATGGTGCTCTCGAGCTGGGGATCGAATCGCTACCTCCACTCAGACCTGATCAATCGGACCAAGCTGCTCTGCCTCTCGCTGAAGGGAGCGATCGGCAAGAAGGGCGCCGGCTACCACTCCACTGGCTGGGTCGGCATCGATGGATTTGGCCAGGTTGCCCAGGACGCCGGAGAGGGTTTCATCGGAACGCTTCGCGGAATGGCGAAAGTGTTCGGAAGCGCCAAGGTGATCGGCATGCTGGTGGACCAGATCGCCGGCAAGAAGTCCGAGGCGCAAGTCCAACACGAGCTGACGCGTCACCTGACCACCGGTGAGGATTCGTGCCTGACCAACTCGGCCAGCCAGAACTACAAATTCCAGGGCCTGGCCGACGATCTCGCGCGTGAGCAGGACCACCTGTATCCGCAACCGCTGGCTGCCTACGTGGCGGAATCCGAGGCCAAGGGCTGGATGCCCACGCATCCCGCGAAGGGCACCCGACCGCGCTGTTGGGTGACCGGGGGCAGCAACGTGCTGCGACGCACGAACCTGCCCCAGCGCATGCTCGAAACACTCTGGCCAGGGCTCGAACTCGTGATCGACGTGAACCAGAAGCACACCTTCACGGGGCTCCACGCCGACTACCTCCTGCCTGCTGCCGGCTACTACGAGAAGCCGGGCATCAAATACTCGGTGGCCTACGTCCCCTACCTGCACTACTGCGACCGGGCGGTGAAGCCGGTCGGTGAGGCGAAGGACGAGTGGGAGCTCTACTCGCTGCTGGCCCGGGAGATCCAGCGGATTGCCCAGGAGCGCAACCTCGAGCCGACCCAGGGCTGTGGCACCCAGACGGTCGAGCTCAAGACGTTTGCCGACCGTTTCTCGTTTGCCGGAGAGTACGGGCCCGAGGATGTGGAGGCGGTCAACCAGTTGATCCTCGAGAAGAGCCCCTCGGCAGAAGGAATGACCGTCGAGAGCCTCAAAAAGACCGGTATCGCCAAATATCGGAGCGTCGGAGGGATGGGGATCCAGGAGAACCTCTTCAATTCGGATTGGAAGGGAGAGGGAATGATGCGTGCGCTCACGGACATGAGTGAGCAGCGCTGGCGCTGGCCGACATTGACCGGAAGGCAGCAGTGCTACATCGACCATCCGTGGTTCATCGGGGCCGGTGAAAGCCTGCCCGATCACAAGGAGAGCCCGAAGGCCGGCGGTGACCATCCGTTCCAGTTCGTTTCGTGCCACTCTCGCTGGAGCGTCCACAGCGTGTGGCGCGACACCACGATGCTGCTGCGCCTGCAACGTGGAGAGCCGGTCGTGTATCTGAACCCGGCCGAGGCTCAAAGGCTCGGAGTCGAAGACGGTGCCTGGGCCGAGATCAGCAACGACTACGGCAGCATCCTGATGCGCGCCAAGCACTCCGCCATGGTGCGTCCGACTGTGGCGTACTACTTCCATGCCTGGGAGCCGCATCAGTTCCCGGAGCACAAGAGCTACAAGTGGTTGATTCCGGGTTTGATGAACCCACTGCATTTTGCGGGCGGAGAGGGACACCTCGGCTGGTTCTTCGGTCAGTACACGCCGGGCACCCACGTGCAGGACACGCGCGTTGCCATTGCACCCTCGAATGGCCCGCAGCGGCAGGGAGAACAGAGTTGAGCAAGCAACAAGCGAGCCGTCAGGTCGCGATGGTGATGGACCTGAACAAATGCCTCGGTTGCCAGACGTGTACGGTGGCCTGCAAGAAGCTCTGGAATCGGGAGTCCGGCGCCGACTACGCGTACTGGAACAATGTCGAAACCATGCCGGGAAAGGGCTATCCGGGGCGATGGCAAGAGACCGGCGGCCGTCACGTCGACGCTTCGGTCAAACGCGGCGAGCTTCCGAGCCTCGAACGCGACTACGGACGGGCGTGGAAGTTCAACCATCAGGACGTCGTCCGCTCGAACTCCAAGCGGGGGGACACCTGGCTTCGCCCGGAAGGCGATCCAAAGTGGGGTCCGAACTGGGACGAGGATCGTGGCGCGGGGAACTATCCCGAAGACAACCACTACTTCTACCTGCCTCGGATCTGCAACCACTGCACTCATCCGGCATGCCTGGACGCCTGCCCGCGCGCCGCGATCGAGAAACGGGACGAGGACGGGATCGTGTTGGTCGACCAGGATCGTTGCCACGGCTACCGCTTCTGCGTCGAGGCCTGCCCCTACAAGAAGGTCTTCTTCGATCCGGAAAGGCAGGTCGCGAACAAATGCATCTTCTGCATGCCCCGGGTCGAACAAGGGGTGGCACCGGCCTGTGCGCGCCAATGCCCGGGGCGGATGCGCTTCGTCGGCTACCTGGATGACGAAGACGGACCCATCCACAAGCTGGTATACGGCTGGAAGGTCGCGCTGCCGCTGCATCCGGAGTACGGGCTCCTGCCGAATGTGTTCTACGTCCCGCCGATGAGCCCGAGCGCGATGGATGCGAACGGGAAGCCGACGGAAGCGCCGCGCATTCCGATGGAAACCCTCGAGGGCCTGTTCGGACCCAGCGTACGCGAAGCGCTGGCGACCGTCGAAGCCGAGCGCGCCAAGCGAAAACGGGGGGAGCCGAGCGAGCTGATGGACCTGCTGATCGCCTACGACTGGAACGAGAATTTCCAGCTCGGTGCGGGCGGGTCGGTCTGGCCGCGCGAAGGGAGGGCGTGATGGCGACGAGCCCCGGGAAGATCGAGCTGATTGCTGCACCCATCGGAATACAACCGGGTGGCTATGTCCCGAAGGCCTACGCAGGCCGTGACAAGGCCCCGATGACACCGAGCCTCGAACTGGAGGTGGCGCAGCCGCCCGGAGCCTGGCGTCTGCGCCTGCGTTGGCCCTGCGCCGAGCCGGTCGTCGACGTGAGCGAGGATCCCTCGCTCTTCCCCGACGCGGCGGCGCTGTTCTCCCCCCAGCAAGAGGATACGCCCTGGGTCACGATGGGTGCGCCCGGCAACGGGGTGGATGGCGTGCTCTGGCGGGCCGATGGCGAACGCCTTCACCGCATTTCCGCCGAGGGTCTTGGCAGCATGACGCGGTCCGACGCCCCGGAGAGCTGGCGCTCCAGCGCTGCGCACGAACGGGGCTTCTGGCAACTCGAGTTCACGCTTTCGGGCTGGGCCAGCTTGGATCGTTCGAAGAGAGTGGCGGTGGCCATCTGGCGCGGCTCGGCCCAGGATCGGGGCGGGCTCAAGTCCGTGACCGGGGGCTTTCTGGAGGTCGGGTGAGCATGGAAGCGCGGCTCGAAGCAGCGCTGCCCTTCGTCGCGTGGTCACGCGTCTGGAGCCCGCTCGCACCCGAAGCGTGGCGCCAGGAGGCGTGGACAGCGCTCTCGCTGCCGGGAAGTTTCGCAGATCTGGAGAGCGCCTTCCTCGATGCCTTCGTCATCGGGCTCGGTGGACCCGATGTCCCGCTGCTGCTCCACGCAGCGCTTGGCCGCGACGGCGGTACCGTGCGGGAGGATTGGATGCGGGTCATCCAGCACCTCGAGCTTCAATGGAAGGAGCAGGCGCTTCCGCCCGACCATCTCGGTGTGGCTTGCGACGTGGTGGCCCGTGCCATCGAGCGCGACGAGCCTCTGCTGATTCGCGAGCTCCGCAGGCGCTACCTGGATCCGTGGTGCGCGGTCGCATCCGAACGGCTTGTAGAAAAGGACGCCGGTCTGGCGGCGCTCCCCGAGGTCTTTGCCTCTGACCTGGCAGTCCTCGCACAAGCCGAGGCTGAGGCCGATCCGCCGTTCGGTGGCGTCTCATGATAGGCTCGCCGTACCCGAATTGGAGCCCACGATCTTGAATACACCGATCCGTATCCTGGTTGCATTGCCCGGCGTCGTGATGTTGATGAACGCATTGGGTTGGCTGATCCGCCCTGGACCCACGGCCGAAAGCCTCGCGATGCCGCTTCTGGAGGGGATGGCGCGCAGCACCCAGATTGGCGATCTGGGTGCGTTCTTCGCTGTGACCGGCATCGTGATCCTGCTCGGTGCCTGGCTACAGCAGCGCAGCTGGCTCTATTGCGGTGCGATGCTGCTTGGTGGTGCCGCGGCCTTTCGCACCCTCGCGTGGGCCTTCCACGATGCGGAGCTCGCAACCACATTCATCGCATCGGAGATCGTGATGACGGCGATCGTGCTATTCGGCGCGTCGAGAGCCAATACGGAGGTATGATCCGCACGACACCACCCTCGCGAGTTCCCGCCGAGTGACTCGCACTGGGCCTTTGCATGTGCCAGCATGGAACACGTTGGAGGTGCACGGATGACGGATGTCCATCGGATCTGGGGGGCGGAAATATCCCCCTACTCAGTGAAGGTTCGCTCGTACTTTCGTTACAAAGCCATTCCCCACGAGTGGATCGTGCGCGGACCGGCCGAGATGGAAGAGTTCCAGAAGTACGCGAAGCTTCCGCTGATTCCCGCCGTGGCCACGCCTGAAGGCGAGGGGATGCAGGATTCGACTCCGATCCTGGAGACGATCGAGGCGCGCAACCCGGAACCTTCGATCCACCTTGGCGATCCGGTTTCGAATTTCGTCTCTGCACTGCTCGAGGAGTTCGGCGATGAATGGGGCAACAAGTGGATGTTCCATTTCCGGTGGGCCCGCGAGGCCGATCAGGACAGTACGGCTGCACGCCTTGCCGCCACGATGGCGCCAGGCGTCACGGGTGAGCCACTGCAGGGGATCATCGACGGTATCAAGGATCGGATGGTGAACCGGGTCTGGTTCGTTGGCTCGAATGAACAGACGGCGCCGCAGATCGAACAATCCTTCAAGGACGCCCTTGTGCTGATCGAGGCCCATCTCGAAGGGCGTCACTACTTGTTTGGCGGCCGCCCCGCGTTCGGGGATTTCGGAATCTGGGGTCAGATCTACAATGCCTGGACCGATCCGACCTGCAAACAGATCATCGAGGCCGGGCACCCGAACGTATTGGCGTGGGTCCGGCGCATGCTGGATCCGAAGAGCGAGGGCGAGTTCGAGCCATGGTCTGCGCTCGAGCCGACCCTGCTGCCGTTGTTGAAGACCCAGGTCGGAGGGCTCTTCCTGCCCTGGTCGGAGGCGAATCGGAAGGCCCTGGAAGCCGGCGACGAGGAATTCACGGTCGAGTTGGCTTCCGGCCGGTGGACCCAGAAGCCCCAGAAGTACCACGCGCGGTCGCTGGCGAAGCTCCGGGAGCGCCTTGCGGCAGTTGCCGACAGGGCTGACCTCGATCCCGTGCTCGAGAGTGCGGGCTGCCTGCGCTGGCTCCAGGCCTAGACATGGCCACTGCCATTGTCGTCGGTGTGGGTGCCGAGAGGGGCGTGGGGGGTGCGTTGTGCCGGCGTTTCGCGAGCGAGGGGTTGCATGTACTGGTGGGTGGCCGCACCCCCTCCAAGATCGAAGCGGTCGTCGACCACCTGCGCGAGCAGGGGGGACGAGCGACTCCGGTCCAGATCGATGCCACACGCAGTGAAGACATCTCCCGAATCTTTGACGCAGCAGAGCAGGCCGGAGGCGTCCCCGAACTGGTCGTCTACAACGCTGGCAACAACCGGTTCAGCGGCCTGCGCGAGATGAGCGACGAGTTCTTCGAGGAGGTCTGGCGTATCTGCTGCTTCGGCGGCTTCCTGGTCGGGCGCGAAGCCGCGACGCGGATGCTTCCTGCGGGCGGGGGGAGCCTGCTCTTTACCGGTGCCACCGCTTCGATGCGCGCCCGCCCACCTTTCACCGCCTTCGCGTCAGCCAAGGCGGCCCTTCGCATGGTGGCACACGGAATGGCCCGCGAATTCGGGGGCGAGGGCCTGCATGTCGGCCACGTCGTGATCGACGGCGTGATCGACGGCGACCGCATCAACGAACGCATGCCTGCGATCAAGGAGCGCCTCGGCGCGGAAGGGATGCTTCAGGTGGATGACATCGCATCTGCATTCTGGATGCTGCATACGCAGCCGAAGAGTAGCTGGACGCTGGAGCTCGACATCCGTCCGTTCAAGGAGAGCTTCTGACCTTCAGCTGATGCGCGAAAAGCCGATCAGACCACCGCCATCGAGAACGAAAGCCTGGCCGGTGATCCAACCGCTGGCCTCGCCGTGGGCCAGGAAGAGGGCTGCAGCGGCCACGTCCTCGGGCTCGCCCAGGCGTTTCAACGGGTAGGACCGCGCGACCTTGTCACCCTGGTCGCCCTCCCACAAGGCGCGGGCGAAGTCGGTCTTGATCAGGCCCGGCGCGATCGCATTGACCCGTACATGGGGTCCGAGTTCCGCCGCCAGCTGCTTGGTGAGATGGATCAGCGCAGTCTTGGTCAGATCGTAGACGCCGATAATCGGGCTGGTGCCGAAGGCACCGACACTGGCGATGTTGATCACCGCGCCACCGTGCTCCTTCATGTGCCGCTGCCAGGCGCGTTGGGTCCAGAAGAGCGGGGCGGTGAGGTTCACTTCGAGGGTCTTCTGCCAGCGTGGCATGTCCACGTCGATGGTCGGCCCGGCATAGGGGTTGGTCGCGGCATTGTTGACCAGGATGTCGAGACCGCCCAGCCGGTCGAGGGTCGCGCTGATCACGCGCTCTGAATCCTCGCTCTTTCCAATGTGGCCCGGTTCGAAGTGGGCGCGCTCGCCGATCTCTTTCACGGCCGCTTCGCAGCTCTCGGCGTTGCGCGAGGTGATCATCACCTCGGCACCGGCGTCGGCGAAGGCCTGGGCAATGCCCTTGCCGATGCCGCGAGAGCCACCCGTCACGAGCGCCACCTTGCCGTCTAGCCGCCATTCCATCGCGGATTCTCCTCGGGCTCGAAAAATGACATGAGCAGTGTCATATTTCAAGGTTCACATCGATTCCGGAGACCCGACATGCCGATGAACGTCCAATCCATCCCCACGCTTTCGGATCGCATCAACCAGGTGCGGTTGCTCACGGCCGAGATCGTCAATCGCGAGATCCTGCCCAACGAGAATACCCTGTGGCGTTGGCACCGGGATGGTTTCGAGGAGAGCGCGCGTGAGAAGGCGCGGGAACTGCGTCACGACATCCAGGCGAAGGTGAAGCAAGCGGGCCTGTGGGCACCCCACCTGCCGGAAGACTACGGCGGCTGCGGGCTCAGCTTCCTCGAGCACGCCTACATGAACGAGATCCTGGCCTACAGCGTGGGCGCGGCTTCGTTGTTCGGGGTGGTGGCACCGAACTCGGGCAACCAGAAGATCCTGCTCAAGTACGGCACCGAGGCGCAGCGCCAGAAGTGGCTGGTGCCGTTGACCGAAGGCAAGCTCGAGAGCGGTTTCTCGATGACCGAGCCCGACAACGCCGGCTCCGATCCCCGTTCCATCAAGACCACGGCTCGCAAGGACGGGGACCAATGGGTGATCAACGGCCACAAGTGGTTCACCTCGAACGGCAAGCGCGCCGACTTCCTGATCGTGATGTGCCGGACCGACGATCCGGATGCAGCGGGTGACAAGAACACGAAGATGACGCAGATCATCGTTCCGACGGATACCCCCGGCGTGAACCTGATCCGCGGTGTCGAGGTCTGGGGACGCCAAAGCGACCACTGGGAGATCATCTACGACGACGTTCGCGTGCCTCTCGAGAATCAGCTCGGTCAGACCGGCTCGGGCCACGCCGCGGCACAAGATCGGCTGGGCGCGGGAAGGGTCTACCACTGCATGAATTCAGTGGGCTCGATGTGGCGTGCATTCGACCTGATGGTCGAACGCGCGATGGTTCGGGAAGTTCATGGTGGGCTCCTCGAAACCAAGCAATTCGTCCAGGGCTGGATCGCCGATTCCTTCATCGATATCCAGGCCGCCCGCCTGATGACCATCAACTGTGCCGAGAAGATGGACGGAGGCACGGATGCGCGGACCGACATCTCGGCGCTCAAGATCTTCGTGCCCCATGTCTTCAGCAAGGTCGCGGATCGGGCCATCCAGGTCTGGGGCGCTGCCGGTGTGTCTGGGGATCTGCCGCTTTCGGCCATGTATCAGGGCGCACGCACGCTGCGGCTTGCGGACGGTCCGGACGAGGTCCACAAGATCCTGATCGCCAAGAACGTGCTCAAGCAGTACCACTCGGGTGTGTCCTGGGACTTCGGAAACTAGACACCCTTCATCGGAGGAGGACATTCGTGAGACTCGACACCCCCCGCGTTCCGCCGCTCGACCCGTCCGAGATGGACGAGAAACTCCGCGAACGGTTTGGGGACCGTCCGATCCTCAACATCTTCCGCACGCTGGCCCAGCATCCCGATCTGATGCGGCGCTGGCTCGTGTTCGGCAACCATGTACTCGCCAAATCGACGCTACCGGCCCGCGAACGCGAACTGGTGATCCTTCGCATCGGCTATCTGTGTCGCGCTGGCTACGAATGGGGCCAGCACGTGGAGATCGGCAAGCAGAGCGGCCTGACGGACGACGAGATCACCGCGATCGCAGAGGGTCCGGGTGCAGGTGGGTGGAGCGAGCTCGACCGGGCTCTGCTTCAGGCCACGGACGAACTGCACGGCGACGCATTCATCGGCGATGCGACCTGGCAGACGCTCAGCAAGCACCTCGATACCCAGCAGTTGATGGATCTGGTCTTTTCGGTCGGCCAGTACAACCTGGTGTCCATGGCCTTGAACACGCTGGGTGTCCAGCCTGAGCCCGGCTTGGCGAAGCTGCCCGACGCGTGAGCGGGCGGCTCCAGGGAAAGATCGCGCTGGTCATCGGCGCGGGCCAGACGCCGGGCGACACGATCGGCAACGGTCGAGCCACGGCGATCCTGTTCGCCAGGGAAGGTGCTTTGGTCGTGGCCGTCGACCGCGACGGGGCTTCGGCCGAAGCCACCGTGGCCACGATCCTGGAAGAAGGTGGCCAGGCGAGTGCATACGCTGCGGATGCGACCGTGGAAGCCGAGGTCGAGGCGCTCGTCGCTTCGTGCAAGAGCAGCTACGGCCGGATCGACATCCTGCACAACAATGTCGGGATCGGCGGAGACGACGCGGGACCCGCCCACGTCACGGAGGAGGTCTGGGATCGGATCCTGGGCGTGAACCTGAAGAGTGCGATCTTCCCGTGCAAGCACGTGCTACCCGTGATGCGTGAGCAGCAGAGCGGTGCGATCGTCAACATTTCGTCGATCGCTGCGGTCTGTTCGACGGGGATCGTGGCCTACAAGACCTCCAAGGCCGGCCTGAATGCCTACACCCAGGCCCTGGCCGTCGGCAACGCGAAATACGGAATCCGGGCCAATGTGATCATGCCGGGCTTGATGAACACACCGATGGCCATCGAGGGGATCTCGGCTGCACGGGGAGTGCCGAAGGACGATCTGATCCGCGCCCGCGATGCGATGGTTCCGTTGGGAGCCAAGATGGGTACCGGCTGGGACATCGCCGCTGCAGCCGTCTTTCTCGCCTCGGACGAGGCGCAGTTCATCACCGGAATCGTACTTCCGGTCGATGGGGGCCAGAGCGCACGAGTAGGCTGATCGGAGGCAGCGTGGCAGCAGACGCGGAAGAGGCTTACTCGCCGGTCCTCTCGTCGTGAACCAAAAAAAGCCGTATCGCCCCTGGTGGACCTACACGGTCCCGTATTTTGGCCGCGTGCCGGAGCTGAAGCCTCGGCAGTGGCATGTGCTCGGGCTGCTCTCCGCGGCCGAACTCTTCGACAGCTACGATGTCGGCCTGCTCCTGCTCGCTCTGAAGCAGATCCAGGAGGGGATCGGCATCTCGGAGGCGGATGTCGGCTGGCTCACCGGGATCATTCGTCTCGGCGCGCTGCCTGCGCTGGCGATCACGGTGGCGGCCGACAGGATCGGCCGCCGACAACTGCTGCTGGGTACGGTCCTGGGTCTCACCGTCTGCACGGCCCTGACGGGCTTTGCCCAGACTCCACTGCAATTCGTCGCTCTGCAGTTCCTGGTGCGCACTTTTGCCTATGCGGAGACCGCTCTTGCGGTGGTGGTCCTGACCGAGGAACTCAATTCCGAAGATCGGGGCTGGGGCATCGGCATGCTGGGCGCACTTGGCTCGCTGGGCCACGGGGTCGCCGCGCTCGCCTTCGGCTTCATCGAAGTCGTTCCGTTCGGCTGGCGAGGGTTGTACGTGCTGGGTGCCGCCCCCCTGCTGCTGCTGGCCTGGCTTCGCCGGGAGCTGCCCGAGACCCGGCGTTTCGAATCCCAGCAGACTCAACACGCAGAGGACAGCTGGTGGCACCCCGTCGTGCTGCTGTTCCGGAGCTACCCGGGGCGGATTGCCGCATTGTCCGCTGTCGTCTTCCCACTCGATTTCGTGATGATGGCGGGCTACACGTTCGCCCCCAAGACCCTTCAGGAGATGCACGGATACGGTCCGGGATCGATCGGCGTGCTCTATCTCTGCGGGGGGGCGATCGGGATCATGGGAAGCCTGTTGGCGGGCCGGCTGAGCGATCGCTTCGGCCGGCAAAGCGTCGTGGCGGCCGGTGCCCTGATGGCCTTCGTATCCTTCGCCGGCTTCTACAACATCCGTGGGGGCTGGATCGTGATCCCGTTCTGGATCTTCCAGGTGTTCGCGTTGATCGGACTCGGCGCGACACTCAAGACACTCGGGAGTGAGCTCTTTCCCACGTCCCATCGTTCGACCGCCTCTGGGGTCCGGGCTGCGATCGGCACCCTCGGAGGGGTGGCAGGGCTCGGGTTGGAATCCGTCCTCTATGGCATCACGGGCTCCCACGCCGAAGCGATCAGCTGGATGCTCCCCGTGCTGGTGATCCCACCGTTCGTGATGTGGTGGGTGATCCCGGAGACCGCCCGGCGTACGCTTGAAGAGATTGCGCCCGAACGTTGATGCAGCATCATTCCCGGCCCGTCGCCTGCTAGCTTGAACGCCGATGCTGGGCAAGCGATCCAATGAGAGGAATGGCTACGTCGGCGCGCGCCGGCGGCTGGTCGAGCGGCTTCGCGAGCAGGGCGTCCGGGATTCCCGAGTGCTCGAGGCGGTCGCGGAGATCCCCCGGCACCTGCTCGTGGACGAGGCGCTGCGCGACCGGGTCTACGAAGACGTCCCGTTGCCGATCGGTGGCGGGCAGACCATCTCTGCACCTGGAATCGTGGCCGCCATGTCCGAGGCTCTCGAACTCAGTGGCGGCGATACCGTTCTGGAAATCGGTACCGGCTCCGGCTACCAGGCTGCGGTTCTCTCGCGGCTGGCCGCGAGAGTCGTTTCGATCGAAAGGGTTCCGGCGCTCGCGAACCGCGCCCGCTCTGCGCTCGATACGCTGGGCGTGACCAATGTGGTGGTCCACCTGGGCGATGGCACGCGAGGTCGACCCTCCGAGGCACCCTTCGACGCGATCGTGGTCACGGCAGGAGGGCCCGAGCTGCCCAAGCCCTTGATCGAACAGCTGGCATCGGGCGGGCGCCTGGTGGGCCCCTTCGGCCCGCGCGGCCAGCAGCAACTGACACGTGTGCAGCGCGGGCCCGAAGGCGAACTGCTTGCCGAATCATTGGGCCCGTGTCGCTTCGTCGATCTGGTGGGCGAACACGGTTGGGTGGGCTGACGCAAGCTGCGAGTGCGTCGCTGTGCTGCGGTCTCGTGGCATTGCTGCTGATCGGAGCGGGCTGCGCCCATCGCAATGAGGGCGTCGTGCACACAGTGCAACGGGGTGAGAACCTGTTCCGGATCGCACGGCACTATCGCGTTCCGGTTTCCGACATCGTCGACGCAAATGACATCAACGATGTCCGGGATCTTCCGACCGGTGCACCGCTGTGGATCCCCGGGGCCCGAGTCCTCCATCCGGGGAGGCACCCGTTGCGTCCGCCGCTCCCCTCGAAACCGGCGGCGGAAGCCGATGCATTGACTCACGGAGGCTTGCGCTTCGCCTGGCCCGTTCGCGGACGTCTGACTTCGGGCTACGGGCCGAGGGGGCGGCGCCTCCATCAGGGCCTGGACATCGCCGCATCCAGGGGAGTCCTGGTTCGGGCGGCCGAGGCGGGAAGGGTGGTCTTCAGCGGACGCATGGGCGACTACGGCAATATGGTCGTGGTCCGACACACTCCGGCGTATGCCAGTGTGTACGCCCACCACCGGCGAAACCGGGTGGGTCGGGGGGGGTTCGTGGACAAAGGGGACGTGGTGGGCGAAATCGGGACCACCGGGAACGCGTCCGGGCCTCATCTGCACTTCGAAATCCGCCGGGACGAGATTGCCCAGGACCCGCTATTCTTCCTGCCCTGATGATGCGCATGGAGCCTGCACGATCGTGACACACGACAAATTGCGTTCGCTGATACGAGATGTTCCGGACTTTCCGAAGGAGGGGATCCTGTTTCGGGACGTCACTCCGTTGTTGCTCGATCCGGACGGGTTGAATGCCGCGATCGAGGCAGTGGCCGTGCCGTTCAGGGAGGCTGGAGTCGATCGCGTGCTTGGAATCGAGGCGCGTGGCTTCATCTTCGGGGCTCCGATTGCGCAGGCCCTGGGGGCTGGCTTCGGACTGATCCGCAAGGCGGGCAAACTGCCCTGGGAGAGCCACTCTGCCAGCTACGAGCTCGAGTACGGTACCGACAGCGTCGAAATGCACATCGACACGGTCGAAGCCGGGCAACGGATCTTGATCGTGGACGATCTGATCGCCACGGGCGGCACCGCATCAGCCGCAGTGGAGCTGGTTCGCAAGGCCGGCGGCGAAGTCGTCGCATGCTCCTTCCTGATCGAACTCCTCGCCCTGGCCGGACGCGAAAAGGTCGATACCGACTGCCACGCAGTACTGACCTACTAGACACCCCGCACCTCACCCACGCCAAGGTCGGAGCCACGTCAAGAGAGGCGTCAAGATAGGGGCCACGTTAAGATAGGGGCCAGGCACTTTTGTTAAGTTGCGTGTCTCCTAGGGATGCAGCTCGGCTCGTCCCGTTGGAGTCTGAGGCGCAGCTGGAATCTCCGGGGGATGGACTTGGGGCGGTAGCCGAGAGGGATGTCTCTGCGCAGGCCATCTGTCGAGCCTTCTGCCATCGCGGTCTCGATTCGTCAGTTGCCCGCGGGTGCTTCCCCCCAGTAGAATGCCGAGTTCCTGGGTGGTTCTTCTCCAGCGGAGTCCCCGAACCACCGAACACGCCCTAGACTGATGGATACGGATCGAAGGGGAGATCGTTTTGCCCTGGTGGGGATGGATGACACTCGGCGCCGCATTGCTGGCGGCCGAGCTTGGCGTGAGTGCCGACTTCTGGCTCGCAGTCGTCGGCGCGGCTGCGTTGGGTACATCCCTACTCGGGCTGTTCGGGTTCGATGCACCGATCTGGACGCAGTGGTTGGTCTTTGCGGGGTTGGCCGTCTTCATGGCGGTGTTCGTCCGCGGGCCCGCATACGAGCGACTGATGGCCGGGACCGTCGACCTGGCGCCCGAGCTGCTGGGCGAAAGTGCACGGGTCGTGGGGTCGGCCATCGCGCCGGGTCAGGTGGGCAAGGTCGAGCTTCGTGGATCCACCTGGCGCGCACGCAATGAAGGAACTGCAGCCCTTGAAGAGGGCGCCATCGCCCATGTCGATGGTGTCGATGGAGTCATGCTGCGAGTCCAGGCCAAAACGGCCTGACCCGCTGAAGGAGGATCGATCGTGGAGACGCTCATCGGTGTTGGGGTGATCGCGGCACTCGTCATCTTCGTGCTGGCGAAGACGGCGGTCGTCGTCCCCCAACAGAATGCGTTCGTCATCGA
This sequence comes from bacterium, assembly GCA_024226235.1. Lineage (GTDB taxonomy): Bacteria > Myxococcota_A > UBA9160 > UBA9160 > UBA6930. Next base: position 33,963 of record JAAELW010000238.1, read on the forward strand.
GCGGCTCGGCAAGTACTCCGACACGCTACATGCCGGCTTCCACATCTTGATGCCCTTCGTCGACCGGATCGCCTACAAGCACTCTCTCAAGGAGCGGGCGATCGATATCCAGGAGCAGGTCTGCATCACCCGGGACAACGTCCAGGTGGGTGTGGATGGTGTGCTGTATCTCCAGGTGCTGGATGCCCGCCGCGCCTCCTACGGCATTGGCAACTACATCTTTGCGATCTCACAGCTGGCCCAGACCACACTGCGCAGCGAGGTAGGCAAGATCGATCTCGACCGGACGTTCGAGGAACGGGCGCAGATGAATGCGTCTGTCGTCTCGGAACTCGACATGGCCTCGGACCCCTGGGGTGTGAAGGTGATGCGCTACGAGATCAAGAACATCAATCCGCCCCATGATGTACTGACCGCGATGGAGAAGCAGATGCGCGCTGAGCGCGAGAAGCGGGCCGTCATCCTGGAATCGGAGGGCCATCGCGATGCAGCCATCAACCAGGCCGAGGGCGACAAGCAGAAGGTGATCAAGGAATCCGAGGCTGCTCGTATGAGGCAGATCAACGAGGCGGAGGGGGAAGCGGAGGCGATCGAGGCCGTCGCTCGCGCCACTGCCGAGGGCCTGCGGCAGGTGGCCGGTGCACTGAGCTCACCCGGCGGCGGAGAGGCGATGCAGCTCCGAGTGGCGGAGCAGTACGTTCGCGAATTCGGAAACCTCGCGAAGGAGGGAAACACCTTCGTCGTGCCGTCCAACCTGAGCGATATCGCTTCGATGATCGCGTTGGCCACGGGCTTCAACAAGGGTACCGACGGAGCGCCCGGCCGTGCGGGCAGCGCGGGCGGCGGCAGCTAGACGCCGGATGCGTGCGGTCCTGCTGGCTGCCGGTTGGGGCACACGCCTGGGGCCCATTCGCGAGGCCAATGCAAAGGCGCTGATACCGATCGGTAGCCGCCGGGCGATCGATTGGGCGGCAGATGCAGCTGAAGCCGTGCAAGCGGTTCAGGCCATCGACGTTCTTGCGAACGAGAAGAGCAGGGCCGCCGTCACGTCCTGGGCAGCGAGCCGGGCGGGGCGATTGAGCGTTCGCGTGCTCGGTAACGGAGTCGCTTCGCCGGAGAGAAAGCGCGGGGCGGTCGCGGACCTGGCCGGCTACATCGCCAACACCGGAATCGACGAAGACTTGCTGATCCTGGCCGCCGACAACGTCTTCGACTTCAGCCTGGCAGATCTTGCCGAGCGCGTGCGCCAGACCCCGTCCGTGGCGGTCTACGATGTCGGGAGCCCTCGGAATGTGAAACGCTACGCCAGCGTGAAACTGGCCACTGACGGCGCGGTCACTGCGCTCGTGGAAAAGGATCCGGCACCTGCCTCCAGTCTCGCGGTGACGGCTCTCTACGGCATCCCGCGCGCGCGGCTCGCCGACGTCGAGACCTACCTCGCAGGTGGCCATCCAGCCGACAACCTCGGGTATCTGGCCGAGTGGTGGTGCGCCAGCGGATGCCTTCAGGCAGTACAGGTCGAAGGAACCTGGATCGACGTCGGCAGCCCCGACGACCTGGCCAGGGCCCGGCGCCTGCTCGGCTGAGCATCGTGCAGGGCCCTCTCTCGACACGAATCCGGGATCAGGACTGGCCCTGCTTCGGCTTGAGCTGCGGGTTCAAGCGGGTCGAGTAGCTGAACTCTTCGACCCGCCGGCGGATCTTCCAGCCATCGGCCGTCCGGACGAGCTGATCGAGGTAGTAGCCACCTTCGAAGAAGAGCAGTTGGTCCCCTCCGTCCTCGATCGGGAGCGCCATGGGGTTGTAGAAGCCCGCGCGGCTGGTCGCGGTGTCGCCGCTGACCTCGATCTCCTTGTTCAGGATCATGTGCTGGCACATGGAGAAGATCGGCATCGTCTTCTCGAGCCACCCGCGGATCTCTTTCAGGCCGCCACGGATTCCCCCGAACGCGGTGTAATCGATCACTGCATCCTCGGTGAAGCAGCTTTCCCACAGGTTCCAATCCTGGCGGTCGACCCCTGTCGCGTAGCGAGTGAGGAGATCTTCGATCTCGAGGCGGTCGAGCAACTGTTCATGGGTCATGCGAGGCTTCGTCATGACTCGACCCGTGCTCCCCAGGCCACCGCGTTGCGGAGCAGGCTTTGGTAGGCCTCACTCTCCCAGGAGCCGCGGAAGAGCAGTGGCGTCTTGCCTGCCGGGTCGACGCTCTCGTCGACGAAGGGTTGGCCGTTCGTTTCCGGGGAGTGGCAGTGTCCGAGTGCGATGTAGGTGACACCGCCGTTGCCGACTTCTCGGGTGTAACCGAGCGCTCGGGTCTGGCGGTCGGGAAAGAGCGAGGTGTCCTCGTCGTACGTGAAGCCGAAGCCCGGGGCGGGATCCTCCGGCAATTGGGTCGTCAGCAGGACCTGCGTGTGCTCGCGATCGAGAAGCTCGATGAAGTAGAGCTCATCGCTCACTTCGAACGAGGCGGGAAGGCCCTGCACGAGCGGGTTCTCGACGTCTGCGACATCCACCTGGAAGCGGCGGATCGGGGGATGATTCAGGAAGAAGCTGCCAAGTGTGTCGTGGTGTGGAAGTCTCAGCATGCGCCGCGCATGGGGTTGGCCTTCGATGCGTCCGGCTCGGCCGCCGCTCGTGCCGTGGAGCCCGAGCCAGCGTCCGCCTCCGGAAATCCACTCCTGGACGACGCCATTCTGGTCCCCCTCCAGATGTGGGCCCGCGACGTAGCTCACGAGAAAGGTGCAGCCAGGCAGCCACCGCTCGATGTCGGTGAAGTCGTTCGACACCGTGGTCAGTACGCCAGGGGTCTCCTCGAGCAAGCCCAGCAGACGACACCGCGCGTAGTCCATGTCATGGGCGGCCGTGGCTCCGGGCGGGAAGCCCCCCACGACCAGGTGAGTCCGGCAGATGCTCATGTCTCTACGCCTCCTTCAGCGGTTTCTGGCCGACCGATGATATTACAGAACTGGTTGAATGGTGTCGCATTGCGTAATATCGAATGAATTAGCCCATCAGACCTCCACGAGGCTCAAATGAACCAACCCATCCACACCTCGTCCAGCAAACAGCCGCACCAGCAGGCCAGGCCCGAGTCTCTCGGCGCTCGACGCCTCAGCATCGAGCCGCCGCCTCAGTACCCGGGCGCGATGGTGAACGTCACGAACCATTGCAACCTCGCATGCGCGCACTGCTTCGTCTTTCGCGACGGGAACCCGAATGAGTCGGAAGGCGAGATGCAACCCGATCGGATTCTCGCAGAGCTCGAACGCCTGCGCGACCGCCACGGCATTCGCAGCATGATGTGGATGGGAGGCGAGCCGATGTTGCGCTGGCGCCTGGTCGAAAAAGGCCTCGCGCTGTTCCAGAAGAACACCATCACGACCAACGGCACCGTGGTATTCAAGGACTTCGGGCCCGAAGTCACCTACGTCGTCTCCCTGGACGGTCCGAAGGACATCAACGACCCGGTGCGCGGCGAAGGGGTCTTCGACCGCGTGATGAAGAACGTCGCTGCCCTCCCGGACGGCTTCCAGTCGACAGTGATGGCGCAGTGCGTGCTGCATCGCCAGAACCAGCACCGGCTCGAGGATCTCGTGCGCGAGCTACTCCCCACGAAGTTCCAGGGCCTGACGTTCAGCTTCTACGTACCCCGTGCAGGTGAGGTTTCACCGCGCGCTTGGGATAGCGTCGAAGAGCGCGAGGCGGCGATCGACATCGTGTTCGACCTGAAGCGTCGCTACCCGGATTTCATCTGGAACTCGACCCGCAGCCTGGATCTGGCGCGTCCAGCTACCGCCAAGATCGTTACCGACCATTGTCCGATGCTGAAGACCATGCTCCCACTCTATATCGAAGGTGACGACTTCACCACGCCCTACTGTTGTTATGGCAACGACGTGGACTGCGACCGCTGCGGCTCCTGGGGCGTATTCGCGACCGCGGCAAGGATCGCTGGGCCCTGGGACTCACCCGGCACCTGAGCCGGAGTGGAGCATCGGCTCCGACCCGCAGCCTTTGCGGCTCGGAGCTGGGGTAAAGACTGCAGTCCTTCCAAATTGAAAGGCCGGTCTGGTTCAGAGGCGCGTGCGACGCTCCGATAAATCCTCCATAGCATTGGAGGATGCGTTCGTGTCGTACGCAAAGATCGAAGATCATGGCATCGTCGGGAACCTGCGCACGAGCGCGCTGATCAGTCTCGACGGAACCATCGACTGGCTCTGTTTTCCCCGTTTCGATTCACCGAGTGTATTCGCGTCGATCCTGGATGACTCGAAAGGCGGCCACTTCCGGGTCTCTCCCATCTCCTCTGGCGAAGTCACGCACAAGCAGTTCTATCTGCCCGAAACGAACGTGCTGATCACTCGCTTTCTTTCGGCGGATGGGGTCGGTCAGATCACGGATTTCATGCCTGTCGCAACGGATGGTGAGAAGGTCCCGTCGCTGGTCCGTCAGATCCACGCAGTCCGCGGGCGAGTGACCTTCGATGTCGATTGCCAGCCCGCGTTCGACTACGCACGCACGGTTCACGAGACCCGGATCGAGAACGACGTAGCGTACTTCTCCACCGAAAAGCACGAACTGATCCTGTCCACCAACGTGCCTCTCGAAATGCGAGGCAGCGGAGTGGGTGCTCGCCTCCAGCTTTCCGAGGGACAAACCTCGGTACTGACACTTGGCGATGGCGATACCGAGCAGATCTCCAGTGTGCAGGCGGATGTCCTGTTCCGCGACACGGTCGACTACTGGCGCCATTGGATCTCGGGATGCACGTATGCAGGGCGCTGGCGGGAGCAGGTGTATCGTTCTGCACTCACGCTCAAGCTGCTGACCTGCGAGGAGACGGGCGCGATCGTCGCTGCACCGACCTCGAGTCTGCCTGAAGACATGGGGGGCGAACGGAACTGGGACTATCGCTACACCTGGATTCGAGATGCAGCCTTCACACTCTACGGCCTTCTCCGGATCGGTTTCACCGACGAAGCAGCGAAGTTCATGGAGTGGTTGGAAGGGCGCTGCCGTGAACTCGACGAAGACGGATCACTGGGGATCATGTACAGCCTGGATGGCCGAAGCGAGCTCACGGAAGAGACGCTCGAACACCTGGATGGCTATCGGGGTTCGCGGCCCGTCCGCGTGGGCAACGGCGCTCATGGACAGCTCCAACTGGACATCTATGGCGCGCTGATGGACTCGGTCTACCTGTTCAACAAATACGGCCGACCGATCTCCCACGACCTGTGGACGAAGCTTCGCGGCCTGGTCGACTGGGTGTGCGACAACTGGCAGCGCGAAGACGAAAGCATCTGGGAGGTCCGAGGCGGTCGCCGTCACTTCCTGTATTCGAAGCTGATGTGCTGGGTCGCGGTGGATCGCGCGCTCCGGTTGGCAGACAAGCGCTCCTTCCCTGCCGATCGGACACGGTGGCTGAAGGTTCGCGATGAAATCTACGAGCAGATCATGGAGCTCGGCTGGAACGAGGACAAACAGGCATTCGTGCAGTCCTATGGGTCCGAGTCACTCGATGCTGCAGCGCTGATCATGCCGCTGGTATTCTTCCTTTCCCCGACCGATCCGAGGGCGTTGGCGACGCTGGACGCGATCAACCGAGCACCGAAGGATGGGGGCCTGGTCGAAGATGGCCTGGTTTATCGATACGACCCGGAGGTCACCGACGATGGCCTCTCCGGCGGAGAAGGCAGCTTCAACATGTGTAGCTTCTGGCTGGTCGAAGCGCTGACCCGAGCAGGTCAGGCCGATCCGAAGAGGCTCGAGGCGGCGCGGCTGACCTTCGAGCAGATGCTCGGCTACGCGAACCATCTGGGCCTGTACGCGGAAGAGACCGGCCCCCACGGTGAAGCGCTTGGCAACTTTCCGCAAGCATTCACACATCTCGCGCTGATCAGTGCCGCGTTCAACCTCGATCGAGCACTCGGTACGCGAGCGGGCTGAGGGTCCGCTACAAGCGTGAGGCCATCCTCGCTGCTCCTAGCAGCGGCGTCAGCGGATCGAGTGCGATCGCGATCGGGATCTCCGACATCAGGTTCGAGAAGCGACCCTTGTCCAGGAATGCCTGCATGAAGGCGCCACTCGAAAGGAACGGCAGGATCTTCGGTGCGACACCGCCGCCGATATAGACACCGCCGATGGCCATGCACCGAAGTGCATGGTTGCCCGCCTCGGCTCCGTAGAGTGAGGCGAACAGCTCGAGGGTCTCCACACAGACCGGGTCCCGTTTGGCGAGCGCGGCATCGGCGATGGCAGCGCTCGCATCGCCCGCCGCGCGCGCAGCGCAGAGCCACTCCGGTGCGGACGTGTCACGGAACTCGATCAGGAAGTCGTGGATCGAAGCGATCCCAGGGCCGGAGATCACCCGTTCCACACTCACTCGGCCCCCGAGTTTGGCCCGAAGGTGGTGGAGCAGCGCCACATCGCGCTCGGTCCGGGGAGCGAAGTCCGCATGTCCGCCCTCGGATGCGGTCGGAGTGTGCTTCTCTCCGTCGAAGAAGAGCATGGCCTCGCCAAGCCCCGTGCCGGCTGCGATCACGGCGGCATTCCCCCTTCGCACCCGTCCCTGTTGCAAGGAGTGAAGGGAAGCCTCCGGAAGTTCGAGCATTCCGAGGCCTGCGGCCTCGAGATCGTTCAGGAGTTTCACCCGGCAGCCGCCGAGCGCCAGCCCGAGAGCCTGCTCGTCGAGCTTCCACGGAAGGTTCGTCGTCTGCGCACAACCATCAATGATGGCCCCGGCTACACCGAAGCAGGCTGCGGTGATCTCCGTGGGGTATTCGGAGCGGAAGGCTTCGACGACCTCCTCGAAAGTGGGGTGCTCCTGGCTCGGGAAGATGGCCATCTCCCGCCTCTCCAGGCTTCCCTCATGAGTGTCGAACAATGCAAGGACAGTCTTCGTGCCACCGATATCACCAGCGAGAATCATGACGCCTCCAGTGCCTGCGGCAGCGCTGCAGCCGCGGCCTCGTCCACGAACCAGGTCAAGGCGCCGTCTCGAGGCACCACCGCCTGGGCCGGCAAATCCCGCGGTCTTCGCGGGCCCGCGAGCACTTCCGCCAACTTCGTTGCTTTGTCCGGCCCGGTCACCAGGAACAGCACTTCCCGCGCCCGCTGCAGGATCGGAAGCGTGAGCGTGATGCGCGGCACCAGACCTGCCGGATGGTTTGGGGCGACCCAGCGGTGAGTCTCCGCGAGTGCCGTGCTGCCCGGGAAGAGCGAGGCCGTGTGTCCATCAGTGCCCATTCCAAGCAGCACGAGATCGAAACGTGGTGGCTCGCCCATGGGGTCGGACCCGAAAACGCTCGCAATCTCGCGCTGGTAGTCTTCGCTTGCTGCAACGAGATCACTGGCTTCTCCGTGCATCCGATGGACCTGGGCCGATGTGGCATGGATCGGACCCAGCAGGCCGTCCTGGGCAAAGCGGTAATTGGAGTCGGCATGGTCGGGAGGCACGGCTCGTTCGTCTCCAAAGAAGAAATCCACGTGTTCCCAGGAGACGAGCGGCTGCGACGCGCTGCCGAGAAGTGAATACAGGTGCCCGGGCGTCGATCCCCCAGAGAGCACCAGCCTGAAACGACCGCGCTGCTCGATGGCCTTGGAGGCGACTTCGGTGAGGAACTCGGCGGCAGCAGAAGCGACGCCAGCCTGGTTCCGGAACCGCTCGATGTGGATTCCGCCCAAGGCCAGGTCCGGCTTCACGGCTGCCTCCAGCTCCGGTCGCGGGTGCCTCCGATCAGACGATCCGCCTCGATCGGACCCCAGCCGCCAGCATCGTATTCGGGAAGCCAACGGGCACCGCCGGCCGACCAGGCTTCGAAGATCGGATCGATGAAACGCCACGAAGCCTCGACAGCGTCGCGTCGCATGAAGAGCGTCGAATCTCCGGCCATCACGTCGAGGAGCAGCCGCTCGTACGCCTCGGGGGACGGCTCCTGGAAGGAGTCTCCGTAGCCGAAGTCCATCTGGACGGGGCGCACCTTCACCTTCGGTCCGGGCAGCTTCGCCGAGATGCCGAATGCGAAACCCTCTTCGGGCTGCAGCCGCAGGGTCAACACATTGGGCGTCAGCAGATGCTCGGGGTCGCGGTTGAAGAGCGTATGCGGGACGTGCTTGAACTGGACGGCGACCTCACTCGTCCGCTTCGGGAGGTTCTTGCCTGTCCTGATGTAGAACGGAACGCCGGCCCAGCGCCAGTTGTCGATGTAGACCCGCATCGCGACGTAGGTTTCGGTCGTCGAATCGTGTGCGACGCCAACTTCCTGCCTGTACCCAGGTACGGCAGTACCCTCGGACGAGAAGCCAGCGCCGTATTGAGCGCGAACCACCTCTCGCCCGACATCCTCGCCGCGAATCGGCCGGAGGCTCTTCAGTACGGCGAGCTTGTGGTCTCTCACGGCCTCAGGATCGAGGCTCCAGGGCGGTTCCATGGCTGTCATGCACAGGACCTGGAGGATGTGGTTCTGCACCATGTCGCGCAGTGCTCCGGCCTCTTCGTAGTACCCGGCCCGGGTTCCCACTCCCTCCGCCTCGGCGACGGTGATCTGCACGTGGTCGATGTACTTCTGATTCCACAACGGCTCGAGAATCGTATTCCCGAAGCGCATCACCAGGATGTTCTGAACGGTCTCCTTGCCCAGGTAGTGGTCGATGCGGAAGATCTGCCGCTCGTCGAAGGCCTGGGCAAGAGTCTCGTTCACGACCTCGGCACTCTGCAGGTCGTGGCCGATCGGCTTCTCCACGATGATCCGGGAGAAATTCACCGGATCTTCGGCGTCGGAAACCAGGCCTGCAGCGCGGAGCTGCTCGATGCAGGTTGCAAAGCGGCTCGGAGGGATCGACAGGTAGAAGATGCGGTTCGGCGGCAGGCCGGCTTCCAGCTCGACCTCCTCAATGCGGCGTCGCAGCTGAACATAGCTCTCCGGATCATCGAGTGAGCCGGAATGGTAGAAGAGCTTGGATTCGAACTCAGCCCAGTGGGTGCGTTCCGGCGCCTGGCGGGAGAACTTCTCGGTGCCCTCACGGGCGAATTGTCGGAAACCCTCGTCGCCGAGTTCCTTGCGGCCCGTACCGATCACTGCGATCTCGGACGGCAGCACGCCATCCATCGACAGATTGTAGAGAGCCGGGAGCAGCTTGCGTCCCGCGAGATCACCGCTTCCCCCGAAGATCACCAGGGTGCACGGCGAGGGCGCAGGATCCGCTCCGACGGACTGGAGCGGTTCCGTACTCACGAACCGGTCTCCACGTGTCCGCCGAACTGCTTGCGCATGGCCGAGAGCACCTTCTCTGCAAAGGTGTGGTCCTGGCGCGAGCGGAAGCGGGCGTAGAGTGAGGCGGTGAGGACCTCGGCCGGCGTACCGGACTCCACCGCGGCCTGCACCGTCCAGCGTCCTTCCCCCGAGTCCTGGACACTGCCTGAGAACTCTTCCAGGTCCGGGCTCGCCTGTAGTGCGATTGCGGTCAGGTCGAGCAACCACGAGCCCACGACACTTCCGCGACGCCACAGCTCGGTGATCTCGCCCAACTCGAGCGGGAATCGGAATTCGTCGGAAACCGTATCGCCGCCCTGGCAACGCATGATGTCGAGACCCTCGGCATACGCCTGCATCAGGCCGTACTCGATTCCGTTGTGGACCATCTTCACGAAGTGTCCCGCCCCAGGCGGACCACAGCGCAGGTAACCCGCCTCCGCGGTTCCCTGCCCAGACGGCCGCCCCGGAGTGCGTTCGACGTCACCCTGGCCCGGCGCCAGCGCCTTGAAGATCGGGTCGAGGCGCTCCGCCACGGCGGGCTCCGCTCCGATCATCAGGCAGTAGCCACGTTCCAGGCCCCATACGCCGCCGCTGGTCCCGACATCCGCGTAGTGGATTCCGCTCTCGGCAAGGGTCGCGGCTCGGCGCACGTCGTCCTTGTACATCGAGTTTCCACCATCGATGATCGTGTCTCCGGATGCGACCAGCTCGGCCAGTTGCCCGACGGTCGTCTCGGTGGCCGGACCCGCGGGAACCATCACCCAGATCGCCCGCGGTGCCTCGAGCTTGTCGACCAGCGCCTGAAGGGAGCTCGCGCCTACCGCGCCTTCATCTTCAAGGCTTCCGACCGCTTCGGGGTCGAGATCGAAGACCACGCATTCGTGGCCGGCACGGATCAGACGCCGAACCATGTTCGCGCCCATCTTCCCAAGGCCTACCATTCCCAACTGCATGTTGTTTCCTCCTGTTCGATCGTTCGTGGCGATCCGAGTTCTTGATGGCCGGTCGACCGCAGATGGGCTGCGCTCTCCGTCAGCTACGTTCTCCGAACGGGTCATTGCCCTGCATCGCTTCGTGAGCGGCCTCGACGACGCGCTCCGTCGTGAAGCCGAACCGCTTCTGTAGCTCCGCCAACGGCGCGGAAGCGCCGAAGGTCTCCATCCCGATGCGAACACCGGTCGGCCCCACATAGCGTTCCCAGCCGAATACAGACGCCTGCTCGACGGAAACTCGCGCCTGCTGCTCCGGGGGCAGCACCTGGTTTCGGTAGGTCGCATCCTGGCGCTCGAAGAGTTCCCAGCACGGCATGCTCACCACCCGAGCAGACACGCCCTCACTGTTCAGCTTCTCCCAGGCTTCGACGCAAAGCGAGAGCTCGGTCCCGGTGCCGATCAGGATCACGTCCGGATCCCCATCGGAGGCATCTGCAAGCACGTAGCCACCGCGAGCGAGGCCTGCTGCTGGTGCGTAGAGTTGCCTGTCCAGGGTCGGCATCGCCTGGCGCGAGAGCACCAGCACCGCCGGTTCGTGGCGAAGCTGCATGATCACCCGCCACGCCTCGGATACCTCGTTGGCGTCGCCTGGCCGGATCGTCAGCAAGCCGGGAATGGCACGCAACGAAGCGATCTGCTCAATCGGTTGATGCGTCGGGCCGTCTTCGCCCACACCGATCGAATCGTGGGTGAACACGTGGATCACCGGAATTTCCATCAGTGCAGCGAGCCGCAGTGCCGGCCGGGCATAATCACTGAAGATCAGGAAGCCCGATCCGAAGGGGCGCAACTTCGCTAGGGACAAGCCGTTCATGAACGAGGCCATGGAGTGTTCGCGCACTCCAAAGTGGAAGTTCCGGCCCGCGGGTTCTTCGGCCGAGAAATCCCCAGCTCCGTCGAAAACCAGGCTCGTCTTCGTCGAGGGGCTGAGATCTGCGGAGCCTCCGAGCAGCCAGGGCACGTTCTCCGCAACCGCATTCAAGACCTTGCCTGAAGCCTCGCGGCCGGCCAAGCCCTTGGGGTCTGTGGGAAAAACCGGGAGATCGGCATCCCATGCCTCCGGAAGCTGTCGGTGCTGCATCCGGTAGAGCTCATCAGCGCGCGCGGGATGCTCTTCGCGATAGCGTTCGAAATCCGCCATCCAGGCTTCGCGGAGTTCGTGGCCGCGACGGCCGATGCCTTCGGCGAAGTGCTCCTGCACGCCCTCGGGCACATGGAATGCCTCATCCTCGGGCCACCCGTAGGCGCGCTTCGTGAGGCGGACCTCCTCCTCTCCGAGCGGTTCACCGTGAGCGCTGGGCGTGCCTTCCTTGTGCGGCGAGCCCCAACCGATATGACTCTCGACGATCAGCAGCGTGGGCCGATCCTCGGTCGCGCGGAAGGTCTCCAGTGCTGCGGTGGTCGCGTCGAGATCGTTGGCGTCCTCAACGCGCAGCGTGTTCCAACCGTAGGCCTGGAAACGTGCGGCCACGTCCTCAGTGAAGGCCAGATCCGTACTGCCCTCGATGGTGATCTGGTTGCTGTCGTAGATCCAGCACAGATTCGACAGGCGGAGATGGCCCGCCAAGGAGGCTGCTTCCGCGGAAACCCCTTCCATCAAACAGCCATCACCGCAGATCGCATACACATCGTAGTCGAACAGGTTGTGGCCCGGCCGATTGAATTGTGCGGCCTGCGCGCGTTGGCCCGTGGCGATTCCGACGCTGGTCGCGACACCCTGGCCGAGGGGACCCGTGGTCATCTCGACACCCGAGGTCCAGCGGTATTCGGGATGCCCGGGGCAACGGCTATCGAGCTGCCGGAAGCGTCGGATGTCGTCCAGCGAGACCGCCGGCGAACCCAGCGTTTCGTACTTCGTGTTGACGGCTTTCACACGACTGAGATGGAGCATCGAGTACAACAACATCGAGGCATGTCCCGCCGAGAGCACGAATCGATCCCGGTTGGGCCAGATGGGATCCTGGGGATCGAACCGCAAGAAACGCTGCCAGAGGCAATACACCACCGGCGCCAGTGCCATCGCCGTACCCGGATGTCCCGAGTTGGCGGCCTGGACCGCATCGATGGAAAGGGTGCGAATCGTGTCGATCGCGCTGGTTTCAATTTCGTTGGGCGGCATGCTCATTCTCCGTCAGTCGATCGCTCGACCATGTCCATCAGATGGGCGAGCCCGGAACCGACGTCATCGCCGAGGTCGATCCGAAGCACTCGTCTTCCCCGTTCTGCCAGGACTTCGTGGTCTCCCGCGGCCTGGGCACGTGCCAGCACGCCGAAGGTTGCACGCTGGCCCGGGACCGCGATGTCTTCACCGGGATCGGCCGTGATGTGGAGGAACACTCCGCTGTCGGGTCCACCCTTGTGGAGCTGGCCTGTCGAGTGGAGGAAACGAGGCCCGTAGCCGAGCGTCGTCGCCGCGTTCTTCCAATTGCGCAGGGTGTGACGCAGATGCTGCAACGCGTGATCGTGGTCGTCGCAGCGCTCGACGTAGGCGTTCACCGCGACATAGTCGTTCTCGCCGATCCGGTCGATATGTGCACGGAGCAGTGCGACAGCGTCGTCGGATCCTGCGCTCGTGCGAAGTGCTTCCGCGTTCTTCGCATCTGCGTACAGCCTTACGGGCCCATCTTGAGCCAACGGTTCCTCTTCGCCAAGTGTGCCGCTCTCCTCGAATGCGGCGATGCGGGAACGGGCCGCGTTCTTCGCGGCCTCTACATCGGGCTGATCGAAGGGATTGATTCCGAGAATCGCCCCAGCCACCGCGGTGGCGAACTCCCAGCGGAAGAATGCCTGACCGATGTCCATCGGATCGGCGATGGACAATCGCACGACCGGATGGCCGGCTGCGGCCAGAGCCGCCACCCCGGCATCCTGCTCGGGTGAGGCATCGCCTTCGAGACGTGCATACACGAACAGCCGGTCATCGCCGTAGCGATCCGGTGTCGTGAGACGTTCGCCATCGATCGGTACGATTCCGAGCCCGAGCTTGCCGGTCGATTCCGCAACCAGCTGCTCGACCCAGGCTCCAAGCCCCGAAATCGCTGGAGTCGTGATCAGGGTGAGCTTGTTTCGACCTTGCTTGGCGAGGGTCCCGAGCGTCGCGCCGAGGACCAGTCCCGGATTCGATTCAGGCGGCACGCATGATTCGCACGCCAGGACCATCTGCTCCGCGCGATCCATGAGGTCCCGGACATCGAGCCCCATCATCGCGGCGGGGACGGTTCCGAACGCGGAGAGCGCCGAGTAGCGCCCGCCGATGCTCGGCTCTCCACGGAAAATGTGGCGGAAGCCAGCCTGCTTTGCGGTTTCGCGCAATGAGGTTCCGGGGTCGGTGACCGCGACAAAGCGACTTCCGATCTGTTCCGATCCGATCACTTCGCCCACGCGCTCCATGAAGTACGCTCGAAGCGTGGCGGTTTCGCTGGTTCCGCCGGATTTCGACGAAACCAGGAAGAGAGTTCGCGCCAGATCGATGCGTGCTTCGACGCTCCGAATCTGGTCCGGAAGGATCGAATCCAGCACGATCAGCTCCGGCGCATCAGCCTGGGGGCCGAAAGTGTGCCAGAGCACTTCGGGACAAAGGCTCGAGCCACCCATTCCGAGCAATACCACGTGCTTGATCTCGTCTTGTCGAACTTTCGAGGCTATGCGCTGGAGCTCATCGGCTTCGTCGCGCTGGCTCCCCACCACATGTAGCCAGCCGAGCCAATCCGCCTCGTCCGCACCCGTCCAGAGAGCGGCATCTCCTGCCCAGAGCGCCCGATGCTTTCCGCTTTGACGCCACTCGGCAAGTGTTTCCGTTACCGCGGCTTCCGCCTCTCCGAGTTCGCTCTCCTGGTGAGCGAGTGCGGTCCCCAACAAAGTCTGCCGCTTGCACTCGACGGCGCCGAGAAGCTTGTCGAATGCCTCTGAGAAACTCTCGGCACCCGCATCGAGGAGCTCGGCCCCCACGGCTTCCAAGGAGATCCCGAGCTGGTCGAGGGCTTCGGCTTCGGACTGCGCCTCGGCCTCGAGCGCTTCGAAATCACCCGGAAGCGTCGTACTGGCAGTTCCGTCCTCTCGGAAGAGCCGGTAGGTCTCCGTGGGAACGGTGTTCACCGTATCCTTCCCGATCAACTCATCGACGTAGCGGGTCTTCGAAAACGCCGGGTCCTTCACGCCGGTGCTTGCCCAGAGGAGCCGCTGGTTGCGGGCTCCATCTGCTTCGAGCGCTGACCAGCGCTCACTCTTCATCACGTGCAGAAAGCTCCCATAGCAGAGGCGAGCGTTTGCAATGGCAGCGTTGCCGAGCCGATCCTTGTACAGCTTGCGTTTCGCGGCGTCCTGCGTGGCGTCGAGACCGCGCTTCAATTCGGCATCCACGAGGGAATCGACACGACTGATGAAGACACTCGCGACGCTTTCGACGTGCAGGTCTTCGCCCCGCGCTTGCCGGTCCTCGAGGCCAGACATGTAGACATCCGCAACGCGTTCGTAGGTCGCCTTCGAAAAGATCAGGGTCACGTTGACCGGGATTCCATCTGCGATCAGAGTCCGGATCGCCGGCAGCCCGGCGTCGGTCGCAGGAACCTTGATCATCACGTTGTCGCGACCGATCGCGTCGTGAAGGCGGCGCCCCTCTTCGACCGTGCCTTCGGTATCGTGCGCAAGGTAGGGTGAGACCTCGAGGCTGATGTATCCGTCGCGGCGGGTCGTCCGCTCCCAGATCGGGCGCAGAACGTCTGCAGTGAGCTGGATGTCCTCGATCGCGAGGCGCTCATAGAGATCCTTGGCATCGCCCACGCCTTGTCGGACCAGGGCCTGCAACGCCGGGTCGTAGTCCGTACTCCCCGCGACTGCCTTCTCGAAGATTGCGGGGTTCGACGTCACACCGAGGACTCCGCCCTCCGCGACGAGCTCTTGCAGCTCACCGGACAGGATGAGACCCCGCCGGATGTTGTCGAACCAGATGCTCTGACCGAGAGCTTGTACCTGTACCACGGGGTTGGGCATGAATAGCCTCCTGTTTCCGGGATACCTGGCTTGCGCAGGCACCACACCAGGGAACTAACGGCGTTTCGCTTTGGGAGCCTGAGACTCCAACCGGGCGGGTTTCAAATCGCACGAATCAACGCTGGCTTCCCTCAGGCTTTGGCGTTTCAAAATGGAATCCGCCCATCGGTGGAACACCTGTGTCATCCATCCTTCGGCGGATCCGATCACCCGCCAGGGGATTCATCAAGGCTTCTCTGTATGGCGGGAGCGAGTCGCAAACCCTGAAATCACCCCCGCTACCGACTTGCCCTTGCGTCCGACCGGTCGGTCGGGTTACGGTCCACATGAAACCAACCGGACCCGAGGTTCCCCTGACACAACCCGCCTCGAATCAGATCCAGCGTGGAGCCGATACCCACGCCGGAGAGAGTCGCGAGACGATTCTCGACACCGCGGAGGCGTTGTTCGCTCGGCACGGCTACGAGGGTGTGGGATTGCGCGAGATCGCTCGCCTTGCCCAGCTCTCGAAGTCCGCGCTTTTCCATCACTTTCCCACCAAGATGGACCTGTATCTGGCCGTCCTGGCGCGGATCTTTGGTGATCTCGAGGGGTGTCTGTCGGAGGCTTCCAGCAGCGAGGGGAGCGCTCTCGCGCGTCTTCTGGCCTGGGTGGATGCAATGCTCGACGCGCTCGCCGAGCGCGACACCCGTGCGCCGCTCTTGATGCGGACACTCTTCGAGGGTGAAGTGCTCGAGCACGACTCCGACACGCCCGAGGTCAATGGCCCGCTGAAGAGGATTCTCGAAGCTGTTTCATCACTGTTGCACGAAGGCATCGAGGCTGGAGATCTCCGCCCGATCCCGGTGCCGCATGCCACGCAGAGCCTGATCGGCGTACTGCTCTTCCATTTCGCTTCGGGTGGCTTCGGGGACGAGATCCTCGGTCGACCCGTATTCTCAGCGACGGAGATCCGTCGCCACAAGGAGTTCGTTCTCTCATTCATAGAGACCGGCCTGTCCGCCAGACCGAACCACCCACAAGGAGCCCTGGGATCATGAGTATGAAGTTTCTAGCCGAGAACCGGCGCAAGATCGGTGATTTCGAAGTTCTGGACATCGTCGACCAGGAGCAGATCGACGGATTGCGCAACAAGCTGACCGTCGAGGCCCCCACGACCGTTCGCTGGAACGACTGGGACTACGGCAGCAATGTGACCGAACTGCGTGCTCTCTACGAAAAGGGCAAGCTGAACCAATGGAACTCGACGACGGACCTCGACTGGGACATCCCGGTCTCGAAGGACGAGTGGTTCGGCAAGATGGAGATGTCGCTTCTCGCCAACCTCCTCAAGCTGATGGGCAAGGACGAGAAGGAGCAGAAGGTCGCGATGCTCGACGAGATCGCCTTCACCTGCTCGCAGCTCCTTCACGGTGAGCAAGCGGCCCTGCAGCTCTGTGGCCAGTTGACATCGCTTTGTCCGACGACCGACGAGAAGCTCTACGCTGCAAACCAGGTCGCCGACGAGGCGCGGCATGTCGAGGCGTTTGCCCGCTTCGCCAGCGACAAATGCGGCGAGATCTTCCCGGTCACACCGACGCTCAAGTTCCTGCTCGATGAACTGCTCACCGTCGAAGGCCACAAGATGAAGACCCTCGGGATGCAGACGCTCTTCGAAGGCATGGCGGTGGGCATCATGGATATGCTCCGTTCGAATTCGAAGAACGCGCTCTTCACGGAGTTGATCCGGAAGGCAGAGCAGGACGAATCGCGCCACGCAGCCTTCGGTGTTCTGTCCATGCGCCGGGTCGTCGCCGAAGCGACCGAGGAAGAGATGCACGAAATGGAGGATTGGGCGTTCGCGGTGCTCGAGGCGCTGAACGCGAACCAACAGCTCGACATGCTGCGCGTTCTCGGGCCCCGCTACGATATCGACCCCGACACCATCGCACAGACGATACTCGCCATGCCCCAGTGGGCCGAGTTGAATAGTACGATCTACATGCACACCGTGGTTCCGAACCTGCAGCGGCTCGGCCTCATCACCGAGCGCACCGAGCAGAAGTGGCGAGACCGCGGCATGCTCAGCGACAACCGCGGCGGACAAGCGTCGTAGCTCCCCGCGCCAGCTGATCCAGGCCAGACCCACCTGATCGCTGCGGCCGGCTTCGTGTCGGCCGCAGCGACTGGGGCTGTTCGCCGTGTCCGTAGTATAGTCGCAGGGCCGCCTTCATCCCGAAGAGAGGAGCCCCGATGAACTCCAGGACCGCCGGCGATTGGCATTCGACCTCCTGCGTCCTTTGCTCGCTCAACTGTGGCCTGTCGGTCCAGGTGAGTGACAACCGGATCATGAAGGTGAAGGGCGACAAGTCGAACCCATTCAGTCGGGGCTACACCTGCAGCAAGGGGCTGACTGTCGGAAAGTACGCTCATCACGAGCAGCGCGTGCGCGAGCCGATGAAACGCATGCCGGATGGGACTCACCAGGAAATCACCTGGGAGCAGGCCACGACCGAGATCGCCGAGAAACTGAATCAGATCATTGCCCGATCCGGCGGCCATTCGGTGGGGTTGGTGGGCGGCGGTGGGCAGGCCAACCACATGGACTTCGTCTATGCAGCGGGCCTGCTCCAGATGATCGGCTCGCATTGGCACTTCAATGCACTCGCCCAGGAGTTCACCCAGAAGTATTGGATCAACGGCCACGTCTTCGGGAGCGAGGCGATCGACTTCGAGGCCAACGCCCACGAGTCCGAGCTGCTGCTGGTGATGGGCTCGAACCCTTGGTTGAGCCATGGCATCCAACGCGCGCGCGTCGTGTTGAAGGAGATCGCCAAGGATCCCTCGCGCTCACTGGTGGTCGTCGATCCGCGCCGCACCGAGACCGCGAAGATGGCAGATACGCATCTTCGGATCCGGCCCGGTACGGATCTCTTCCTGCTGCTGGCGATGCTGAACGTGATCGTTCACGAAGGGCTGGTGGACGAGGCCTTCGTCGCAGAACACGCCCACGGTTGGGACGACGCGCGGTTCATCGCCGACCTCGTGACGCCCGCCCGG
This sequence comes from bacterium, assembly GCA_024226235.1. Taxonomy (GTDB): domain Bacteria; phylum Myxococcota_A; class UBA9160; order UBA9160; family UBA6930. The sequence goes on from JAAELW010000238.1 coordinate 52,240, forward strand.
GCGGCAGAGCTCTGCGATCTGGACGAGCAGGGGATCATCGCGCTCGCCCGCCGCTTTGCCAACGCGAAGAGCGCCAGCATCAAGTTCGACCTCGGCATCTACCACAACCGATACATGGTCGAGAACTGCTTCCTGCTGCCCCTGCTCCAGATCGTGACCGGGAACATGTGTACACCTGAGGGCGCCCACTTCGCCGCAACCATGTTCAGTGGCGCCAGCCTGTTTTCAGGGGATCGCGAGAAGCCGCGAACACGGGTGGCAGGCATCCCGATGGTCCGAGGCCTCTTTCCCCCCAACGCACTGCCCGAGGAGATCCTCGAGGCCGGCGAGGGGCAGATCCGTGCGCTCTTCGTGGAAGGTTGCAACCCGTTGCGCTCCTATGCCGACACCCGGGCCATGACCCGCGCGTTCGAAGACCTGGAGCTATTGGTGGTGATCGATCCCGCGATGACCGAGGCTGCGATGCTGGCGCACTACGTGCTGCCCGCTCCGGTTGGCTATGAGAAATGGGAGGCCTCGGTGTTTCCGAAGGGGCACCCCGAAATCTACATGCACCTGCGCGCCCCGGTTCTGCAAGGCCCACCCGAGGCGAAGCAGGAGTGCTCGATCTTCTACGAGATCGCCAAGGCGATGGGGCTCGACCTCTCTTCCCATCCATTGTTCGCGATGCTGGAGCAAGCGATCGAGGCCGGTGAGACAGCCCCAGTGCTCTCCTTCATGAAGCTGGTGTGCGGGGTCTTTGCGGCCCAGAATCACGACCGCCTGATCGAGGCCGGGACGCTGAGCGCAGGGGACGACCCTGCACAGGCGCTCTTCGAGAAGCTGCTCGAGAACCCGCAAGGTCTGCTGCTATGTCGTTCGGATCCGAAGGACAATTGGAGCCAGGTCCGAACCCCGGACCAGATGGCGGTGCTTGGTGTTCCCGAGGTGCTGGCATTGTTCCGGGAGCTGGAGATTCCCGATGACACCGACTTCCGAAAGAACACGGAGTTCCCGTTCATGCTGCAGACCGGAGAGCGCACGGACTCGAACGCGAACACCATCCACCGGGATCCCAGCTGGCGGAAGGCCCTCAAGACCAGCTATCTGCGAATGAACGGAACGGATGCCGAGGGCCTGCTCATCGAGGACGGGGAGCGCGTCAGGGTTGTCACGGAGGCCGGGGAGGCGACGGTACCCGCCATGCTGACCGACGACATCTATCCCGGGAACCTCAGCATGCCTCACGGCTACGGCCTGCTGGCCCGCGACCCCGAGACGGGCAAGATGGAGCCCGTCGGAGTGAACGTCCAGGAGTTGATTCGCGCCAGCCACCGGGACCCACTCAGCGGGATTCCCTACCACAAAGCCATTCCCGCAAGGGTGGAGAAGGTCGAGGCCAGCCACTAGCCCTCGAACAAGCGAGCATCGAGTTCAGGCTGTCGCAGTGCGATGGCGCAGAGGCGATCGATCCGTCCGAACAACCTGAACCCGGGTGAACGATCCAGCCCGAACCGTGGAAGAGCCCAAACCACCGGGGCCTTTCCCGGAGATCGACGCCATCGACGCTCCGGACTGCCTGTCGTCGCGCCGATGAGTGTGGAAAAGAGCCCGGAGCCCCCCATCTCCCTCACCCTCCGCGACAGCAGCCTGTCGCTGGGCATCCAGCGTCAGCTCGCCCTGCATACGCGCGCCGCCCAGCGCTCGATGCAACGGCTCTCCTCGGGCCGGCGCATCACCCGCGCCGCGGACGACCCGGCCGGGCTTGCGATCGGGCTGCGGCTGGCAGCCCGTGTGCGCAGCACGGTCCGCGCGCAGCGCAATGCGCTCGACGGAGTCTCGCTGCTGCAGGTTGGCGAAGGCGCGTTGAACGAGGTGAGCGACATGCTTGTGCGCATCCGCGAGTTGGCCATCCAGGCCGCCAGCGGAACGCTCAGCGACCGCGAACGCTCGCTGCTGCAGCAGGAGGCCGACGGCCTGATCCAGGAGATCGACCGCATTGCGAACGTCACCGAGTTCAACGGTGCCTCCCTGCTGGATGGCTCCAACGGAGGGATCGTGCTCCAGGTCGGCGCCTCCGTAGGGGACGTGCTGAGCCTCTCGCCGGTCGACGCGCGCAGCTCCCAGTTGGGCGGCGGGGCGCTGGCCGCACTCGACTTGTCCAGTCAGACGGGAGCGCAGAACGCCCTGGCGGTGGCGGATCTGGCGATCGGGGAGGTGACCCGGCACCGCGCCAGCTTCGGTACCCAGCAGGTGCGGCTCGAGCATCGCATCCGCAGCCTGGGTGTGCAGGCGGAGAACGAGTCGGCGGCTCGGTCGCGCATCTTCGATGTGGACTTCGCACTAGAGACGGCGGAGCTCACCCGATCCCAGATCCTCCAGCAGGTCGGCATTTCACTCCTGGCGCAGGCCAACATCCAGCAACAGGCGGCGCTGCAACTCCTCCAGGCCACGTTGGGCCGGTAGGCCCTCGTCCCACGCCTCCGGCGATACGTAACTGAACATCGTGGGCTGGTTTCGCAGTGAGGCCAAGCACGGGGCTCAGTACACAGCCTCGTCTTCCATCAGCTGCGAGATCTCCTGGTCATCCAGACCGAGAAGCGTGCCCAGCACATCGCGGTTGTGCTGGCCCAGCAGCGGACTGGGCTGATTCAACTTCGCACCCTCCATCCGCCAGGGTGGGCGGAGCACCTGGAGGCTGCCCAGCCTCGGATGCTCGATGGATTGGAAGACCTGGCGCGCGAGCACGTGGCGATCCCGCGAAAGACTCGCGCCCGAATTCAGACGCGCCGCCGCGATCCCGGCGGTCTGCAGCTCCTGAACCACATCTTCAGCCGAGCGGCCCTGCGTCCAATGCTCGATCCGTGCATCGAGGGGCTCCTGGTTCCGGTGGCGAGATTGGGCCGTCGCGAACATGGCCGCATCAAGCTGGGGGTCGGCAAGCAGCGAACGAAAGGCGTTCCACTCTTCCTCGGTCTCGACCGCGATCGTGACCCACTCACCCTCCGAGCGACAGCGATAGCATCCATGCGGTGCCATCTGTTCGTCGCGATTCCCGATCCGTTCCGGTATCCGGCCATCGAGCCCGTAGCCCACGAACGCGTGGCCCATCATCGTGCTCATCACTTCCGTGGACGACAGGTCGATGTTCTGGCCCTCACCCTTGCGCTGGCGATGGATGAGCGCCGCCAGCACCGCAAAGGCCGACGCGGTTCCGACGCGCAAATCGACGGATCCGCTGAGCGGCATCGGCGGCTCGTCGGGGTACCCGGAGATGCTGGCGATTCCCGACAGGCAAGCAAACGTCGGCGCATAACCCACGTAGCGTCGCTCGGGGCCGGTCGCGCCTACCGTGGATGACGAGAGCATGACGATTTCCGGATTCACTTTCCGAAGGTCGTCGTATCCGAGCTCCAGGCGGTCGAGCACGCCGGGGCGCATGTTCTGGAGCACGACATCGCATTCGGCCACGAGCTTGCGCACAAGCCCACGCCCAGCATCGCTGCGCAGGTTCAATGTGACGGAGCGCTTGCCGAGATTGAGATCGTTGAAGATCGGGGACTCATCGATGCCGCCGCGCAGCCCGCCCGCGGTCAAGGAGTGGACTCGTGCGTGATCGGGCCTCGCGCGACTCTCGATCTTGATGACCTCGGCCCCCAGCATGCCGAGCAGCAGAGAGCCTTGTGGACCGGCCCAGGCCCAGGTGAAGTCCGCAATGCGAATGCCGTCGAGGGGCCCGCGGGCACCGCCCGAACCGACTCCGGAGGGCTGCATGCCGGCCGCCGCCTTCGCATCACCGGCTGGTTGCGGGCGCCCCAGCCCGGTCAGGATTTCATCGCTGTGCTCGCCCAGCAAGGGTGCGCGTGTCCCCACCCAGGCCGTCCGTGAAAACTGGTAGGGCGCGGTCGGGAAGGTCACTCGGCCCGCTTCCGGATGGTCGAGCTCCCGGAAGAAACCGCGCGACCGGCTCTGCTCGGATTGCATCACTTCTGCGACATTCCGGACGGGTGCGGCCGGTGTTCCCTCCTGTTGCACGAGGTGGTAGATCTCCTCGCGGGTTCGGGTGGAAGCCCATTCACTCCTGTGTTCATCGATTTCCTGTTGATGCGCCACGCGCCCGGCCAGGCTTTTGCACCACTCGGCTTCGGTCCAGGCCGGGTTGCCCATGGCCCGCACCAAACCCTCCCATTGGTGGTTTTCGAGCGTAGTCAGCATGACCCAGCCGTCTTTCGCACGGATCAGACCACCGATCCCGCCACCGGGGAACGGATTCGCTTCGTTCGCAAACCGCCCGATCGTCACGCGCTCGAGGCCCATCATGGCCTCCTGCTTCGACACGTCGATGTGTTGGCCTCGCCCGGTGATTTCGCGACCGAAGACCGCTCCAAGCGTTCCCACTGCAGCCATCAGGCCGGCGTCATACTCGCCCAGGTGCCCACCGGCGCGCGCGGGCGCACGCCCTCCAGCGGTCTCGAGGGAGGCGAAAGGCGAGGAATGCCCGGCCGAGTGAAACAGGTTGATCGGATGGCTCTTGTGCCCGCGATTCGGGCCGGTCTGCCCGAACGGCGAGATCGAAGTGACGATCAGTCGTGGGTTGCGAGCAGCAAGCGAGGCGTAGCCGAGGCCGAGTGCGTCGAGAGCCTCCGGCGCGCGGTCCTCGATCAGGATGTCCGATCGCGAGGCGAGGGCTTCGAACGCATCGCGATCCTGTGGCAAAGCGAGATCCAGGCAGACCGAACGCTTGCTGGTATTCAGGTAGAGGAAGAGTCCGCTGCGCTCTGGATTCGGCTGATCCCCGGAAAACGGGCCGCGCCAACGCGAGGGATCGCCGTGCTCGGGGCGTTCCACCTTGATGACGTCTGCGCCAAGGTCCCCGAGCAGCTTCGCGCAGTAGGGAGCCGCCACCATTTCACCCAGTTCGAGCACACGAAGACCCTCGAGGGGGCCATGTGCGACCTGGGGCTCGGTCTCATCCGCTTCGCTTTCCGTCATCGGGAGAGGATCGCGCACACCAAGGCCCCAGTCGACTCGGGCGGGCCCGCGGGGTCCGCACGGATGATTCAACCGAGAACCGATCCGGGCCGAGTGTTCTCATCCTGAGGAGAGGGAAGGGTGGTGCGGGCTCTCCCAAACAACCTTGTAGTTCCGCTTCTCTACGCGATGGTTCGGGCGAAGTGCAAGGACCTTCTCCCAGCCAGTCCCCGCCAGCGGAGTATCGACCCGTGCCTGCCCCATTTCATCGCCGTAGAGTTCGATCAGATAGGCAACGATGCGTTGTACCGGCGAGGCGGGGATCAGCGGAGGCGTCGGATGCGCAGCCTCGAGTTGGTCGAGGATGTCACTCGTGTCCTGCCACATGTCCCCGTCCGGCGTCTCGACGGCCGGAAAGTAGTGCATACCCGTCCTGCGCTTGATTTCGAGGATGTCGGGCATCACCTCACGCATCCATAGAGTCTTGTGAGCAAAGGCAGGGCGCAGTTTTCCGGAGAAATAGGACACGTCGGCGCCGTGCATGATGTGGGGGGCGTTATGGGTCATCAGGGCTTCCGGTTGATCCTCAATCGGGATCTTGCTCGAAGGAACAGTCGAAGCCGTCGCGAGCTGCAGCGTCTTCCGCCACGAGCCGCCGGCTCGACGCCTGGGTGATCGTCGCAGGGCCGAAGTCGGCACAGATACGCAGGGTTCCCAAAGTGATCCGGAGTCCGAGCCCATCAATGACCTCGGCTGGTGAGAGCGGACTATTCCAGATCTCGAGTTCGAGGCCATCGCCTTCGCGAAGCTCCAGCCAGACCGGAGGAATCTGCCCACCGGGCGACAGCCATGACAGCAGGCCGCCCCAGTAGCTCGTGTGGCCTTCGCGGGCCCGCCATCCGGTTCCGGCCGGCAGTGTGATGATGTGCTGGGCACCCCCGGGAACAAGCAGTTCGACCGTAGCAGGGCCCGAACTCTCTTGCTCCGGATCGTTCCGCGACGCGGGAGAGGGTGAGACGACGGCCAGATCGCTCGACGAGAACGCGAGTGATGTCCTGCCGAACCCTCTACTGCGAAGAGCCAGGCGTTTGCCGGAAACCGGATGGTCACCGGACCTGCCCCGCAGCAATGCTTCGCGCACCGCGTAGTACGCCGGCTTGGGGTGCAGGTTTTCATCGAAGAGCAACGGATCGGGATCGGGGCCCGTCAGCAGATCGAAGTTGTGCAGCCATGTATGCGCGTCATCGATTCCCCAGACCACGATCATGTCACACGCCGGGACGGCGAGGCAGGTCTCGACGACACGTCGATATCGCTCAGCTTGCACCGTGAAGCGGTCCTCCAGATCGACCGGCACCGGAACGTCGAGTTCGCTCACGAAGACGCGAAGGCCGAGAGCAGCAATCGACTCGAGGACTTCGCGGAAGACCTCCCAATCCGGATCGCCGAGTAGCAGATGCGTCTGGATGCCGACTACGTCGATCGGAGCACCTCCCTCTACCAGATCGCGGACGAGTGCCACCCATGCCTCCGCGCGCGGTCGAGTGTACTCGACGAAATTCTCGTTCAGGAAGAGGTCGACATGGGGAGGTGCTTCTTCGTCTACGATCTGGAAGAGCTTTGCGATGTAGTCTGGGCCGAAGACCTGGTAGAAGTGATTGGGGTAGAGGGTCGTCATCAAGAGGGGCCCGAGCGGTTCGTTGATGACGTCGAGCCGGTCGATCCCCGGACAGCGGTTGAAGATGATTCGCACCCGCTCTCTCATCACGGTCTCCAACTCGACCGGATCATCAATCTCGAGCACCCAGTCCGCGAGGTCGTCGAGGAGCGCCTGGTTCCAGGCGAAGTGGTAGCCGACCTGGTAGAGGTCGTGCTCGGACGAGAACGCGCAGTTTGCGTCCATGGACCCACTCACCACGTCGGGCATGGGTTGGAGCCCTGCCCAGCTCACTCCATGATTGGTCGTCACATTGCCCTCATGGACGGCCAACTCGCCATCGGGTCCGCCTGCACCACTCTCGTCATGAAACCCGAAACGGATGCCCGAGACCGCGGCTGCTTCTTGGAGTGTGCAATCTGCGGGGTCCTCGCAAAGAGCGCCGTCGCCCGGCCGCTGGCAGGGACCGCTCCCGAGCGTGACCAGGAGGAGCAGCAGCAGCGTTCCGCCCCGCGCTACACCCCAACACGCGAAACCATCCGTCTTCCTCAATGATCCTCTAGATGATCCTCTAGACATCCGCATTCCATCCACGCATTCCGGTCCAAGCACAGCAGAGAAGAGACAGTCTACCACGGTGCTCGATCGAGTCGGAGGAATCACTTCATTGCCAGCCGCAGATCATCCCTCTGCCCCAACGCGCCAGCTCGATGCTGCCGTTGCTCTCCGTGCGATTTGGAAAACGTACGCATAGCGGAGTAGGATTCCCTGAGAGGACTATTCGGGAGAGGGCGTGCAAGATCAGCTGCTCATTGTCCTGCCGGCCGGCCTGATCGGAATTCCGGCGGGAATCTACTTCTGGCGCTACTTCCGGGGCCAGGACGCCATGCTGACCTGGAGCCTGGCCTGGCTCGCACTGTGGCTCTCGGGCACGCTGGAGGGAGCCGCCGACTACTATCCCTTCCTATCCGCACCAGCGAACCTGATGGTGGTACTCTTCGCGAGCCTGTTGTTGGCAGGCGCCTTCCGCTTCGCCTTGCGACCGGTTCCGCGCTGGCTCCCAGCCGTCTGCCTGACCGCATGTATTGCGGCACCGGCTACCGCCGTGCTGGTGGACGAAAATGCAGGAAACATGGCGGTCGGTTTCGTGACGGCGCTCATCCTCTTGAGGACAGCTGCCGTAGTCAGCGGCAACTCGAGGCGATCCCCGGTGGGTCCTGCCGCGCGGTTCCTGGGGCCCGTGATCGTCGTTCTCGGGGTGCTGGCTGCCTTCAACTGGATGCGGTACTCGAACGAGAATGTTCGCGAGATCCTGCTCGCCAGCTGGTACACCGGATCCTTCGCCGCGATCTTCCTGCAGCTGCTGATCTTCGCGGAGCGCTCGGGAACACTCAGCAGCCGCCCGCTCGAGGAGCGCTCAGGAACGCTCAGCAGCCGCCTGCTCGAGGAGCGCGAATTGCTGCGCCGGATCGCGCTGGTCATGGGCGACGATCAAAACCCCCGAGAGCAACTCGTCCAGGTGCTCGAAGAAACGCAGTACCTGGACCTGTTCCTGGCCTTCGGTGCCTGGATCCTCCCTTTGGGCGGCGATAGGCTCGAGTACCTCGCGGGTCACCTCCCAGGAAAGATGCCGCTCCCCACGGTTCTACGCGATCCGCAGCTGAATCGCCCGATCCTCCAGACCGCGTTGGCGTCTTCGGGTCCGCTGTTTCTCGAAGACCTGGCCGGGGATTCACGAATTCTCCCGGAATTACGGGCCGCTGGCCTACAGCGCGGATTCATCGCTCCGCTGAGGGTCACCGGAGAGGTGGTAGGCGTCCTGGGAGCGATACTCGCCCCCACGCGCCCGCTGGACAAGGATCGGCGTCGGTTCATCGGCGACCTGGCTGACGTCATCGCGCTCGTGCTCGCGAACCTCCGACTTCGCGACCAGCAGCGGGACCATACCGAGGCTCTGGACGCCGAGCGCCGTCTGTTCCGCGAAATGATCGAGGCAGTTCCGGAGGGGATCCTGCTCACCGACTACGAAGGGCGGGTCCAGGTCGTGAACCGCCACCTGTGCGAGCAATTCGGTATCGCAGAACCCGAACTATGGGTCGGCCGTCTGGAGCGCGAGATCACGCTCTTGGTGATGAGTCGTATCGCGAAGCCGATTCGTGACTCCATCGTCCGCGATGTGGAGACCTTTTCGGCCAACCGCGAGCTGAGCTTCGATCCTTTCGAGGTCCAGATTGACGGCGAGTCCGGGACGATCCTGCTGCTCAGCGCGCAGCCCGTCAGGGCGCACGATGGTCACCACCTCGGACGTGTGTGGGTCAGCCGCGACGTGACCGAGGAGCGGCGCATGGGCGAACGGATTCAGCACGCCGAGCGGATGCAGACCTTCGGAACCCTGGCGGGAGGGCTCGCCCACGACTTCAACAACAACCTCACTGCCATCCTCGGCAACGCGGAACTCATCCGCTCAGAGTTTGCAGCCGATGCTCCTTCGCTCGAGATGCTCGATGACCTGGAGCAAGCTGCAGAACACTGCGCTGACCTCACCCGAGGGCTCCTCACCTTCGCTCGGCAAGACCCCGCGGATTCCGTTCCGGTCGAGGTGAAGGCAGCCGTCGCGGAGGTGCAGACGCTCCTTCGTCCCTCGATGCCTCCGGGGGTCCAACTGATGGTCGAGGTGGACGAGACGGCCGGCTGGGTGAAAGCGGACGCGCCCCAACTGCGACGCGTCCTGACGAATCTGATCGTGAATGCGCGCGATGCCATGGCGCGCGAGGGGCAGATCCGGGTGGAGGCACGACGCCTCCAGGACGGGAAAGAGCCCGCCGAACTCGAACTCCTCGTCATCGACGATGGCCTGGGGATGGACACGGATACCCAGAACCGGATCTTCGACCCCTTCTTCACCACCAAGGAGAAAGGGCGGGGCACGGGCCTTGGCTTGGCAATCGTCTATAGCATCGTCGAGCGCCACGGAGGCAGCATCACTGTGAGTAGCGCGCCAGGCCTCGGATCGACGTTCCGGGTCACCTGGCCTGCACTATTGCACCCGCCACAGGGTTCTCCCGAGGTCGTTGCGAACCCGCCCACACGCCCCCTCGAGGGGGTGACGGTGCTGCTCGCCGAGGACGAAACCGCGGTACGGCGGCTCGCCCGCACGACGCTCGAAAGCGCGGGCTTTCGCGTTCTCGAGGCCGAAGACGGCGATGCCGCGATCGCCTGTTTTCGGAAGCATCGGGACGAAATATCGGCGGCGGTCTTCGACCTGAGCATGCCGCAACGAGACGGACTCGAAGCGCTGAGGGCCATCCGGAAAGAGGCGCCGGAGCTTCCCGCCCTGATCGTGAGTGGACACCCGGACCGGGAGCAATATCCCTCCTGGCCGAAAGACGTTCCGCTGCTTCCGAAACCCTACAAGCCCAACACTCTAGTGGCGCGAGTCGCGGCCCTCCTGGCGCCCGAGGCTGATTCGCCGCCGGTCGCATGACGAGCCTCTCACCCTGAAACGAAGAAAACCCCGGAACCCGTTTGGGATTCGGAGGGCTTGATTGGCAGCAAGGACAGGATTCGAACCTGCGACCTGCGGGAGAGGCGCCCCAGCTTCTGGCGCTGCGGCGGGACCACGTGGCCTTCGGCACCGACGAGAAGTGAGGAATGAAGCGTGACTGATTCGTCCGAGCACGTGTACGGTGTCGTCGTGGGCTGTCGGGCCGACGACGATCGCTGGCTCTTGATCCGACGCAGTACCACGGTTCGCTCACCGCTGGCAGTGTGCTTTCCGGGAGGACACATCGAATTCGGCGAGCAGGCGCACGAAGCCGTCGTCCGTGAGATGCGCGAAGAACTCGGCCTCGAAGTCACGCCGCTCCAGCACGTCTGGTCGCATACCTTGATGGAGCGTCCGGTCACGCTCTTCGGCTGGCTTGCAGAACTCGGCAATGCCGCCGTGGTGCCGTCGCCCGACGAGGTACACGAGGTACTCTGGCTCACGGCTGAACAAGCCAGCAACCACCCCGATGGCATGCCCCACACCCGGGAGTTCGTGGCGGCGCTATTGGAGGCCGTCCGGAACTGCTAGCTCCTGCGTAGTGGATGAGCGTGGTGGCCCCTCGATCAATCACAGTCTGCACGGGCCTCGGCGGATGCCTTGGCATTTTGGCATAGGGTGTGCCAACATTCGACAGGCAGCCAGTCGAGCCTTCGCGCATTGTTCGAGGCGCGATTCGATAGCAACGCATTTGTTTCGAACACCTACTCCGAGCACGGCTGACCACCGTCTTCCGCCGTACTCGGGTTCGTTCGACGATTCAACACACCCATACCGATGATCAAGGAGAGGGATATGGCCGGCCTCGAGACCCATGACGAGATGTACGACCTGAGGATGTCGAAGGGCGCCAAACCGCTCTTCGAGAAGGTCAAAGCCTTCGTCAAGGAAGAAATCGAGCCGATCACGCTCGAGTTCTACCAACTCGGCGAGAACAGGGAGGAGCGCTGGGCATGGGCTCCCGGACAACTCGAACTGCTCGACGGCGTCAAGGCCAAGGCGAAGGCAGCCGGCCTGTGGAACTTCTTCCTTCCCGACGATGACACGGGGCAGGGCCTGTCGAACCTCGACTACGCCTACATTGCAGCCGAGTTGGGCAAGAACCCGCTTGCGCCGGAGTGCCTCAACTGCTCCGCACCCGATACCGGAAACATGGAGGTCCTCGAACGCGTCGGGACACAGGAACAGAAGGAGACGTGGCTCACTCCGCTCCTGAACGGCGAGATCCGCTCGGCCTATGCAATGACGGAGCCCGACCTCGCTTCATCGGATGCCAGGAACATCTCCTGCCGGGCCGATCTCGTCGGCGACGAATGGGTGATCAACGGCGAGAAGTACTACATCTCCGGCGCCGGAGATCCGCGTTGCAAGATCATGATCGTGATGGTGCAGACAGACCAGGACGCGGCGCCCCACCTCAAGCAGTCGCAGATCCTCGTTCCGACCGACGCCCCCGGCTTCGAAATCCTCGGCCCGATGCACGTATTCGGCAAGGACGACGCGCCCCACGGCCACATGCACCTGCGCTTCACGAATTGCCGCGTCCCCAAGGAGAATATCCTGCTCGGAGAGGGTCGGGGCTTCGAGATTTCGCAGGTGCGGCTCGGGCCGGGACGCATCCACCACTGCATGCGATCGATCGGTGCCGCCGAACGAGCCGTCGAGATGATGGCGAAGCGGAGCCTGGCTCGAGAGGCGTTCGGAAGGCGAATCGCCAACCTCGGGAAGACCGCCGAGGTGATCGCCAAGGCGCGCATCGAGATCGAGGCCATGCGCATGATGGTGCTCAAGGCAGCCAAGGCCATGGACGTCCTGGGCAACGCGGAGGCTCGCGTCTGGGTGAGTGCGATCAAGGCGATGGTCCCGATTCGCGTCTGCGCGATCATCGATGAGGCGATCCAGCTCCACGGCGCAACCGGTGTCTCGCAGTGGACCCCGCTGACGGACATGTACACGGGGCAACGAACGCTTCGCCTGGCCGACGGTCCGGACGAGGTGCACTGGTTCGTCGTGGGACGAGCCGAGCTCTCGCGTTGGGCGGAGGATGGCGCGAGCGACTACGACCCGAAGGCCGCCTTCGAAGCACTCCCGGTGATGGGCAAGAACTTCACGGGCCCGTGAGCCCTCAGGGCGGACCTGGAATCAGCCGATTTGACAGCCCACTAGTGGACGAGCGCTCGCTCCTTGAGTTCGGCGACGCTTTCCTGACCCGGGACCCCAGTATTCTCATCCCACCCGAAGTGTTTCCAGTGGAGTGAGACCATCTCCTGGATCGGCAGGGTGATGCCCTTGAGATTTCCGCTCTCGAGCGGCGGTTCGCCCATCACCCGTCCGGTCATGATCGCCTCCTTCGGCTCGATGCCGTGCTTCACGCCGAACATCTGTCGCAGGGTCTGGATGCGCTTGCCAATCTCCATGTACTCGTCCGCGGAAAGGCCCCAGCCCGTGGTGTCGTTGAACATCCGGAACAGGTTCCAATGTTCAAGGCCCGCGATGAGCGCGAAGAAGCAGCCACCGGCCGCGTCGTTGAGCATCTTGTAGCAGGCGAGCGCGACGCTCTTCAGCGCCTCCTCATCTGAAGGGATGTACTCCTGCGATTTTGGATACTTCGTCACCTTCGGCGCCCAGGAGACCTCCTGCCACAGGCTTATCATGTTGTAGTAGTTGCCGGCGCCGATGGTGTGCCGGCCGGGCGTCGGATCCGCGCTGAAGTGGACTCCGAGCATGGGATCGAGTTTCGGGTCGTGCATGCCGGGTTCCTGTCCGCCGCAGTGGATCGCATACGCTTCGGAGTTCTTCCCGATCTTCTGGGCGGCGACTCTCACGCCATCGGCCAGCAGATCGCCAATGCCCTCTCGCGCGATCATCATCTCGAGCAGCCTGGTCGCAGCATCCGCGTCGCCCCAGCGCAACTGCAGGCCACCCGTGTCCTCTTCCGTGATGATGCCGTTCTCGAAGCACTCGAACGCGTAAGCGAGGGTCGTCCCGGCTGAGATGCTGTCCATCCCGGCGCGGTTCAGGCTCTCGCTCATCAGGAAGATCGCGTCGAGATCGTTGATCAGCAGGTTCGTTCCGAGCGAGCAGCAATTCTCGTACTCGGGCTTGTGAGTGTGCTCGATCTTTCCATCGCCCAGATCGCTGATGTCGCAGGTGTCGCCGCAGGCGATCGTGCACGAGTAGCACGAGTAGCTCTTGATCTTCCGATCCAGGATCCGGTCCGGGTTCAGCTTCTTGTACTTGCGCAGCGGAAAGTCCTTGACCGAGCCGCCCCAGTTTTTGACCGGCGAGTCGCCATTCGGCAACCCCATGGTGTTGACGGCGATCGTCCCGTACTTCTTGTTCATCATGACGCCCATCATGCCGTCGGTGGCCGATACGGATTTGACCTTCGACAGCACCCAACCGAGGACGGGGAAGGCGGAGCCCTTGATGAAGCCCGGTGCCGAGGCCTGCTTGAACTTCGCGCCGACCTCCTTGCTGTACGCCTTCATGCCTGCAGGGTCGTGGATCTTCGTTCGTTGCTTGCCCGCCAGCACCACGGCTTTGAGGAGCTTCGAGCCCATCACCGCCCCCACCCCCGAGCGCGCTGCGATCCGGCCGCCGTCGTTGACGATCCCCGAGATCAGCGACTTCTTCTCACCGGCGGGTCCGATCGTGATCACCTTGGGAACGAGTTTGACCCGACACGTCTTCCGAAGGATGTCCTCGGTCTCGATCGCGTCAGTTCCCCAGAGATGGGAGGCATCGCGCAACTCGGCACCGCCGTCGTCGACGTGGAGAAAGACCGGCTTGGAAGAGATCCCCTTGAAGAAGATCGCATCGTAGCCGCACGCCTTGATCGCGGGCGCGAAGTCGCCTCCGCAGTTGGCATCCCCCCATCCGCCAGTGAGCGGCGACTTGCAGACAGCCATCCAGCGGCCGGTCACGAGGCTTCCACTTCCCACCAGCATACCGCTCGTGAGACCCAGGATGTTGTCGGGGCCGAGGGGATCCGCACCAGCGGGGATGTTGTTGTAGAGGTAGTAGGCCCCCAACCCGATGCCGGAGAGGACGTTCTCGTAGACGCTGTCGGGAATCGTTTCATCGGCGATCTCACCGGTCGTGAGATCGACCTTCAATACCTTCCCCAGATACCCCTTCATCGACTCTCTCCTCCCGAAATCATTCCTTGGACTTCAACCTGTCTCGTTCGCCCCGGTTTCGCCGTTCGCCTGGCTCGCCCGATCTTCATCCGCCTGGCTCGCCCGATCTTCATCCGCCTGACATCGCGCTGAGCAGGCTTACCACGTCACCGTCCTTCAACACGGTCCCCGGCTTCGCCTGATTGTAGTTCACTGCCGCAAACCGGAAGCGGCGCAACAGCAGCGGGATGCCAAGCCTCTTGAGCACATCGTTCACGCTCGCGCCCTCGGGCAGGGTCATGAAGCCGTCGTCATCGATATGTTCGAAGTTGCAGTACCCGGAGGCGTAGATCTTCACTCTCATGGCCGACTCCGAGTGTCGCGGAGAATGGCCGTGGCTACCATCGCGAAATGGGGACAGAAGGTTCAGGCTGCGTATTTCGCTCAATGACCGGGTAGTAGATGTTCCGTCGACTACCCGCGAACCTGGGATCGATCCAAAGCAGCGGGCCCCGAGATCCCCCGATCAGACGAATGCCTATGGATATCGAGAACGGACAGACGCGGTTCGCCGACCCCTGGGGCTCCATTCCCGCCCGGGACATCGATTTCAGCAGATTGCCGAAATAGAGGGCTTTCATGCGCGTGGATTGCACCTTTTTTGCCATATCGGGGGCCGTCCACCCACATACCTCGGGAGAAGCGTCCCATTTGGCCCATTTGGCTTGGCGCATGATTCAGCGGTAGCTGGCGTCAGTGAGGAGAAACCATGCTGCACCGATGTCCCGCTGTTCTTCGTGCTCTCGGGGCTGTTCTGTCCGGACTTGCAAGTCCGAGGTCAGCGCTGGCCAGCTCGGTCTTGTGTGTCGTGGTGATCCCGGTGGCTATAGCGCTGGCTACGACAACGAGTGCGCAAGCTGCACCTGTAATGGTGACTGACGCTTCAGGGAACCTGAGAGGCTACAACGGCATTGCCGTCGATGGCTCGTTCTATGATGTGAGCTTCGTCGATAGTAGCTGTGTGACGCTGTTCTCGGGATGCAACGACAACGCGGACTTCCCCTTCGCCGGATCCTCTCCGACATATGGGGCCATGCAGGAACT
>JAAELW010000239.1 GCA_024226235.1 bacterium
GGCCACGCGCCGACTGGAGACCCGGGTCTACACCCTCGGCGAGCTGGAGCTGCGGAGCGCCCGCAACGGGCGAAGCGACGGCGGGTGGTGTGGGAGCTGCATCGTTCCGCTCCGCGACACCCGCAGGGAGGCACGGCGGCGCGATGGCTTGGAGCTCGGGTTGTAGCCGGAGCCGACCGAGCCGGAGTCCGAGTCCGAGTCCGGGCTAGGCTCTGTTTCACAACCTCAAGATCGAGCTCGTTGTGACCGATTCCTCTGTAGGGGCGGGGTTTACCCCCGCCCGCATACGGGGAGTCAAGCATGGCGCGACACGAGCTGAACGACGAGGCATGGAAGCGGATCGTCGGGCTGCTGCCAGCGGCGGGCGCCGCGGGCGGCCGGCCCTGGAACGACCACCGGCGCACCATCAATGGAATCGTCTGGGTACTTCGGACGGGTGCCCCGTGGCGCGATTTGCCGGCGAGCTTCGGCTCGTGGAACTCGGTCTACGGCCGGTTCAACAGGTGGTCGAGAGACGGGACTTTCGACGCGATCGTTGAGGCGCTCCAAAGTGAGCTCGACGCCGTAGGCAAGATCGATCGCGACCTTTGGTGCTTGGACGGGAGCTCGGTTCGAGCGACTCGGGCGGCGGCCGGTGGGGGGAAAAAGGGGGTCCCGACGAGCCTGCGGACCATGCCCTCGGCCGCTCGCGTGGCGGCCTGGGAACCAAGTTCCATTTGGTCTGCGACAGCCGAGGAGTCCCTCTCGCAGTCGAACTGAGTCCTGGCCAAACGCACGACTCCCAGCGCTTCGAAGAAGCCATGGAGGCCGTCCGAATCCCCCAGCCCGCAGCTCCTCCGCGGCGGCGACCGAAGCGGCTTGCGGCGGACAAGGCCTACGGCTCACGCGCGATTCGCGCGTGGCTTCGCAGGCACAGGATCAAGGCGGTCATCCCAACCAAATCGAACGAGAAGCGCAGGCCGGGGTTCGACCGCGACGCATATCGAGGCCGGAACGTGGTGGAACGCTGCATCTCTTGGCTGAAGGACTCGCGCCGAGTCGCGACGCGATATGAGAAGCTCGCCCGGAATTTCCTCGCGATGCTCAAGCTCGCGCTGATGGATCGTCTCCTGAGGGCCTTCAGTCGGTAGACGCCATTGCGATCGCTACAAGTCCACCCATTCCGAAAGGTCCCACGTCAACGAACCGCGGTGCGGCCATTCACGCCAGCTCTCCACGAGTTCGGCGCGAACCGGATTCGCCAGGACGTAGCTCACCACGCCAGCGATCGCCTCCTCGACCCGAAGGACGTGATCGTGGAAGCTCCGCTGCCACAGATTGCGAAGGCCTTGCCGTCTCGCGTCCGCCGTGACTCGGCCCTTGAACCTCCGCACCCACTCGACAATGTTGCTCCCGTCCTTTGGCGCGACGACAACATGGAGGTGATCTGGCATCACGCACCACACCAGGACCTCCATCGGCACGCTCGCTGACGCTGACCGAAGCGCGCCCGCCACGACTTCCGGCATCGAGCCAGCCGTCAGAGTGGCCCGGCGATCACGGGTGCAGATCGTGACCAGCACTGGCAGACCGGCAACCTCGTACACCGATCGAGCAAGCCGAATCCGGCGCCTCTCCGGCAGGCGCCTCGTCCCCGAACCCATTCGAACCTCGCTTGAGCGGGCGGGGGTAAACCCCGCCCCTACAGGTCCCGAACAGGATACACGCGCCTCCGACAACCGTCGCGAGGTTGTGAAACAGAGCCTAGTCGCCAAGCTGGGGAGCTGGCCGGACTCGCAGCTCAAAGACGCCGTCCGCCTCTATCGCGATGACTACGAAGCTCGCCAGCTCAAGGCCATCCTCCAGGAGCTCACTCGGCGGGGGATCCCCATCCCGGCGTCGCGTTCGGACCGACGGGGCAAGGGCGGGGTGATCGCGGCGCTGCTGCTCGGGGCCGGCTGTCTCGCCGTAGCAGCCATCGGGGTGGTCAGCTACCTGAGCGCCTTGCAGGTTCGCACCGCGACC
>JAAELW010000240.1 GCA_024226235.1 bacterium
ACGAGATCGCGGCCGGCGGCACCGAACGCCTTGCGCACTCCGATCTCGCTGGAGCGTTCGTAGATACGACTGAGGTTGATGTTCACGAGGTTGATCGCCGGCAGAACCATGAAAGCCAGTCCGGCCACGATCGTCAGCAGGAACAGGGTCCGTGGCGCGGTCTCACCCGGCTCGAGATTCAGCGTCGTCGTCGCCAGCGATTCCCAGCGGGACATCGGCATCCCCTTCATGGTGTGGTATCGCTCGGGATCGTGGAACTCGACTCGTGTGAGCCGTTCGCGGAACGCCGCCTGAACCTGCGCAGGGTCGGCGTCAGGCTCGAGCAGGTACGTGGCGATGCAGCCGCCCATCAGGCGATCGAAGAAGCCTGCGGCGGTTTTGGTGTGGAGCGGCAGCCAGACATGGGCGGCCGAGGACGCGCGATGAAAGGGCACGTCACGCACGACACCGATCACTCGGTACTCTGCGGCATCCAGCTCGATGATCTTCCCGAGCCCGGGCTCATCGTCGAAGAAGCGGCGCCGGGCGGCCTCGGAGATCACGGCCACGCGATTCGCGCTGATGTCGTCTTCGTGGGTGAACGCCGCACCTTCGAGGAAGGTGAACTGCATGACCCGCCAGAACTCAGCATCGGCGTGACGCGTGAAGTAGACCTCCTTGCGGCCGCTCATGAACGAGACCATGTCGCTGGTGTTGGTGACGATGGACATCCGCTCGACTCCGGGAAGGTCCCGAGCGTACCGATCGATGAACTTGAATCCCGGCCCTGAGTGCCGGCTGGAACGATCCCCGCTCATCTCCATCCGGTCCAGCATCAGCATCCGGTCGAGGTGAACCTCCGGATACGAAGGCGCCAGGAAATGATCGCCGAGGGCGACCACCACCAGCATGGACATCAACGTGAAGCCGATGCCCAGCAGGCTGACGAACGTGAAGAACTTGCGCCGGCCCAGCACCTTCCACGCCATCTTCAGGTAGTTCTTGAACATCTCAGTGAACCTGGCGGCCGTCGAACAGCCGCACGATACGCTCGGTCCGTTCGGCGAGGCGCTGATCGTGGGTGACCATGATCACGGTGACGCCGGCCTCTCGGTTGTAACCCTCGAGGATCTGCATCACCTCCTCGCCCATCTTGCTGTCGAGATTCCCCGTGGGTTCGTCGGCCAGGAGCAGCCGCGGAGACCCGACGATCGCCCGGGCGATCGCCACCCGCTGCTGCTGCCCACCGGAAAGCTGCGTCGGGAAGTGATGCATCCGGGCCTTGAGCCCCACACGCTCCAGAGCTTCTTCTGCCAGTTCCCGGCGCTGGGTGTTGGAGAGCTCCCGGTACAACAGCGGGATCTGAACGTTGTCCAGGGCGTTGAGATCTGCGACCAGGTGAAAGCCCTGAAAGATGAAACCGATCTCGCGGTTGCGTAGCTTGGCCAACCGCTTGTCGTTCAGGTTGCCGATGGTGGTGCCGTCGAGGCAGACGCTGCCGTTGGTCGGCGCGTCGAGCAGGCCGAGCACGTTCAGCAACGTGCTCTTGCCGGAGCCTGACGGTCCCATGATCGACATGAACTCACCGCGGGCGATGTCGAGGTTGACCTTGGACAGCGCGACGGTCTCG
>JAAELW010000241.1 GCA_024226235.1 bacterium
GTCGACAAGGCGCGGAGCGCAGGCGTGGAAGGACTGAGGGACCATTTCAAGAAGACGATCCTGGACGGCGTTTCTCCCCCGGACTAGCCAGACCCTGTTGGGGTCGACAAGGCGCCGACCCAAGACGAAGCCGCAGCCCCGAGAAGCCGCATGCTCTCTCCCTATCGCGTCCTGGACCTGACAGACGAGTCCGGCCTCTTGTGTGGCCAGATCCTCGCCGATCTCGGCGCCGACGTGATCCAGATCGAACCGCCGGAGGGATCGTCGGCGCGCCGGATCGGTCCCTATCGAAACGAAAACGAGGGACCCGAGGCGTCACTCTTCTGGGCCGCCTATACGCGCAACAAACGCGGCATCACCTTGGATCCGGGCCTCGAAAGCGATCGCGAAGTCCTGCTGCGCCTCGTCGCAGGAGCCGACTTCCTGATCGAGTCCGGGCACCCGGGGCAAATGGCCGAACTCGGCCTGGCCTACGAGGATCTGGTTCGCATCCAGCCCGGGTTGATCTATGTATCGATCACTGCCTTCGGCCAGACGGGGCCCAAGGCGAAGTGGTGCACCAGCGACCTCACACAGGTGGCCGCGAGCGGCTTCGCCTATCTCTCCGGCGACGCGCGCAGCGCACCCACACGAATCTGCGTCCCCCAGGCCCACGCCCACGCGGGAAGCGACGCGGCCATCGGAGCGCTGATCGCCCACATGGAGCGCCTGCGCAGCGGACGGGGACAACACGTTGATGTATCCGCGCAACAGTCGATGACGCTTTCAAATATGTTCCGCACCCTCGACGAAGCGGTCGGCATGCCAAGAGCCGAGCGGCTGGCGGGAGGACTCCAGGCCGGTGGAATCGTGATCCCGATCCGGCATCGTACTCGCGACGGCTGGGTCACCCTGGGGCCCGCCGTCATGCCTTCCACGGGGCATTTCATGCGGCGGCTCCTGACCTGGGTGGCGGAAGAGGGATTCTGCGATGCCGACCTGGCCGAGCAGGATTGGGGCACCTTCGGAATACGTCTGGGTGCCGGCGTGCTCCCCCCCGATACCTACGATCCCGTGGAGCGGGTACTCGACGAGTTCTTCGCGACGAAGACCCATGCGGAGCTACTCCAGGCAGCCATCGAGCGGAAGCTGCTCATCGCGCCCGTCTTCCGTATCGACGAGATCGTCGATAGTGATCAACTCGCCGAACGGGACTTCGCGGTCGCCATCGGCAGCGAGGGAAGAACAGCCGACCGCTATCCGGGACCCTTCGCGAAGTTCAGCCGGACTCCGCTTGCCTACCGACGAGCCCCACCGCGACTCGATGAGCACACTGCGGAATTGCGAAGCGAAGCCATGCGCAAACCGGCACCGTTGCGCAACTTCCCGCCGACTGCGGCCCTGGGATCCCAGAGCAGCCTTCCTCTGACCGGTGTCAAGATCCTCGATCTCTTCTGGGTGATCGCTGGACCCACTGCCACACGGGTGCTCGCCGACCATGGGGCCACGGTGGTGCGCGTCGAATCGTCGAAGCATCTCGACACCCTGCGGGTGAGTCCGCCCTGGCAGTTCGGCCAGCCGCATCCCGAGGGAGCTGCAGGCTTCCAATCCGCGAACGCGAACAAGCTCGGCATCACGATCGACCTCGGGACCGAGGAAGGGCGCGCCATCGTACTTGACCTCGCGCGCTGGGCCGATGTCGTCACCGAATCGTTTGCACCTGGCGTCATGAAGGCCCGCGGCCTCGACTATCCTGTGCTGCGAGAGATCAAGCCCGACCTGATCATGATTTCGAGCTGCATCATGGGACAGACGGGACCGTGGCGGAATTTCACGGGCTTTGGCCGGCTGGCAGCGAGTCTGGCCGGCTTTCAACCCCTCGCGAGCTGGCCCGGTCAACCGCCTGCCGGGCCCTTCGGCGCCTACACCGACGCCATTGCATCGCGTTACAACGCGCTCGCGATCCTCGCAGCGCTCGAGCATCGCGAGCGCACGGGAGAGGGGCAGTACATCGATCAGTCGCAGACCGAGGCGGCCCTCCACTATCTGGCGCCCGCCTTTCTGGATTGGACGGTCAACGGCCACCTCACGGATGCAATGGGCAACGCTGATGACGAGTCCTTCCCTCATGGGATGTATCCGGCAGCAGGAGAGGATTGCTGGGTGGCGATCGCGGCAAGAAGCGATGAGGAATGGCGTTCACTCTGCGAGGTCATCGAAAGGCAGGATCTGGTGAACAAGCGCCACGCACGGGCAGAGGTGGAGGCGGCGCTATCGGATTGGACACGCGCGCATACAGCGGACGAGGTCGAAGCAGCCCTTCAAGCCCGCCGAATCCCCGCCCACGCTGCCCTGGATACCCCCGGGCTCTTCTCGGACCCACAACTCCGGCATCGAGGGCACTTCATCGAAATCCCTCACGACATCTATCCCACCACCACCATCGAGAGCTCGCGAGTGCAGCTCTCCCGTTCGGCTGCACGCAAGCCCGAACGCGCCCTGACACTCGGGCGCGACAACCACAAGGTGCTCGAAGAGCTGCTCGGCTACTCGGACGAACGCATCGCGAGCCTCGAACAACAGGGTGTTCTGCGATAGAAGCCACGATCCGCCGTGCCCTCAGCTCCCCGGCTTGGAAGCCCCCGCCGTCTTCTTCTTGGGAGGCAGGAGACCTGCCGGATTGACCGGAATCTTGTGGACCTGGACGTTATGACTGTGGCAGAGCTGATGAAGGCTGAAGGCCGCCTCCATGGCCTGCCACTGGCCCTGCGCATCCTGACTCTGGTTGACCGCCTGCTTCGACATCTTGAGCGCAAACAGCGGCCGCGCCGCGATCTTCTCGGCGAGTTCCAGCACGCGTCCTTGTAGCTCTTCGCGCGGAACCACGTGATTCACCATCCCCAATCGGTGCGCGTCATTGGCCGTGATCGCATCCCCGGTGAAGAGCATCTCCTTGGCCTTGCGAACCCCGACCTCCCATGGATGCCCGAAGTACTCTACGCCGCAAATGCCGAGATCGACCACCGGATCGCTGAAGGTCGCGTCTTCGCTCGCGACGATCAGATCACATACCCAAGCGACCGCCAATCCGCCGGCAATGCACTTGCCCTGCACGGCCGCAATCGTGGGCTTCGGGATGTCGCGCCAGCGCCGACAGATGCGCAGGTAGATCTCGGACTCTCGCGAGATCAAGCCCTCGGCACCGGGCTCTTGGAAACCTCGCCACGTGCCCACGACCGGGAAGTCCTCGACCTGCTTGCCCTGGTCGCCGCGAAGGTCGTGCCCCGATGAGAAGTGGGGATCGGAGCCCGCGACGATGATGACCTTGACCTCATCGTCGTCCGCAGCGCGTTGCAGTGCGGCATCCAGGTCGTAGGTCATCTGCAGGTTCTGTGCATTGCGCGCATCAACGCGATCCATCACCACGCGGGCAACGCCCGCTGCGGGATTTTCGTAGCGTACAGTTTCGTATTCGGTCTCTTCAGCTTCGGTCATGTGTTCCTCCTCTGGCTCGCACCTCTGCGAACCAGGTAATCGATGGTGAACGAATGGCACGGACCGGAGCCAGCGCAAGGCAGGGATTCGCTCAGGCGATCTCCACCAGTTCCTCGAACGAGCGTTCCAGCATCCCACAAAACCCGTCCAGCTCAGGCATTGCCGTGCCGTCTGCGTCCAATCCGATGAAGAGCTGATCCCGGTACCCGTAGAGGGCGACACTCACCGGGCAGTGCGGCACAGTGGGCGCGATCGGGTAGGCAGCCGTGATCTCGGCCCCGGCGACGTAGCGGGTCACCGGAACGCCGGGGATGTTCGTGACGATGAGATCCATGGAGCTGCCCGATGCCAACACGGCAGCCCGATGGATTCGACGTGGAAGCAGCGCGAGCATATGGGAGAAAAGCGGAAAGACGTCCAGCGCGGGATCATCCTCACGCTCTTCGAGCAGACGGTGGATCAGTTCGAGACGCTTGCGCGGATCCCGCTCCGCGATCGGAAGATGGAGGATGTGAGCCGTCAGCCGATTGCCCACCTCTGCATCGAGGCCCTGGTCGGCACGGGCGCGCAGATTGATCGGCACGGTCGTGAGCACCGTCTCGGCTTCGCCGCGTCCGACACTCCGGTGCCACTCCCCCATCGCCCCCGCGACTCCCGTCAGCAGCAGCTCCACGGTTCTTCCGCCAAAGCGCTTCCTTGCGTCCCGCAAGGGGCCAAAGGGAATCGCGAGCCCGCCCAGGCGACGTGTCCGACCGTATTGTTCGAGATGAGCGCGGCTCGTATTCACGAAGGTCGCCGAGAGTTCCCCTCCTCCGCGCGCAAAGTCGAGCATGCGCGTCGGGTGACGCACGAGATCCTGCGCTGCACGCCCCAAGCTGAATGCGCGAGCAAGATCGTCACTCGCCCGGTCACGAATGGCCTGCGCAACCTGGCCGGCGAAACTCGGCTGAGGCCACGCTCCGGGCTGATGGCCTCGAGGGGGCGGCCCCGGCTCGGCATCGCGCTCCGCATCCGTCAGTGCCCCGAGCACGGCGTTCGCCCCGACGCCATCCGCGATCGAGTGATGCAGGCGACAGAAGAGTGCCGAACGTCCATCGGGCCGATCGAACTCGATCAGCTCCCACAGTGGCCGAGCCCGATCAAAGGGCCGTTCGTAGATGGGGCCGACCGAGCGAAAGAGTTCAGCCAGCTCGGTCTCAGGGGTGACACCAGCGTGGAGCGAGTATCGCCGTAGGTGGAAGTCGAGATCGAAGGTGGGATCCACCTCCCAGCGAGGAAGCGCCAGATCGAATGGTGCATCGACCACCCGCTGTCCGAGCCTCGGCACGGATTCGACGGCCCGCCAGGCATTCCCTCGCAGTCGCTCGGGATCCGGCGGCCGGTCGAGGAGCATCAGCATCGCCATGGTGTTTCGCTGGCGCGGCTGATCGCTGTACCACCAGTTCAAATCTTCCGGAGTGAGCGGCTCTCGGATGTTCGCCGGGGACATCTCGGACACGACCTGCCTTCCTGTGGAGACGATCCATCAGGCTCGCCGGAACACGTCGACCCGCGGTCCGTCTGCCAGCCAAGCTCCCGCCGACCAAGGCGAGTAGGCGATCTTAGCCGAATCGGCCAATGCAGTCAGAACAATTGCATGCGCAGCCCGAACGCCTCATCGCGTTCGCGGTCCCGACTGCGCTTGAATTCGGACGCCATAGAAGCTTCACTCTCACGGAGCCACAAGGAGAAATCATGGAATACAAAGAAGTCATCGGAATCCGCCGCTCCATTCGCTACTTCGACCCCGATCGCCCGGTCGAAGCCGACAAGATCCAGAAGATCCTCGAATCGATGCGTGTCGCTTCCTGTGCCGTCAATGCCCATTGGCTCCGTGCGGTCGTCGTCAAACGATCCGAGATTCCCCAGTCGACCCTCGACTCGCTGAAGACACCCGTGACGGCACTCGTCCAGGAACTCGCTCCGGTCCACATCTACTGCTACCTCGACACCGGAACCGTGAAGCAGGTCGAAGGCAAGCGACTGAGAGAACTCGTGGATGTCGGCGCACTCAACCCGAGTCACGGCTGGAGTCACAAGTTCGTCGATGAGCTCGTCTATCCCCAGATCCTCGTACCGTTCTCCGAGGATCCCGCGTACCCGGTCGCAGCGGCGTTCGATTGCGGTGGCGCCGGAACGCAGGGGCTGCTCACGGCCGTCGACGAAGGCCTCGGTGTCTGCTGGACGGCCTTCAATGCCGAGCCGGCCAAGGAGATGATGGACATTCCGGACGATTGGTTGCCGCTCTACGTGATGAACGTCGGCTACCCGCTCGAATCGCGCGAGGCAGGGGGCCAGCGACCGCGACCGCCCTTCGAGGAACTCTACTTCGATGGGAAGGTCGGCCGGCCCTTCCCCCGCGACCCGAAGGTGGTGGCGGAACTCGAGCAGGAAAAGATGTTCACGACCCCGGCGCCGCTGCCTGGGCGCAAGCAGGAAGTGCGTGACCTCTCGCGCAAACTCGGCCTTCCCGAGTGACCGGCGCGAGTAGCGAATGAAACCCGAGCAGCCCATCGAACAGTACGAGAGCGTTGCCGCGTGGGCGAAGGGCCTCCGGGAGCAATGGGGCGGTGACCCGCTCGCCGAAGAGCCGGAGAAACTCGAGGCGCTGTCGGCGTTTTGCGAGTTCGACGGCCGAGACCCGGACGAGCTACTCGCCTTCTGTTTCTTGCGGCGCAAGGAGACCGGTGTTCGCTTTGTAAGCGTCAAGCGCCGCGAAGCGTTGGCCCTGCAGGTGCGTGCGTTCCGCGAGGCCTCGGGGTTGTCGGGCACAGAAGCCCGCCGGCTTACGAGCAACCTGCTCTCATTCTTCATCCACAACGGCATCCAGATGAACGCAGG
Source organism: bacterium (assembly GCA_024226235.1). Taxonomy (GTDB): domain Bacteria; phylum Myxococcota_A; class UBA9160; order UBA9160; family UBA6930. Next base: position 6,355 of record JAAELW010000241.1, read on the forward strand.
GACGATCTAGACCATGCGGTAGCCAGCATGGTTTGGCTCCACACGGATCGCTGAGAGAGTGGTCCCCTCTACCCGAAACGTCGCTTCCTGAGCGGCGTTGCAAACGCCGAACAAGAGCAGAGAGCACCCCAATGACTGAACGCATCAATCGTCAATGGCTCCTGGCCCGCCGGCCCGTCGGAATGGTGAGCCCAGCGGATTTCGAGTTCAAGCAGGAGACCATTCCCGCACTCACCGACGGGCAATACCTGGTGCGCAACATCTACCTCTCCTTGGATCCGACCATGCGTGGCTGGATGGAAGATAGGGAGAGCTACATGCCACCCGTCTCGCTTGGTGAGGTCATGCGCTGTAGCGCCGTTGGGCAGGTCGTCGAATCCAGGAATCCAGCCTTTGCAGAGGGGGAGTTCGTCAGCGGCCTGTTCGGCATGCAGGAGTACGCGGTAGCAGGACAGGGATTCACTCACGGGGCCCGCATTCCCGACGGCACCCCGTTGAGCTGGCCTCTCGGCGTTGCCGGCCTGACAGGAATGACTGCGTACTTTGGCCTGCTCGAACTCGGCAAGCCCGTACAAGGCGAAACTGTGCTCGTTTCCGGTGCCGCTGGGGCCACTGGATCGATCGCCGCGCAGATCGCGAAGCTCGAAGGCTGCCGGGTGATCGGGATCGCCGGTGGACCCGAGAAATGCTCGCTGTTGACTGACGAATACGGCCTCGACGGCGCAATCGATTACAAGACCGAGGATGTCGAGCAACGCATCAAGGAGCTCTGCCCCCGCGGTGTCGATGTCTTCTTCGACAATGTCGGTGGGAAGATCCTCGAGGCGGCCCTGGCCAATCTCGCGACAGGCGCGCGCATCGTGCTCTGCGGCGGCATCTCCGGCTACAGCGACGAGGTCGCACAACCCGGGCCGCGGAACCTGATGAACCTGGTGCTTCAACGCGGCCGCATGGAGGGCTTCATCATCATCGACTACGTGGCACGTTTCCCCGAAGCCGTGAAGATGCTGACCGAATGGGTAAGAGCAGGGAAGATCCTCCACCACGAAGACATCCAGGAGGGAATCGAAAACGCCCCCGAGACATTCCTACGCTTGTTCCGCGGACAGAATATCGGCAAGCAATTGCTGAAGGTTGGCGAAGCGACGGAGAGTCGGGCGCTTTCTTCAAATGGCCCTCCCGCGGCACGGTAGACGCTATAGTCGCACCGAACCGAAAACAACAAAGGAAGAACCACATGGCCGCGAAATCTGCGAGCCGCTCGACGACACGCGCTTTCAGCATGCCGGAACTATCTGGCCTCTACGGCAAGCCGCCGTTCGAGTACCGCGAAGCCAAGCAGATGACGGTCGCGTTTCGGACCGACCCCGGCGTCTTGCGCGATTTGGTGCCGGAGCCACTGATTCCCAACGAGGATGCGACGATGTTTCTCTCGTCCTCCGAGTTCCTTTCCTCCGGATTCGGTCGCTACTTCGAAGCGCATCTCAATACCCACGCCACATTCGACGGCCGGCTGGTCAATTTCAGCGTGTATCTCGTTCTCGACAGCGACGTCGCCATCGGCGCCGGGCGGGAAATCTGGGGCTTCCCGAAGAAGTTCGGACGCTTGACCCTCGACATGAAGGACGACGTCGTCCGTACCACGGTCGAGCGAGGCGGCTGCAAGATCATCGAAGCAGCGGTGCACCTCGCAGAATTGGGTACGGAAGAAGACCTCGGGGGCACTCCAGAGTGGATCGCCCACCGCTTCATTCCAAACGTATCACTCTCCGCACCGCCGGATATCGACCAGTTGACCTCGACGACCTTGACCAACGTCGTCACACACGACGTCTACAAAGGTGCGGCGACCCTTGCCTTTGGATCCTCGCCCGCCGATCGACTCGAAACGATCCCCATCAACGAAGTCACGGGCGGATTCTATTTCGAGTATCAGTTCACGCTCAACGATGGCGAGGTCGTCCACGACTATCTCGCCTGAGAAGCAGTCCGAGCCCGTATTCACGGGCGGCGGTCAGCTGCGCTCTTCGGTGAACAGCGCTCCGGGATTCGCAGAGAAGTCTTCCAGCAGGAAGCGCACCTGGGGTTTCTCGGAAGCGGTCTTCGGAATCTCATCCACGACGTGCAGGTAGCTGGGAACGAAGTTCGACTCGAGGCCTGCGCGACAGGCTTCGAAGACCGACGCCGGCGAGAATTCCGAGCCTTCTTCGAGAACGATGGCCGCGACCACATCCTTTTCCCCGGGCGCCCCCGAAGCCGCCTCGACGCCGTAGACGAAGACGTCGCTTACCTGGGGATGCTCGGCAATCACCTTTTCGACGAAACCCGGGTTGACGAAATCGCCGTTATGACGCAATCCGCCGCCCTTCCGGTAGTCGAAGAAATGCCAGCCGTCCGCGTCGCGGTGCCCCATGTCGCCGCTACGTAGCCAGCCGCCCCGTGTCTTGCTCTTCGAAGCTTCAGGGTTGTCGTAGTACTCGACTTCGACTTTTTCCTTGCGATCCGCTGGCCGCGAGCAGATCTCACCCACCACGCCAGGCGAACACTCGACATCGTTCTCGTCGAGGATCTGCAGGTCGAGGTTGGCACCGGGCTTCCCGAACGAGCCGACCGGGCCCTCACCGACGGGCTTGAAACAGAAGCCCCCCTCGACGGCCCCATACCACTCATAGATGTCGAGTCCGAAGCGCTTCTCGAAAGCCTCCCAGATTGCCCTCGGCATGCCCGCACTGACCAACAAGCGCACCGGATTGTCCGCGTCGTCCGCACGCTCCGGCTCACTGTAGATCGCAGTTGCCATGCCTCCGAGCTGCGAGAACGCAGTGGCACCATGGGCCCGACAGACGTCGAAGAGCTTCGACTTGGTAAAACGCCGACTGAAGATCGCGCGCAGCCCCATGCGCAACGAGGGAGCAAGCGTCACGGCCTGGGCGTTTCCGTGCGTCAGGGAGAGCCCGGTGTAGGGTCGATCCTCCGGCTGGTAGCCGAAGATCGTTCCCAGCATCGACGAACCGCCGAAGCGGACATTCGGAAAGACGAGGCCCTTGGGGTCGCCGGTGGTCCCCGAGGTATAGATGATCTGGAGTGGGTCGTTTCCGTCCTCGAGCCGCGGCTCGAGTGTGCCACTGGGCTTCGCCAGTGCCTCGCGCATCGAATCCACGGCGGCCTCGCTCTCGAGCGGAACAGCCTCCGGCCCCTCCCCTGTCTCGAGGCCGAGCACCCAACCGAGTTCGGGTACGTCCTTGCGCGCTCGCGCAACCTCCGCGAGGCAGTAGTCGCTGCAGACGACGCCACGACAGCCGGCATTTCGAAGCATGTACGCCAGCTTCTCGCCACGCGTCCGAGGGTCGATGGGCACGAGAACACAACCCGAGATCGAGGCCGCAATCATGCTCTCTACGTACTCGGGGTGATTGCGCATCATCAGGCCGAAGCGATCGCCACGTTCCATGCCGTAGCCAATCAGCGCGGCAGCGATCCGATTGCCATTGCGATGGAGGTCGGCGTAGGTCCGGACTTCGTCGGGCGTCGCCCCGCCGTCGAGGCTCAGGTGCTCGAAGGTCAGTACGTCCAGATCCGGCTGCTGCTCCGCCCTGGCCGCGATCATGTCGGCCAGGATCCAATCGTGGCGCTCGCGCATCACTGCTCCTGCTGAAGGACGAGAAGCCACGGCCGCGCCGCCTCCCCGTCCGCCGTTCGTGGTTTCTCGATCAGGCCTTGAGGATCGTCACACACATGGCCGCGGCGTCGGGGCCAATGGTGCCACCACCGTTGTGGGCCAGCGCGACCTTCGCTCCCTCGACCTGCCGGTCGCCCGACCGTCCCTGCAATTGTTCGGTCAATTCCACGATCTGCGCGATGCCGGTGGCACCGACCGGATGTCCTTTGCGCAGGAGTCCGCCGCTGGTATTCACCGGACACCGTCCGCCCAGACGTGTCACACCTTCTTCGATCAGCCTCCCGCCCTCGCCCTTGCCACATAGCGAGAGCGACTCGTAGGCGAACACCTCTGAGGGCGCCGAAGCGTCGTGAAGTTCGATCACGTCCAGCTCCTCGGGCCCGACTCCCGCCTCCTCATAGGCCTCGGCAGAACAGACGTCGCCGGTTCCCGGCGCGGCGGGGTCGTGGTCCCACCCTGAACGCAGCACGCTCGAGGCGACGTTCACCGGTCGGCTCACTCCGAGCTCCCTCGCCTTGCGCTCACTCATGACCACGACAGCCGCGGCCCCGTCGCCAATCGGCGAGCACATGGAGCGCGTCAACGGCTCGGCGATCATGGGCTGCGCCAGCACCTCTTCGACCGTGAGCGCCTCACGGAACTGAGCCCGCGGGTTCAGGCTTCCGTGGAACGAGTTCTTGGCCGAAACGGCGGCATATTGCTCCACGGTCGTGCCGTATGCCGTCATATGGGCACGCGCCACCTGCGCATAGATGTCCATGAACATCGAGCGCTTCTCACCGGAGCCCGAAGAGGCAGACTTCGCACCCGAGGACTTCGCGGACTGCTGCAACTGCTCCATGATGGTCGACATCGCTTCGACATCGACGGCGCCGGTGAAAGCACCGAAGGAGACCTTCTTGTCCGCGTGGTAGAGCTTCTCGACACCCAGCGCGAGCACGATGTCGTAGAACCCGGCCGAAACCATCGCACAGGCCTGGTTGAAGGCCGTCGACGAGCTGGCGCAGGCATTCTCGACATTCACCACCGGCAGGCGCCCGAGACCGATCGAGCGCAGGATCACCTGACCGCGAATCGACTCCTGACCGGTCACGACCCCTGCAGCGGCGTTCCCGACATAGGCGGCTTCGAGCGCATTCGCTTCCACTCCGGCATCGGCCAGGGCGGCCTGAACCGCCTCGGCGCCAAGGGATTTGAGCCCTCGATCCATGTGCTTTCCGAATGCCGTCATACCGACACCGGCCACGACCGCGTTGAAACGCATTTCAATCTTCTCCTCGTTTGGGCCTCTATCCAGGGCCGATCATCGATTCACAGCCAACTTGCCCGTGGGCTCAAAGCAGACCGTTGCCTTTCAGGTCAAGGGCCTTCTGCAAGTACTCGAGTTCCGCCTCCCGCCACGGCAAGGGCGCGGGAGCCTGGAACATTTCGTCGCGGGTGAGTTGGTCGACCACCTCCGCCGAACGGGGGTAGGGATTGCCATAGCCGTCGAGGTGAAACAGATCCTCGAAAGGCAAGCGGGGACGTTGGCCGCCCGCCTCCGGGCTCTCGGCCGGGTAACCCACCGTCTGGATCAGCAAGATCCGGCAGCTCTCCGGCATACCGAGGTTCTTGCGGATCTCCTCACCATGCGGTGTCCCCAGGCAGCAGGTGCCCAGCCCGAGTTCGAAGGCCATGAGAGTGGCCTGGGCGATACCCTGCCCACAATCGACCTCCCCAAGACCCGGCGCCTTGGTCGATTCGCGGATGGCATCGAAGATGGGAAACAGCTGTTCCTCCATCGCCTTCTCCTTGCCCTCCCCGAAGCCGAGCGCACCCGCTTTGCAAAGTTCGCGGAGACGGTCCGACTGCACATCCACCGCGGCGGTCTCGAGAAACCAGATGATCGATACCGGTGCGAGGCGGATCTGATAGCCGGCAATGGGCGAAGTGACGGCATCGGTCACCTCCTTGGGTGCCGAATCGCGAAAGACCGCGATCCCGCGCAGACTCTGAACGTTCCCCCAGTGCGAAGCGATCCTGGAGGCCTCGAACATCATCTGGATCTTCTCGGGCTCGACGGGCTTGTTGGGGTTCAGAAAGCGGATCGACCGCCTTCGTCCCATGACTTCTCTGAGTTCCATCTGTCTTCTCCCTGCGCTATGGCCAACATCTGAATTCGAAACGAAGCGATCCCTGCGGCGTCGAACAGGGGCCGTCAAATCAATACAGGAGCTTCGCGATCTCGGCCTGGTAGTTCATCATCTTCATGGGGTCGACGCCGTAGGCGGGGGGAATGACGACAAGGGAGTCGGCGATACCCCAGGCTCGCTCGATGCGCTCGCGGATCGCGTCGGGCTTCCCGCACAACACGAAGGCGCGGACCATCTCGTCCGAA